>JAWUWX010000063.1:0-9957 GCA_034111625.1 Flavobacteriaceae bacterium | reverse complement strand
TGAAATTAGAAATATTTCAAGTAAACAATTAATAATTGATGATATTTCATGGCCGGCATATTCACCCACTGTCCCATGGGATGGAAGTGATAGTTCAGATTGGGCAACTGGCGCTAACTGGGACTCTAATGCAGTACCAATTGCAACTGACAATGTTATTATTCCTGATGTTACTACTGCACCAATAATTGGAGCGACAACTGGAGCTGTAACTAATGATTTAACAATTACAGAACCAGATGGTATAAACATTACTGCAGGTGGTTCATTAATAGTTTCTGGTACTTCAACAGGAAATGTCACCTATAATGTAGCTGTAGGAGATGCAAATTGGCATTTAATTTCTTCGCCAGTTGTTGGAGAACAATATGATGATACTTGGAATACTGCATATTTTATTAATGTTTCTGGTACTATTCTTAATAATGATGCTGTAAGTACTTATAATAATACCACTGATGCTGACGGAAGTTGGGATTATTTTCAAACTGGTGCAGCAGCAGCAACTTTTAATCAAGGCCAAGGTTACTCTTTAAAAAGAACTGGAGCAGGTGACTATGGGTTTATTGGAACTTTTCCAACAAGCGATGTTACACGTACAATTTCTCAAGGTTTTGGAGAAGTTAATAAATGGAATTTAGTTGGAAATACTTTTCCTTCTTATATAGAAGTAAGTGAGCTAATTGCGGCAAACTCGGCAAACCTTACAGACACACACGAATTTGTATATGTTTGGAACGGAACAAATTATGTTACGTTAGCAAGCTCCGATTATATTCATCCTGGGCAAGCATTTTTTGTAAATGCAGCTAATTCAACCGCAGATAATTTTACAATAACAGAATCTTTGCAAAGTCATCAACCAGAAATAATTTTTTCTAGAGAAACTAATAACCCTAGAATAGATGTATTTATTAATGATAATGATAATAATCAAAAATTTACTGAAATAAGATATGCAGAAAACACGACCAAAGCATTAGATCCTGGATTTGACGCCGGTACTTTTACTGGTCAATCTACAAGTTTTAGCTTATTCTCTCATTTAGTTTCTAATAGTGAAGGTGTAGATTTTATGATACAATCTTTACCAAAGGATGATTATGAAAATACAATTATTCCCTTAGGTTTAAATGCTGATGCTGGCAAAGAAATTACGTTTACTGCTAATGCAGTAAACTTACCTTCTGGGTTAAAAGTGTTTTTAGAAGACAGACAAACAAATACATTTACACGTTTAGATGAAAATAACAGCAACTATAAAGTCACTTTAAATGCGGATAGTAATGGAATAGGGCGTTTTTATTTACGCACTTCTACCAGTAATGTTTTATCTACAGATAACTTTAATTCAGAAAATTTAAGTGTTTATAAGTTGGACAATTCTACGATTAGAATTACTGGATTAGAAAGAGGTAAAATGGAGGTGATTTTATATAATATTTTAGGTGAAAAAATTCTGAACCAGTCTTTTAATTCTAATGGAATTGAAGACATATCCTTGCCTAAAGTATCTACAGGTATTTACATTATTAAGTTGCAAACAGAAACTGGAATTATCAGCAAGAAAATTATTTTAGAATAAACCATAGAATTATGAAAGATAAAAAAATAAAAAATAAAGTTACTTTAAGTAAAGATCAAGAAATTTCTCGTCAAGATGCATTGAAGAAAATAGGAAATTATGGTAAGTATGCAGCATTAACAGCCATAGGTACTTACATAATCTTAAATCCAACAAAAGCACAGGCTCAGAGTCCTCCAGGAGGTAATTTTTAGGTGATAAAATAAGAAATGACAACAATATTTTTATAGAAAAACTTCAAGATTTCTTGAAGTTTTTCTATTTTCACACTTTATGAATTCAACTCTCCTTACTAAAAAAATAGATACTAAAACCATTGTATGGTTTCAGGCAACTAATAAATATGTTATTCTAGAAAACAATGCAGCTTCGATTGTTCAAGATATAAATAATCATATTTCTCTAGAAGATATTGCGACCCAACAATCTAAAGAATTGAATATCCCTTTTGAAAATATAGTTGAATTCATAAAGGATCTCAAGCAGGATTTATACGATCCAAATACAAAAGAAACAGAATCTCTTACTACCAATTTCAACAATGTTTCTATTCCAAGTGATTTTAAATTTATAAAACACTATGAAATAAATAATTATATTTTTAAAGTCGCTTTCAAGAGTGAAGAAAACCTCTTCTTTATTCACCCTAAGTTTGTCCATTTAGAAGTAGGTGAAAATTTGAATGTAAACTTTAATTATCAAGTGTTTTCTGAAAAAGAATTGACCTATTTCGTAGTAGAAAATAACATTGTTGGCTCTTGGAAGAAAAGTAACATTCATTATTTTCAAGGGACATTTTCTATGCAAGTTGTAAAAGACATGCATCAAAAAGAAGAAGATCAATGGATGGGAGTTTTTCACGCTTCTGCTGTAAGTGATAACAAAAAGTCGATACTTCTTTTAGGAGATTCCGGCAACGGTAAAAGCACCTCCTTAGCACTTTTACAAGCAAATGGCTTTACTTGTTTAGCGGATGATTTTGTACCCGTTGATGCACAAAGAAAAGAAGTCTATAGTTTTCCTGCGGCGATTTCTATAAAAAAAAATAGCTTAGAAACTTTATTACCTATGTATCCTGAGTTAGAAAATTCAGCTGAATATCATTTTAAATCATTAAATAAAATTGTGCGCTATTTAAAACCAAATAACAACGATTTTTTAGCACATTTACCTTGCCATGATTTAGTTTTTATCAAGTATGAGAAAGACGCTAAACTTACCTGTAAAAAGATTTCTAAAATTGATGCTTTTCAGCAACTAGTTCCAGATTCTTGGTTATCGCCTAAAAAAGAAAATGCGCAACTATTTTTAGATTGGTTTGCAGGATTAAACTGCTATAAACTCACCTATTCTAATAATGAGGAAATGATAAAAACGGTAACTAAAATATTCAATAATGAATTATAAAGAAACATTATTTTTTATTGGAAAATGTTTGACGATTTCACATGAAAATCATAATAATGTTTTAGTTGAAGAAGAATTAAAATCAAACAATATAGATTGGGATACTGTTGTAAAAGTAAGTACAAGTCATTATGTTTTTCCTGCTTTGTATTGCAATTTAAAAAGAGCTGATTTTCTGCACTATTTACCAACAGATTTGTTGGAATACATGAAGTATATAACGGATTTAAACCGTGAAAGAAATCAGCAAATTATTGATCAAGCGAAAGAAATTAATGAATTACTACTAACAAATAATATTACACCAATATTCTTAAAAGGAACAGGAAATTTACTAGAAGGTTTATATGAAGATATTGGAGAACGAATGGTTGGTGATATAGATTTCTTAGTGTCAAAAAACGACTTTATAATTACTGTAAATTTATTAAAAAAAAACGGATACAATAAATATTCATCAGAAGGTCTTATGCCACCAAATCATCGCCATTATATGAGATTGATTAAAGAGAATAATATTGGGGCTATTGAAATACACAAAGAACTTTTAATAGAAAAGTATGTAGAAGAATTCAATTATGATATTGTAAAAGAAGATGTTATATTAATTAATGACGTTACTGTAATGAGTTTTGATAATCAATTAACTTTATCCATAATTGCAAAACAAATTAATGATGATGGATTTTACTTTAAAAATATTTCTTTAAGAAATGCCTATGATGTTTTTCTATTATCAAAAAAAATAATTGTAAAAAATACATTTAATCATTTCAACAACCTATTCAACCCATTAAACTGCTTTATAGCAACCTGTTACGAGATTTTTGGTCAAGTAGACTCTCTTGAATATACAAGAACAACTGAAACAAAATCCTATTTATCTTTCTTTAATAAATCACTTTCCAATGATTTATTTAGAAAAAAGAATGAAATTAAAATAGCGAAAAGTCTTATTATACGCAAGAGTTTAAAAATAATTTATAAATCAATTTTTAATAAAGAGTATAGAAATTGGTTAATTAGTATGGTTACAGATAAAAAATGGCTCAAACAAAAACTAGTTCAACTTGGTTTAAAAAAGCCTAAATCAAATTCGCAACTTCATCAAAATTAATTCCGCCATAATTCCCTGAACTCATTAATAATAAAGCAGTATCATTTAAATCTTGTGTGAATAGATAGTCTTTAAACGCTGTTGGGTTTGTATAAATAATCAAATCATCTCTTTGGAAAGCATTTGCTATCTGCTGTTCAGTAATTTTTTCTAATTGTTTGATTTCTATAGCGTGTGGAGAATAGAAAACAACGGCTATATCTGCATTATCTAATGCACCAACGTATTCTTTTAAAAATTCAGCATTCAAGCTACTATAAGTATGTAGTTCAAGACATGCAAGTACTTTTCTATTATTATATTGATTTTTAACAGCATTGGTTGTTGCTTGAACCTTGGATGGAGAGTGAGCAAAATCTTTAAAAATAACAGTTGATTCATTTTCTGCAATTTTTTCTAATCGTTTACTTGCTCCCTTAAAACTTGCTATCGCCTCATAAAAATCATCTTGATCAACTCCTACATGCTGACAGATCCATTTTGCTCCAGCTAAATTTTGCAAATTATGTTTTCCAAAAATTTCTAATGGCAATGCTCCATCTGGAGTATCTATGTACGTTACCCCATTTTCAATAGTATGATCAGGAGTTGAATAAGAATATTTTTTTATAGGATGTAAACTTTTTTCTATAATCTTTTTCACCTCTTCGTCTTCTTCATTATAAACCATAATTCCACCATTAGTAATTGAATCAGTAAATATTTCAAATTGTTCAAGATAATTTTCAAAAGATGGAAAAACATTGATATGATCCCAAGCAATTCCACTTAACAATGCAATATTTGGCTTATATAAATGAAACTTCGGCCTTCTATCAATAGGAGAAGATAAATATTCATCACCCTCTAGAATAACAAATTCATTTTCTTCAGTCAAATGCACCATCGTATCAAATCCTTCCAGTTGTGCTCCAACCATATAATCTACTTTTAAATCATAGTAATGTAATACATGCAATATCATCGAAGTAATTGTTGTTTTCCCATGAGAACCTCCAATCACAACACGTGTCTTATTTTTCGACTGTTCATATAAAAATTCAGGGTAAGAATATATTTTTATTCCAATTTCTTGCGCTCTTTTTAATTCTGGATTATCAGGTTTCGCATGCATTCCAAGTATAACGGCATCAAGGTTATTCGTTATTTTTTCTGGAAACCAGCCAAACTCTTCGGGCAATAAACCTCTTTTATTTAGTCTAGATTTTGAAGGTTCGAATATTGCATCATCACTTCCCGTAATCTCATATCCCTTCTGCTCTAGTGCCATTGCTAAATTGTGCATTGCACTACCTCCTATTGCAATAAAATGTATATTCATTTAATCTTATGTTTTATTCGTTTTCAAATGTAAACAAACTATTTAAAAACCAACTTTAAATTTTTACAACTCTGTTCACAAGATTCATTTTTTATTGTAATTATTTTTCATTTATATTTATCTAACCCCCAAAACACATTAGATGAAAAAATACTACATTTCATTATCGAACAAAACTTCACTACTCTTATTTTTTACACTTAATATTCATCAAACATTCCGCATTTTCACAATGCACTAATCCAAATCCAATTGGAAGTTTTTCACAAGAATTTTGTAAATCATAAAATAGTAAAGTTTCAAATCTAGATGCATCAGGAGGTACAGAAATCGTTTGGTTTGACGCTTTAGTTGATGGAAATCAATATTCAAATACTGATCCTCTATTTGACGGAACTGTATATTATGCCGATATTATTGATGGAGGAAATTGTAGTCCAGACAGACTAGAAGTAACTATTACAATCTATGGTGATATTCCTACTAATGTAGATGTGTTTGTTGGGAAATGCAACCAAAGAACTATTGTATCACAGGAGATATATGTACTGACGAAGAATACAATATAAATCGACGATGTGAATTTCTGATTTTAAATTAGAAAAACATCCTTAGATTAATTAAATAACCATCCCATTTTAATCTTATGGCATTGTTCTTGCAAAATAGCTTTTTACAATTATTAAAATTTTAAATAGTTATTAAAGCAATAACAAAAAACTAAAAGATTATGAAAAAAATACTTTTAATTATCGGATTATTAATTTGTGGAATATTTACTACAAACGCTCAAGATATTTCAGACAATGCAATTGGTATCCGTTTTGGAGACAATAGTGGTTTTGGAGGTGAAATTTCTTACCAAAGGAAATTAAGCGAAGTAACTCGTCTAGAATTGGACTTAGGCTTACGTAGCAGTAAAAATGTTGATAGTTTTAAATTGACTGGAATCTATCAATGGGTTTGGAATATTGGTGGAGATAGAGGTTTCAACTGGTTTGCCGGAATTGGTGGTGGAATCGGAAGTTGGAAAGTAAATGACAATTCGAATACTGTAGTGTTTGCTGCAGGAAACATTGGAATTGAATATGATTTTGATATCCCTTTATTAATTTCTTTAGATTATCGTCCAGAGATTGGGTTTAACGATGCTTATGATGGCTTCAATTCTGATATTGCTCTTGGATTGAGATATCAATTTTAGACAAACACAACACATAATAAAAAAAGCAGAAGTAAATTACTTCTGCTTTTTTTATTAAAGAATTCATTACAAAAAATCAGTACCTTTGCAGAAAACCAATACTATGGACATCAATCTTATCCCAAATATAAAACATACTGATTCTAATAATTTTTTCTTACTGGCTGGCCCTTGTGCAATTGAAAGTGAAGAAATGGCAATGAGAATTGCTGAGAAAATTGTAAAAATCACGGATGATTTAAAAATTCCATTTGTCTTTAAAGGAAGTTTTAAAAAGGCAAATCGTAGTCGAATTGACAGTTTCACGGGAATAGGTGATGAAAAAGCATTGAAAATCTTACAGAAGGTATCTCAGACTTTTAATGTTCCTACCGTAACAGACATCCATGAAGTTTCAGACGCAACTAAAGCCGCTGAATATGTAGATGTATTACAGATTCCTGCTTTTCTTGTCCGTCAGACAGATCTTGTGGTTGCAGCTGCTAAAACTGGTAAAGTAGTCAACCTTAAGAAAGGACAATTTATGAGTCCTTCTGCAATGCAACATGCTGTTCAGAAAGTAAAAGATAGCGGAAGTGAAAAAGCATGGATTACGGATAGAGGAACAATGTTTGGCTACCAAGATATGATTGTAGATTTCAGAGGAATTCCAGAAATGAAACAATATGCTCCTGTAGTATTAGATGTTACACATTCTTTACAACAACCAAATCAAAGTTCAGGAGTTACAGGAGGACGTCCTGATATGATTGAAACAATTGCTCGTGCTGGAATTGTGAATAACGTAGATGGTTTATTTATTGAAACACACTTTGATCCTGCTCATGCTAAAAGCGATGGCGCAAACATGCTTGATTTAGCTTATTTAGAGAAATTATTGAGTAATTTGGTAGCAATAAGAAAAACAATAAATAGTTTAGATTAAGGATTTTAAGTATTTTCCTTTTATCGAACAAATACGGAATTATTTTTTAGGATAACACTCAGCACATAGAGTATAATAGATTGATTTGGTTCTTTTTGACTAAAAAAATATTGTTCTGGATTCATTTATATTAAAAAAACTATCAAACTCATTACAATCAATTATTCTTCTTAATCTCATGAATTAAATACTCCAATCCGTTTAATTTCAATTCGTAAACCAATCCGAGCATCATTCCTAATTTTCCTTTTGGAAAACCTTTGGCATGATACCATACAATATAGTGTTCTGGTAAATCAATTAAGTCTCTGCCTTTGAATTTTCCAAAAGGCATTTTTGTTTTAGAAAGATCGATTAAAAACTGTTTGTCTTGTAGCATTATTCTATTCCGTCAACATAGTCTTGAAGATACGAAAATCGTTCTGTGAGTTTGCCATTTTCAGACATTTTGGCTCTAGAAAGAACACCTTCTTTATCATTATTATAGAATGAAGGGATGACATGCTTTAAAAACATCTCACTAAAACCTTCACTAGCATCTTTGGGCAATTCACAAGGTAAATTATCGACTGACATTACTGTAATTGCTCCTTTTTTATCAAACGCTACTTCCGTTTCCGACTGTGGGTCATAACCATAAAAAGGATCTTCAATAGTAGAGGCTTTAAGTGTTGAAGCGACTGGACCATCAATATCACAACTAATATCTGCGACTAAGTTAATCCTGAATTCTGGCAATTTAGCGTCTTCTCTTGTAAAAAAATAGGGTGCATTATTTCCATAAAAATGACCTGCAATAAAAAAATCAGTTTCCTTAGCATATGGCATGAAGTTACTTTTATAACCACTAGGATCTTTGTAAAACTTGAACCTATCTCCTACTTTACCATCAATACGCTTATTATATTCTATAACATCTACCATGCAATACACAGGTTCAGTAAATTGCGATGTTAAATACAATGCATCACTTATTTCTTTTATTTTCAAATGATCCAAAATTTCTTTTGCACCAAATGCAACTTTTCCAGTTCCTGAAAGTAAAATTTTAATATTGGGAAGTGTAATTTTATCCAATTCTCTTTTTACTTCATCTAAATCTGCCAATGTCTCCACTTTGGGCAAGTCAAACAATCCATCTCGAATTCCTAGTGCTCTAAATCCATTATAAGCACCTACTAATCCAGCATACCTACCAAAACCTATCAATCTCGCACCATTTTCTTTGACAATTGTCTCATGGTCATACATCTCTATATTTCTTTCAAGCATTGACAATAATAATTTTCTATTATACGGTTGTTTTTTAATTGTATGAGAGAAATAAAAATATTTTTTGTTGGGAATTAAATTCTCTATTGGAACTTCTTTTACACCTATCATCACATCGCAATCGCTTACGTCATCAGTCACTTCAATACCTAAGTCCCTATACTCTTGATCAGAAAAAATACGAATATCTGAAGATTCAACTTTAAATGTTGCTTCAGGGAATTTTTCTTGTGCTTCTTTTAATTTCTGTGGTGAAAAGACAACTCTTCTATCTGGTGGATTTTTACGTTCCTTAATAATTGCAAACTTCATATGATCTTTCTTGAATTATTGGTATAAATATTGCTGCGAAGATATTAGGATTTACAATACAAATAGTGTTTCGTTATTTATTTTTTCATAAATTCGCACACTTATTACAATTGTTCATTGAAATATTGGGGATGACTGGTTTTGACTGCAAGGTCAGTTGAATTGTAAGCATGTCGAGCATTGAAAAAGTACTCGTAAAAATCATTTTCAACTTTTTAAACGGCGAGAATAACTACGCTTTAGCTGCATAATCCGAATTATAGTAGGATTAGCCTAGTCTGACAAGGTCAGAAAGCTTTATGCCTCTCGAAAGCCTTGGTTAACGGCGTTCGAAGTTTTGGCATCGTAAATGTTGACATAGGAATAAAAAGGTCATGGTTTTATTCTAAAATAAAATGAATAAGTTTTAAGTGGGCGGTTTTTGGTCAGCTTATTATCGAAAATTAATCAAAAACTATGCATGTAGAAGGCTTTTTGATTGCTTGTTTGGACGAGGGTTCGAGTCCCTCCATCTCCACTTTTATAGTTGAATAATAGTTGATTATCAGTATTTTACGATATTTTTAGTCAACTATTAGTCAACATATCCAATTATAGTATCTTTTAAAAGTGCAATTCCTTTTAATCTTAATATTCCGTTTTAATTGTAGGATAGTACTTATCTAAATCCTTTCCAGTTTTAAAAACTATTTACTTCAACTATTTTTTTACAAACTTTCTATTGGTTTGACCTATACCATCTGAAATTCTAATGATATAAACTCCACTTGATAATTCTTTTACATCTATTTTATTCGTGTTTTTTGCAGACATT
>JAWUWX010000062.1:0-12958 GCA_034111625.1 Flavobacteriaceae bacterium | reverse complement strand
GCATAATAGGGTTAGGCCGAGTTTCGGCTTGCATTTATATTACCAAACAGCGATCGCGTAACAATTTTTTCGTATATCTTGATTTGCACTTCATCTCTTACATCTTCTTTTTCAAGTTCTTGAATCTTTCTTAACGCATATTGCTGAATAGTTAACAAAGGCAGTACAATTGATTCTCTAATAGCAATTGATGCTTTGCTTACAGGCTCTTCTTGCATGAGTTCTTTATATCCTGTGAGTTTTAAAATAAGTCGTTTAGAGGTTTGATATTCTGTATGAATAACATTCCAGAATTCACCATATTCTGGATCTTCAGACATATATTTTGTTAAATCAAAAAACGATTTAGATAAAGACATCATACTGTTTTCAATCAGTGTTTTAAAGAAACTAGAAGTTTTAAATAAATGCTGGGCTTTTTCAAATTCTCCAGCATCTTCATAACTTTTTAAAGCAGTTCCAACGCCAAAAAATCCAGGGACATTTTGCTTTAGCTGACTCCAAGATCCTACAAAAGGAATTGCTCTTAAATCTTCAAAAACTAAACCTTCTGCTTTTCCTCTTTTAGAAGGTCTACTACCAATATTAGTTTTTGCATAAAATTTAAGGGTACTCATATCTTCTAGATATGAAATGAATTTTGGGTGCGCTTTAAAATTAACGTAGGCACGATAACTCAATTTTGCAAGATTATCCATAACAACTCTATTTTCAGGAAGCATGCTTAAATCTGTATCGTTTAAACTGTTGTAAATCCCCGAACTTATTAATTGCTCTAGATTGTATTGTGATGATTCTAATGTTCCGAAATTTGAACTAATTGTTTGTCCTTGTATTGTTAGTTGTACTTCTTTGTCTTCTATTGTAGGTCCTAAAGAGGCATAAAAATTATGCGTTTTTCCTCCTCCACGAGCAGGAGGTCCACCACGACCATCAAAGAAAATAACTGTTATACCATATTTTCTTGAGATTGTAGTCAGATTTTCTTTTGCTTTATAGATAGCCCAATTTGCCATTAAATAACCACCATCTTTCGTACCATCGCTGAAGCCAAGCATTATAGTCTGTCTATTGCCTCTAGATTTTAAATGAGCCGCATATTCTGGATTTGTATATAATTCATCCATAACGGAAGGAGCATTTTCTAAATCTGTAATGGTTTCAAAAAGCGGCCCAATATCAACGGTTAACTTGTCTTGAAAAGCTACTAGTTTAAGCATTGCAAACAGTTGCATCACATTCAATGTTGTTTGGTTATTACTTATTATATATCTATTGGCAGCTTTTTCACCATTTGTTTCTTGAATGGTTTTTAATGCTTTTATTGTGTTTAATGCCTTAAGAGTATCCTCGTCTTTTATTAAAGATAAATCTACCGACCCTTTAATTTTTGAAAGAATATTTACTTGTTCTTTTTCTGATAAATTATGATAATTCTGTGGAAAGCTATCATTCCCATTTTCAATCATAGCATTTACCATATTGTTGAAAAATTCAGCGTGCTTTCTACTATCTTGACGAATGTCTAAATTGGCAAAATGAAATCCAAAAAGATGAATTTTATTTAATAAACTGTTAATTTCGGAAACATAAAGAGACTGATGGTTGTCAATAATAAGTTGTTTGATTTCTTTTAAATCTAATGTAAATCTCTCTAAAGTTAAACTTGGCTTTTTATTGATAATTATTTTATAGAGTTCAGTTTCTAAAACTACTATTTTATCTTCTACACCTTCAAATGTGAGTTTTCTTCTTAACTCTCTTACATCTTTATAATAATTTTTTATAATTGTTTCTCTTAACCTTTTTGCAACTTTTAGTGTGATTTCTGGAGTAACAAAAGGATTTCCATCTCTGTCTCCTCCTGGCCAAAAGCCAATATTTATAATATCGTTATCTATGTGCTTACCATTAAAAATATTTTGTTGAATATAGTCGTAAATCGTTCCGAATGATTTATAAAACACATTTTCCAAATACCATATTAAACTTACCGCTTCATCATATGGTGTTGGCTTTTTATCTTTAAAGAAGGGTGTTTTTCCTAGTTGTGCTAATAAATCATTAATACGGAGTAAATCGTTTTCTTTAATGGCTTCCGTTAAGTCAGTAATAATTCCTAAAACTGAGCCTGGATAAAATTGTGTAGGATGAGCGGTTAGCACAATACGTACTTTAAATTCTTCAATATATTTTTTGAGTGTTTCTAATTTGTTTTCAGCAATCGTCGTTTCCTTTAAGCTTCTTAAAGTTCCAATTACATCCATATTATTAACAGTTGAAAAGGCAGCATCTTCAATAGCATCAAATAAAACAACTTGTCTCTCAATATACTGTATAAAACGGAAGAGTAAGTTGGTCTGACTTTCTGGAGAGCGTCTTGCTTGGTATTTTTTAAAAAATGTATTTACAATTGCTGTTGGATCTTCTCCATTTTTAAAACCTTTTTTACATGTTTCATGAAATAATGGCAATAAAACACCCGTTTTTGTAATCGAGTCAAATGGTAAAGTCATAAAAATACTATTATATATCTGATATTTAGACAGTACATTTTGATTAAATCTGGCAAGTTTTGGTTGGTTTGACATTTGGATATTTTAAGTAAAAAAGTAATTTTATGATTGCTTTCGCGTAAAAATATAGAATAAAAAATGAAACATAGACGGCTAAAGTTACAGAACTAATTAATTTCTATTTTTTAGAATTAAAAAGGAGAGTAAAAATATTTTTACAATAATAATTGATGCTACTCGTCAGGTAATATCTGAAGTTGATAAATTTAGAACCTATTTTTTATGATTATGATAAAAGTGTGTTTTTAGAAAAAAAAGCATAAAAAAGTCGACTTAATTAAGTCGGCTTTTTATTTATTAGAATAGAAATCACCCTTTTAGGACACCTCTAGAAATTATAATTTTTTGAATTTCAGAAGTTCCTTCGTATATCTGTGTGATCTTAGCATCACGCATCATTCTTTCTACATGGTATTCTTTTACAAATCCATTCCCTCCATGAATCTGAACAGCCTCAACCGTCTGTTCCATAGCTACTTTGGAAGCATATAATTTTGCCATTGCACTAGACATGTCATAATTGTTTCCTTCGTCTTTATCCCATGCAGCCTTCATAACTAGATATCTCGCAGCTTCAATTTCGGTAGCCATATCAGCTAGTTTAAAAGCGATAGCTTGATGATTGCATATTTCAGTACCAAAAGTTTTACGTTCCTTAGAATATTTTAATGCTAGTTCATAAGCTCCTCCTGCAATTCCTAATGCTTGCGCAGCAATACCAATTCTACCTCCAGATAATGTTTTCATGGCAAATTTAAATCCAAACCCATCTTCGCCAATTCTATTTTCTTTTGGAACTTTTACATCATTAAATTGTAATGTATGAGTGTCAGAACCACGAATCCCAAGTTTATCTTCTTTGGGGCCTATATGGAAACCTTCCATTCCTTTTTCTATGATAAAAGCATTGATCCCTTTATGTTTTTTGCTTCTATCAGTTTGAGCAATCACTAAATACACATCAGATCTTCCTCCATTAGTAATCCAGTTTTTAGTCCCATTTATTAAATAATGATCCCCTTTATCTTCGGCTGTTGTAACTTGAGAAGTAGCGTCACTTCCAGCTTCTGGTTCGCTTAAACAAAACGCTCCAATAAACTCTCCTGTAGCTAGTTTTGTTAAATATTTTTGTTTTTGTTCTTCATTAGCATAGGTTTCTAGTCCATAACATACTAATGAGTTGTTTACAGAAACCATTACAGAGGCAGATGCATCAACTTTAGAAAGCTCTTCCATGATCAATACATATGAGATTGCATCCATTCCGCTACCGCCATATTTAGGATCAACCATAATTCCCATGAATCCTAATTCCCCCATTTTTTTAACCAACTCATCTGGAAAAGATTGAGCGTTATCTCTTTCAATGACTCCAGGTAATAATTCATTCTGTGCGAAATCTCTTGCTGCTTCGCGAATCATTATATGCTCTTCTGATAAACTAAAATCCATAAAAAGTAAGTTTTATTTTTTATACAAAGATAGCGGTTTTGTTTCAATTTTATTGACAAAAAATTTATTAGTAATTCAATTAAAAGGATTCGTATTTTTACGAGATGAATTTGAAAAAAGTTTATTCAATTGGATTGATGAGTGGAACTTCCTTAGATGGTGTAGATGTTGTTTATGTAAGTTTTGATAAGAGAAGCGGATATATATATGAGATTATTTATTCAGACACAATTCCGTATTCAGATACTTGGAAGCAACAATTAAAAAATGCATTTTCACAATCAAAGGATCAATTGAATTCATTGAATATTGAATATGGAAAATATTTAGGAAGCCTAACAAATAATTTTATTGATAAGCATCAAATAGACGCATTGGATTTTATAGCATCTCATGGACATACTATTTTTCATGATCCTGATAATGGATATACTTTTCAGATAGGTGATGGAGAAACAATTTCTAAAATTACTGGGCAAAAAGTGGTGTGCGACTTTAGAACCCAAGATGTTGAAATGGGAGGTCAAGGAGCGCCTTTGGTTCCGGTAGGCGACAAGTTGTTATTTTCGGAATATGATTATTGTTTGAATTTAGGAGGCTTTGCTAATATTTCTTTTGAAGAAATTAACGAACGAATTGCTTTTGATATTTGTCCTGTTAATATTGTAATGAATTTTTATGCAAATAAAAAAGGATTGGAATATGATGATAAAGGAAACCTAGCATCTAAAGGAAAAGTCGATGAGAATTTATTATTAAAATTAAATGAAATTTCGTTTTATAAAAGTTTGAAACCAAAATCATTAGGCTATGAGTTTGTTGTTTCTGAAGTATTTCCAATGATTGAAAAATACAATCTTGAAATCGAAGATGTTTTAAGAACATTCGTTGAACACATCGTTATTCAAATTTCAAATAAAATTAACTATCCTGGAAAATTATTGATTACAGGAGGCGGAACATTTAATACTTTTTTAATTGATAAATTAAAGGAAATGATTTCAAATGAGATTATTGTGCCAAGTGAGACTATAATTAATTATAAAGAAGCCTTAATATTTTCTTTTTTAGGATTGTTGCGTATTGATAATCAGACCAATTGCCTTAAAAGTGTTACTGGTGCTAAAAAAGACCATTCAAGCGGTAAAATTTTTACTACTTAATTTGATATATTTGTAAGGATAAAATTTATTAATGAAAGAATTACTTAAGAAATACGAAAATAAAGAACCGGAAATAGTTTTTCATTGGAATGATCCAGAAACTGATGCTGAAGGATGGACAGTTATAAATTCATTAAGAGGAGGTGCTGCAGGAGGAGGAACAAGAATGAGGAAGGGACTGGATAAAAATGAAGTTCTTTCGTTAGCCAAGACCATGGAAGTTAAATTCACAGTATCTGGGCCTGCAATTGGCGGTGCTAAGTCTGGAATTAACTTTGATCCAAACGATCCTCGAAAAAGAGGTGTTTTAGAGCGTTGGTATAAAGCAGTAACACCTTTATTAAAACATTATTACGGTACAGGAGGAGATTTAAATGTTGATGCTGATAAGGATGTAATTCCTATTACTGAAGATTGTGGAGTATGGCACCCTCAAGAAGGAATTTTTAATGGACACTTTAAACCTACTGAAGCAGATAAAATTAATAGAATAGGTCAATTACGCCTTGGAGTAATTAAGATTATTGAAAGTAAAATATTTTCACCAGACCTATCTAGAAAATATACAGTTGCAGATATGTTAACTGGATATGGTGTTGCGGAAGCAGTAAAACATTATTATGATATCTATGGAGGATCTATAGAGGGGAAAAGGGCTGTTGTTCAGGGTTTTGGAAATGTAGGTTCTGCTGCGGCATATTATTTAACGCAACTAGGAGCTAAAGTTGTAGGGATTATTGATAGAGACGGTGGATTGATTAATGAAGAAGGATTTTCTATGAATGAAATGACTGATTTGTTTCTTGGGAAAGATGGGAATAAATTGGTGGCAGAAAATATGATTCCATTTGAAGAAATTAATCAAAAAATATGGTTATTGACATCAGAAATTTTTGTTCCTGCAGCGGCATCTAGATTAGTTTCAAAAGAACAAGTAACACAAATGATATCTTCAGGATTGGAAGTGATTTCTCCTGGAGCCAATGTTCCATTTGCAGATAAGGAAATATTTTTTGGACCCATAATGGAGTATACTGATGAAAAGGTAAGTTTGCTACCGGATTTTATTTCAAATTGTGGAATCGCACGTGTCTTTGCGTATTTGATGGAAGAAAGAAGATCATTGCCTATGATTGATAAAGAGATTTTTAAAGACACCTCCAATACTATTAAAAAGGCATTAATTAAAACACATGCTAAAAATAGTAACAAAACTGAAATATGTAAAACTGCTTTTGAAATCGCATTAAAACAACTTATTTAAACTTAACTAACTATATGGAAACAGTAATTGTATTAGTATTTATATTTGGCTATCTAGCCATAACTTTAGAACACAGTATAAAAATCGATAAGTTAATACCAGCATTGATAATGATGGCTATAAGTTGGGCTTTAATTTCTTTAGGAATTGATTCTTTTCCGACTTGGTTTGACTCTGCTAATCACACTTTAGTAGATGCATTCCCAAGTTTAGGACACGAAGAAAAAATGCACTTAATGGAAGAAACCTTACTACATCACCTAGGTAAGACTGCAGAAATATTGGTGTTTCTATTAGGAGCAATGACTATTGTTGAAATTATTGATTATTTTGACGGGTTTTCAGCAATTAAGGCTGTAATAAAAACAAGAAAAAAATCTAAAATATTATGGATATTCGCATTTTTAGCATTTATTCTATCTGCAATTATTGACAATTTAACAGCGACGATTGTTTTAATTTCCATTTTACAAAAAATAATAAAAGATAGAGATGTACGTATTTGGTATGCAGGTTTAATTATTATTGCGGCGAATGCTGGTGGAGCGTTTTCTCCAATTGGAGACGTAACAACAACAATGCTTTGGATTGGTAAAAAAGTAACAACAGGATATTTATTTGGTTATTTATTCTTACCGTCATTAGTATGTATGTTGGTGCCAGTATTTATAGCGTCGTTTATGCCAGCTTTTAAAGGGGATCTTGAAGTAGAAGAAGGAGATGATGATAATAAGCCAAAAAGCCGTTTTAGTACTACCATGTTATTCTTAGGTCTAGGAGCAATTGTATTTGTTCCTATTTTTAAAACCGTAACACATTTACCTCCTTATGTCGGTATGATGTTGTCTTTAGGTATCGTTGCAACTTTTGCAGAAATTTACAGTTCTTATAAATTTAGTATCTCAAGTTCTGATTCAGAAGTAAGTGATGCACACGCAAATCATAGTCCGGTGCATAGCTCTTTGTCAAAAATTGAACTTCCGAGTATATTATTTTTCTTAGGAATTTTAATGGCAGTTGCAGCTTTAGAATCATTAGGAACGTTATTCAATTTTGCAGCTTCTTTACAAGAGTCTGTGCCGATGTTAGGAACTGAGATTCATGCTGTAGGTCAGGAAGGAGTTTCTGATTTAGTAGTTATTTTATTAGGGATTGGTTCTGCAATAATTGATAATGTACCTCTAGTAGCAGCAAGTTTAGGTATGTTTAGTGAACCAATGGATAATGAATTATGGCATTTTATTGCTTATTCAGCAGGTACAGGAGGTAGTATGTTAATTATCGGTTCTGCAGCAGGAGTTGTAGCAATGGGAATGGAGAAAATTGATTTCTTTTGGTATTTTAAAAAAATATCTTGGTTAGCACTAATTGGCTTTTTAGCAGGGACCTTAGTATTCTTTTGGACTAGAACACTGTTTTAATGATTATATAGATTTTCATAAAAAACGCCATTTTGTATACAATTCAAAACGGCATTTTTTATCAAACTAATGTCCATTCATAAAGCAATTTCTATAAATAAATTTCGTTAAATAAAAGTAAATTAAAATAATAGTTACCATGCAACAAAAAACGCAAGAAATTCTAGGTGAAGTTTTGTCGGAAGAAAAAACACTCTCTATTTATAATTTGATAATGGATGGAGGAATAGGAGGTCAATTAATTATTGGAATTTTATTGCTAATGCTCATTGTGGCACTTTATATTTATTTCGAACGAATCTTTGCGATAAATGCCGTTTCAAAAACGGATGATAATTTTATGAATCAGATAAAAGATCAAGTTGCCAATGGAAAATTAGAAGCTGCCAAAGTTTTATGTGCACAGACCAATTCTCCCGAAGCAAGATTGATTGAAAAGGGAATTTCCAGGATCGGAAAGCCTCTTGAGGATATTAATACAGCAATAGAAAGCGCTGGAACATTGGAAGTTTACAAACTTGAGAAAAATGTAAGTGTTCTTGCTACAGTTGCAGGTGCTGCGCCAATGATAGGGTTCTTAGGAACAGTTATTGGAATGATATTGGCATTTCATGAAATGGCGAGTAGTGGAGGTCAGGCAGAAATGGGTGCATTGGCTGCAGGAATTTATACAGCGATGACAACTACAGTTGCAGGTTTAATAGTCGGTATAATTGCTTATATGGCCTATAATCATGTAGTTGTGAAGACCAATAAAGTTGTCCATCAAATGGAAGCTAAGGCTGTTGAATTTTTAGATTTATTAAACGAACCAGTATAATATGAAATTCAAAGGAAGAAATAAAGTAAGTCCAGAATTCAGCATGAGTTCAATGACAGATATTGTTTTCTTGTTATTGATATTTTTTATGTTGACTTCTAATGCCCCTAATGCATTGGATATGATTCTACCAAGTGCAAAAGGAAAATCTACCAATACTCAGAATGTATCAGTAAGTATAAAAAAGAACTCTACATTTTATGTAAATAAGAAACGTGTTACTCTTGCAAATGTTGAAAGAGAATTGATAAAATTACTATCCAACAAAGAAAACCCAACGGTACTTTTACGAGCGGAAGAAGGAGTGCCTATTGAAAAAGCGGTTGCCGTAATGGATATTGCCAATAGAAATAGATTTAAAGTGATCTTGGCTGTCAGACCTAATTAAATGAAACTACTTGATACCATACATAAGAGAAAATCTGCTACGATAACGACAATAATAATGTTGCTGTTGTTATTAGCGATACTATTCTTAGGAATGAAATATTTGGATCCACCTATTGAATCTGGAATTGCAGTGAATTTTGGTACTTCTGAAATGGGAAGTGGGAATATTCAACCTAGCGAACCTGTTAAGTCTCAAGTACAGCCTGAAGTTGCAGAGCAAGAGCAGGTTACAGAAGAAACTGTTGAAGAGAGTGTTCCTGACGATGCTCTTGCTGAAGATGTGCTTACACAAGAATCAGAAGAGTCTATAAAAATAAAAAAGGCCGCAACCGAACGGTTAAAAGCAAAGGAAGAATCTGATAAGAAAGCAAAAGCAGAAGCGGAAGCCAAAAGAAAGGCTGAAGCTGAGGCAGAGAAAATCAGAAAAGACCAAGATGAGAAAAAACGGAAGTTGGACGCATTAATGGGAGGCATAAAAAATTCAGAAGGAACAACCACAGGAGGTCAGGGAAATGACAATTTAGGTGGTGATAAGGGGAATGAGAATGGAGATCCAAATGCTGATGGATATTATGGAAATGGCGGGTCTGGAAGAAGTGGAGATTATCAATTGGGCAGTAGAAAGCCATTGAATAAACCTAAGCCAACATACGATTGTGAAGAAGAAGGGCTTGTAATAGTTGCTATTCAAGTAAATCGAGCAGGAAAGGTGATTCGTGCAAACCCAGGAATTAAAGGATCTACTAATACTGCAACTTGTTTAGTAAGCCGCGCAAAAGAAGCCGCATTAAAAACAACTTGGCAACCAGATTCAAATGCCGGAAGTACACAAACAGGAATTATTAAATATCGTTTTTCATTATCTAACTAATGAATTATCAGGAAACTTTAGATTGGATGTTTTCGCAACTGCCTATGTATCAAAATCTAGGTAAAACTGCATTTAAAAAAGACCTTACCAATAGTTTGTTACTTTCAGAACATCTTAATTTTCCAGAGAAAAAATTCACATCTATACATGTTGCAGGAACGAATGGGAAAGGCTCTACAAGTCATATGCTTGCATCTATATTGCAAGAGGCTGGTTATAGGGTTGGACTATACACTTCACCACATTTAAAAGATTTTAGAGAACGAATTAAAATTAATGGGCAACCAATTTCTGAGGACGAAGTTGTGGATTTTATTTCTACGAATGCATCTTTTTTTGACAAAAATAAATTGTCTTTTTTTGAAATGACTGTTGGTCTTGCATTTGAAAGTTTCGCTATGCATAAAGTCGATATTGCTATTGTAGAAGTAGGACTAGGCGGAAGGTTGGATTCAACCAATATTATCACACCTGTACTTTCTGTAATTACCAATATCGGACTTGATCATACTCAGATGTTAGGAAATACTTTGCCAGAAATAGCCTTTGAAAAAGCAGGAATTATAAAAAAGGACATTCCAGTTGTTATAGGAGAATTTCAAGAAGAAGTTCATTCTGTTTTTTATCAAAAAGCAATAGAAACTCGTTCTGATTTGTTTTTAGCAGAACAAAATGTTGCTGATGAATATCTATCTGATTTAAAAGGATTTTATCAATCAAAAAATAGTAAAACAGCAGTTCGGTCTATAAAAGTAATTCAAGATTTAAGTTTTTCAGTTTCTAAATTTCAAATTAAAAAGGGTTTGTTGAATGTCGTAAAAAACACAGGTTTATTAGGACGATGGCAGATACTTAATACTAGTCCTTTAACAATATGTGATACTGCACATAATAAGGAAGGTTTAAATTATGTAATCAAGCAATTATTGAGTTTAGAATATAATAATCTGCATATAGTTTTGGGTGTTGTAAATGATAAAGACTTAGCAGAAATTCTATCATTATTTCCTAAAAAGGCGACGTATTATTTTTGCCGACCAAGTATTCCTAGAGGATTAGATGCAACTATTTTGAAAGATAAATCTAAGCAGTTTAATTTGATAGGAGATGTTTATTTATCTGTAAATAAAGCATTTGAATCATCTCAAAAAAACGCATCATCTGATGATGTAATTTATATTGGAGGAAGCACTTTTGTAGTTGCAGAAATTGTTTGATATTTTTCTTTAAAAACTTTGTTAGAATCAAAAACTCACTTATATTTGCATCCGCTTAGGGCAATTAGCTCAGTTGGTTCAGAGCACCTCGTTTACACCGAGGGGGTCGGGGGTTCGAATCCCTCATTGCCCACTTAAGTTAATCCGTAACATACTTTTAATTAAGTAGTTGCGGATTTTTTATTTTATGATTTGTACGATCTATGTACGCCTATGCTGTTTAAGACTCTTTCTTGAGTAAATACAGATTATATATTCATTTAAAAAAGAGAGTTAATTGTAGTTAAGTACTTATCTAAATACTATTTACCTTAACTATTTTTTTATAAACTTTCTATTGGTTTGGTGTAAACCATCTGCAATGTTAATGATATAAACTCCACTTGATAATTCTTTCACATCTACTTTATTAGTGTTTTTTGTAGAGATTACTTTTTCGCCTAAAAAATTATAAACAACAATGTCTATTATGCTATTTTCGACATTCGTAATGAATAGTACATCACTAACAACTGATGGATAGACACTTATATTACTTATTGCATTATCAACTAAACTAAGCGTTGAAGGATTCCATTCAACATGAATCTGATTTCCCCATAAATGTTCTGCTAATTCAGGATAATCTATAAATGGGTTGCGATTGTTTTGATAATTGTTATAAATTATATCATTCCTATTTTCTTCCCAAGAATCTACAGGATCATTTCGATGCCATTCTATAAGTGTTGAAAGTTTTCCGTGTAAAGGAGATTTATCTGTGTTCCCTAGAATTGTTTCAGAGAGTTCTAAATCAGGATATGAATCATATCCTTCATATCTAACTGCCATGTAAAATATCATTCGTGCTACATCGCCCTTTACTTCATTGCGTGGTTCAAAAGACCATTCAGTATTATCTCTTTTAGAACCTGTATTGTTAGACCATTTATCATAAACATCAACACAATCTGAACAATTATCAAAACCTCGATTATTTCTAATACCATTAGTTGTATTATCTAAAGGTCTTAAAGCGTGTACGTCTGTTCCTACTCCAATATCAGTACCAAAATCACCCCTTGATTTAGCCCAAACGTGTTCTCTCGTCCAACCATTATTATTGTTATATTCTTGTGCAGCATCAACTGAAATTCCTGAGTAAATAAGAATTACATTGTTAGAATTATTTGGGTCTTTATCTGTTTCTTTTAATATGTCCCAAACATCTGTTCCTGAACTTGTATAATAGAATTCTGTATGATTATCAATAATCTGATTTAATTCATACTTTAAATCATCATCTAAATTTCCTTCTGCATTTGAATAATAACCTGATGGTATTTGAGCAATAGATAGAAAAGGCACTAATAACAATATCAAATCTATTTTACTGCTGTATCTCTTATTTTTTTTCATTCAGTAGAATTAATAAAGATTCAAATCAATATTTGATTTCTATACTTGGCAAATACTTTTCTAAATCCTTTCCAGTTTCAAAAACTATTTACCTCAACTATTTTTTTACAAACTTTCTATTGGTGTGACCTATACCATCTGAAATTATAATGATATAAACTCCACTTGATAATTCTTTTACATCTATTTTATTCGTGTTTTTTGCAGACATTACCTTCTTACCTAAAAGGTTATGAATAGAAATAGATATTGGGTTTTTATTTCCTTCTATAAACAGATAGTTATCTGTTGGGTTAGGGTATACAGATACTCCTAATCCAAATGTATTGTCTTCTATACTTAATCCAGCACATGCTGCTTCATTATTTACGAAGGTAGTAGTAGCA
>JAWUWX010000061.1:0-26420 GCA_034111625.1 Flavobacteriaceae bacterium | reverse complement strand
TCTTACGTTTTAAGTCGCTAATTAAAGCACTGGCACTTTTCTTGTTTTTCATCATTTAAGATTTAAAGGTTTGTAAAAATAATAAAACCTCTCTCTTATATTAAAGTGATAACTAGTTCACTTTTTGCTGACGTTATACAGTTTTGATTTTTAATAATTGGATTTCCTTGGCATCAATAGACTCATTCAATTTCTTGTAAACTTCCTTTAGATCTTTTTTTAAGGGACTCTTCTTGATATGGATATAAAATTCTGAATCTAAAATTGAAATAAACTCTTTCAAATGATCCACCAAATAGTTTTTAATTCGAATTGCTAATTCAATTTCATTAATTTCAATATTCTTTTTAATTGAAGGAGTATAATTTTTTATAACTTCTAATGACCCTTTGACCTTTAATAATTGAATATTAAATTCATTAGAGTTCTTAGGCAAGATCTTATTATTTACTATCTCATACAACTTTACAACTTCAATAGAAAATCTTCTTAAATCAAATAAATATTCTTTTAAAAGACTTACTCTATCTTTCAAAATTGTATTACTCTCTAATTCTTTAACTCTAAAATTAAACCTTTTATTAATGACGTTTAAATAATAATTAGCATTTGGGGAGTTATCAAATATTGGCATTAATACGTCAGAAAAATAATTTGGACTATAAGAATCATTAAAAGCAGAAATTGTAAGTTTTTCCATTCTCTTATTGATTTGAAACTTGTTTAACAATTGAAAGTTGAGGTTCTTTTTTCTCTTTTTGAGATTGTAGAGTATAGAAGTCGGCTATTTGTTGGGCATAGTCCAAAGAGTCTTTTCCTACATAGTTTAGAAGCATCCTTTCAGTACTATGACCAGTAATTTGCATTATTAAAACAGTTGGCAAATTACCGTATTGATTAGTTGCAAAAGAACGTCTGCAAACGTGTGTTGAAATTACCATGTGTTTTGGGTACACACCCTCAATTACTCGTTTTTTAACTTCATCAAATGCCTTTCCTTTAGTTAGTGTGTTTAGTTTTGCTATTTCGCAAACGTCTTTAATTTGATTGTTTAATTTTTGAATTGATATTTTATAAGGAAGCCCCTCTTTTAATATTTCTTTTGTTGTTGGCAGTACTGGAATGGTTACATTTTTACCAGTTTTTTGTTGTTTCAATTCGATAACATCTAAACCGTTTCTATTAACAAAGTTATTTTCCGTTAAGTCTAAAAGGTCGCCACCTCTTTGTCCGATATTACACCCTAACAATAGCCATTTTCGAGCATTTTGTAAAGATGGATTAAGGATGTTGGCATTTTCAATTTTCTTTAGTTCCGTTGGTGTCAAGTAAATGATATTTTCATTATCACTTTTGGGACTTTTTATTTTCTTTAGTTGTGTATCTGTTTTTATTCCATCAAGTTCAGCATTAAAACAAACAGTTTTTAAGTCTGCTATTTTCTTTAAGGAATAACTTTTTGAATAGTGTTTTTTGTTAAGTAGGTAGTTTAAAAGGTTGTTTGCAAACTTCACGTTTACATCTTTGACCTTGTATATTTCTTTATTATGTGTTTGATAAACTTCAATTATCTTTTTAAAAGATGAGTATGCTTTTATTCTGCTCATTGAAATTCCTATGCCACCTTTTGCATTAGGTCGGATATTGGCAGTATCAACTATTGTTTGTATTGCATCAGTTAATAAATCACTTTGTTTATTTTCAGAAACTCTTTTAAAATGCAAATCTATTTGATGCTTTAGCCAGTCGCCAGTAACCTCAACACCTTTACTGTTTGCATCTTCAAGATTATCAAGTATTTTGTCTTTTAATTTCCGTAGCCTTGTATGTGTTGCTTTGTTAGTTCCAATATTTTGTTTTGGTAGGTGTGTATCATCACTCCAATTTTTTGGATTGATACTTAAGCCAGTTTTACGTCTGAAACTTTTTCCTTTTGCTATTGATAGTCTTAAATAAATCTGGGCATTATCGGAATTGCTAAGTAGTCTATAAATTATTGATGCCATATTTTGAACTTTTGAACATCACAAAGATAAGCATAAAAAATAAGTTTGCCGACCATTTGCCGACCATATTACAATACTATTCGTTTTTATTAAATAATTTTAAACAATCATCATATCCTTTAAGTATAGGTTATATATTGAATTTATTGATTTCCTTTAGGTTTTATTAAGGTTTTGTAATATTGTAAAATAGTAGTCTTCACGTCCTTGTGGGACAACACAAAACTCTCTTAATCATTTGATTTTGAGAGTTTTTACTTTTTAAAAGATTAAGTTAATTTAAATGTTATTACTGGTCTTACAGCATGATTGGCAATCCCTTTAGAAATGCTTCCGGTAAAAAAATGCATCAACCCTCGTCTTCCATGAGTATTTAAAGCAATTACATCTGCATTAATAAACTTACCAAAATTCAATATTCCCATTTCTACAGTTATATCATTATGAATATTTATTGTATAGTTTTCAAGATTGTATCCTTCTAGAAATTCTTTTATTTTTAGATGAGTTTCTATGGTTGGTTCGAAGTTCTGTGCTGTATTTATTTTTAAAAGGTGGATTTTAGCATCAAAGTAATTTGCGAACTCCACAATTTTTTTAAATGTTTTTTTATTGCTTATGTCAAAATTAGATGCAAATACTAAATTGTTTAGTTCGAAATCTTCAATTTCATTTTTAATCACCAAAACAGGAACATCTGAATGACGCACAACCTTTTCAGTATTGGATCCGACAAACATTTCTTCAAATCCAGAAACACCTTGTGAGCCCATAACTATTAAACCGACTTTCTGTTTTATACTCTCTTCAATAATACCATCAAAAGTATTGTGAAAAAAAACAGATTTAGTCACATTAATATCTTTTAAGAAAAAACGTTTGGTCAATTTATCAAATTTTTCTTGTGCTCTTTTTAAATACATAAGAGCGGTTGGTGAATTGCTCACTTGGTTTGCTTGATCCACAACATCTACTGGAATTTCTAACATGTGTAGTAAATGTATTTCGCAATTTATTTTTTTAGCAATTCTAGCTGCAACTTTTGCTGCGAATTCTGCTTGTTCAGAAAAATCAATAGGGACAAGTATTTTTTTCATATTACAGTTATTAAATATTAGAGACTATAGTAAATGTACAAATTAATAATTAGAATAAAAAATCATTTTTATGGTTGAAAAATTAGTTGTATATTTGCATTCAAAATTAGTGATAATTGAAAATGAAGGGGACGTAAAGTCCCCTCTTTTTATACTTAAAAATGAAACAGGAAAGAGTAAAAGAGTTGTTGAGTGAGGCATTGGCTGAAAATGAAGAATTATTTCTAATAGATTTGTCTTTTTTGGCTGAGAATAAGATTTTGGTTCAAGTAGATGGTGATAAAGGTGTTGCTCTTAACGAGTGTATGAGAATAAGCCGTCATATTGAGCAAAACTTGGATAGGGAAGAAGAAGATTTTGGACTTGAAGTGACTTCGCCAAACATTGCGAATCCATTAAAGGTTAAAAGACAATATCAAAAAAATATAGGAAAGATACTACAGATTAAAACTACTACTAATGAAAATTATGAAGGAGTATTAACTGAAACTAATGAGAATCAAGTGTTTCTAGAATGGAAAGCTAGAGAACCTAAGCCAATAGGGAAAGGTAAAGTTACTGTTGTTAAAACGGCAACTATAGAATATAAGAATATAGAAGAAGCAAAAGTGAAGATTATTTTTAATTAGAGAATAAAATGGAAAATATAGCATTAATTGACTCGTTTTCGGAGTTTAAAGATGATAAAAGTATTGATAGAGTTACTTTAATGGCTTTATTAGAAGAAGTTTTTAGAGCTGCTTTAAAAAGAAAATATGGATCAGATGACAATTTTGATATCATTATCAATCCTGACAAAGGGGATTTAGAAATATGGAGAAATAGGATTGTTGTTGCTGATGGCATGTCTGAAGATGATAATGAAGAGATTGAATTGACTGAAGCTCGCAAGATTGAACCAGATTTTGAAATTGGGGAAGATGTATCGGAAGAAGTGAAGTTAATTGATCTAGGACGTAGAGCGATATTAGCATTACGCCAAAATTTAATTTCTAAAATACATGAGCATGATAGCACGAATATATTTAAACACTTTAAAGAATTAGAAGGAGATATCTATAGTGCTGAGGTTCATCACATCAAGCACAATGCAATTATCTTGCTAGATGATGATGGAAATGAAATTCTATTGCCAAAAAGTGAGCAAATCCGTTCAGATTATTTCCGTAAAGGAGAAAATGTAAGAGGTATTATTAAGACAGTTGAATTAAAAGGAAACAAACCAGTTATTATCTTATCGAGAACAGAACCTAAGTTTTTAGAAAAGTTATTTGAGCAAGAAATTCCTGAAGTTTTTGACGGATTAATTACGATTGAAGGTGTTGCAAGGATTCCTGGGGAAAAGGCGAAAGTAGCTGTAGATTCATATGATGATAGAATTGATCCGGTAGGAGCATGTGTGGGAATGAAAGGTTCTAGAATTCATGGGATAGTTCGTGAATTAGGAAATGAAAATATTGACGTAATTAATTATACTAAGAACGATCAATTATTTATTGCTAGAGCATTAAGTCCTGCTAAAGTGACTTCAATGGTAATTCATTTAGAAGAAGGTCGTGAAGATGGAAAGAAAGGTAGAGTAGATGTTTATCTTAAACCTGAAGAAGTTTCTAAAGCGATTGGTAGAAATGGAGTAAATATTAGATTGGCAAGTACATTAACAGGATACGATTTAGATGTTCAACGTGAAGGTTTAGAAGATGAAGATGTTGAGTTAACAGAATTTTCTGACGAAATCGAAGCGTGGATTATTAAAGAATTTCAAAATGTAGGTTTAGATACTGCGAAAAGCGTATTAGACAAAGATATTTCTGAATTGGTTAAGAGAACAGATTTAGAAGAAGAAACAATTGCTGAAGTTCAAAATATTTTAAGATCAGAATTTGAAAATTAATCGTTAATTTTCGCACAATAAAAAAGAGTAACAATATAGTATGGCTGAAAACAAAACCATGAGGCTTAATAAAGTTTTACGTGAACTTAATATTTCTTTAGATAGAGCGATAGAGCATTTATCTAGTAAGGGACATAAAGTTGATGCAAGACCTACAACTAAAATTTCTAATGAAGAATATCAAGTTCTACTTGATGGTTTTCAGACGGATAAAAGTAAGAAGGCTGAATCTAAAGAGGTAGGAGAGGAAAAGAGAAAAGAGAAAGAGACTATACGATTGGCTCGTGAAGTAGAACTTGAGAAGCAAAGGCTAGAAGAAGAGTCTAAGAACGAAGTCTTAAAGGCTAGGGCTGAAAAATTGGAAATTAAAACTGTTGGTAAAATTGATATAGAATCAAAACCTGCCAAAAAAGTTGAAAAGCCAGTTAAAGAAACAGAAAAAGTTGAAGAGCAAGTTGTAAAAGAAGTTGAGCTTGTTGTTAAAAAGTCAACTGTAAAAGTTGAGGATAAGCCTGTTAAAAAAGAGGTTAAAGTTGATGCGTCGGTTGAAAAGCCTATAGCCAAGAAAGTAGAAGTTGAAAAGCCTAAAGAAGAAGATGTAGTAGTTGAAGAAGTTTCTAAAAATATTGAAACTAAATATAAAAAATTAGACGGTCCTAAGTTTGCTGGAAAAATTGATTTAAAACAATTCGAAAAGCCAAAAAAGAAGAAGGTAGAAGTAAAAGGAAATGCAGCGAGAAAACCATCTACGGATAATAGACCTAAACGTAAAAGAATAAAAAAAGACATTAAAAGTAGCGCTCCACGAAGTAGTACTCCAAGAACAGGAGGAGCTGGTAGAGGTCCTTTTAATAAGGGAAGACAACCTGTAGTTAAGAAAGAAGAGCCGACTGAGGCAGATGTTCAAAAACAAGTACGTGAAACTCTTGAAAGACTTCAAGGAAAATCTAAAAAGGCTAAAGGAGCAAAATACCGTAAAGATAAAAGAGACTCTCATAGAGAGCAATCAGAATTAGAGGAAGAAATTGCTGCTGCAGATAGTAAAATGCTGAAGCTTACGGAGTTTGTAACAGTAAGTGAGGTTGCTACTATGATGAATGTTCCTGTAAATCAAGTTATTGGAGCATGTATGTCATTAGGAATGATGGTGACAATGAATCAACGATTGGATGCGGAAACATTGACAATTGTTGCTGAAGAATTTGAATTTAAAGTTGAATTTATAAGTGCAGTAGTTGAAGAAGCTATTATTGAACAGATTGATAATCCAGAAGATTTAGAAACTAGAGCTCCGATAATTACAGTTATGGGACATGTTGATCATGGAAAAACATCTTTATTAGATTATATCCGTAAAGCGAATGTAATTGCGGGAGAATCAGGAGGAATCACTCAGCATATTGGTGCATACGGAGTAGAATTAGAAAATGGTCAAAAGATTGCCTTTTTAGATACTCCAGGTCACGAGGCCTTTACAGCAATGCGTGCACGTGGAGCAAAAGTAACAGATCTTGTTATTATTGTAGTTGCTGCGGATGATGATGTAATGCCACAAACCAAAGAAGCAATTAGCCACGCTCAGGCAGCAGGAGTTCCTATTGTGTTTGCTATTAATAAAATTGATAGAGACGCATCGAATCCAGAAAAAATTAAAGAACAATTGGCAGCAATGAATTTGCTTGTTGAAGATTGGGGAGGAAAAATTCAATCACACGATATTTCTGCAAAAACAGGACAAGGTGTAGATGAGCTATTGGAAAAAGTGTTATTAGAAGCTGAAATTTTAGAATTAAAAGCCAATCCTAATAAAAGAGCAGTAGGAAGTGTTGTTGAAGCATACCTTGATAAAGGTAGAGGTTTCGTATCGACAATTCTTGTTCAAGAAGGAACACTGAAAATTGGTGACTTTATATTAGCAGGGAAAAATAGTGGTAAAATAAAAGCGATGTTTAATGAGCGTGGAAACTCAATGAAAGTAGCAGGACCCTCAACTCCAGTATCTATACTTGGATTGGACGGAGCGCCACAAGCAGGTGATAAGTTCCATGTATTTGAAGATGAAAGAGAAGCAAAACAAATTGCGACAAAGAGAACTCAATTGCAACGCGAACAATCTGTAAGAACTCAGAAACATATTACACTTGATGAAATAGGTCGTCGTATTGCATTAGGAGACTTTAAAGAATTGAATATTATTTTAAAAGGTGATGTTGATGGTTCTGTTGAAGCTTTGACAGATTCATTCCAGAAATTATCTACTGAAGAAATTCAAGTGAATATTATTCATAAAGGTGTTGGAGCAATTACAGAATCTGACGTATTGTTAGCATCTGCATCTGAAGCAATTATTATTGGATTTAATGTTCGACCTTCAGGAAGCGCAAGAACAATTGCTGATAAAGAAGAAATCGATATCAGAACATATTCAATTATATATGATGCCATTAATGACTTACGTGATGCAATGGAAGGAATGTTATCTCCTGAAATGAAAGAAGAGATCACAGGGAATGTAGAGATCAGAGAAGTCTTTAAGATTTCTAAGGTTGGAAATATTGCAGGGTGTATGGTAATGAGTGGAAAGATTATGAGAAACTCAATGATTAGAATTATACGTGACGGAGTTGTAGTTCATTCGGGTGAATTGACAGCGCTTAAACGTTTCAAAGACGATGCGAAAGAAGTAGCTAAAGGATATGATTGTGGAGTTCAATTCAAGAACTTTAACGACATCAATCCTGGTGATGTGATTGAAGCGTATGAAGAAATTGCAGTTAAGAAAAAACTGAAATAGATTTATTTATTCAAATAGAACAAAAAAACCGAAGCAATTGTTTCGGTTTTTTTGTTAAGGTAAAAAATGTTTATAAGTATATTTCTGTTTCGAGTATAAAAGCACCAACGAATTTTTTTCTAATTAAAAGAAGTGCTCTATCTGCTTCCAGTCTAGTTTTGTAATTTCCGACTTGTACTTTCCAATCCGGAAGTTGAGGTTTAATTACAGCAACCATTCCAAATTCTGCTTCGAAATTCCCTTTTATACGATATGCGCTTGTTTCATTACCATTATATAATTGGATTTTATAGCCTTTTGATTTCTGGTTGTTCTTATTGTATTCAATTTTTTTGGCCAAGATTTGGTCGATCTTTTCACCTTGCTGTGCGCTAGTGTTTAAGACGAAAACTAGGCAAATCAGAAGTGTAGATAAAAATATTTTTTTTAATTCCATTTTCGGGATACTTATTTTGAATACAAATCTATACTATTGTTTTCTAAAACGTTATTGAATTCTATTATTTAGAATAATTATAAATTGCATTTAACGTTATTTTTAGATTTTAAATATTGTTTATAAGTGGTATTTTTGTACTCCATTTTAGTCTATATGAGATTATAATGAAAATATTGTACCAAACTTCAAGAATACGTATATGAAAAGTGAGAAACTCCATAGTCTAGTATCAAAATTAGCAATTAGTAGTCTTGCTTTCTTTTTCTTTTTTACACTCAATTTATCGGCTCAAGGCGATGCGGCAAATGGTAAAAAACTATTTAATGCAAACTGTGCAGCATGTCATAAATTAGATAAAAAATTAGTAGGTCCAGGATTAATTGAATCTGTAGGGAAAAGATCTAACGAATGGCTAAAGGCTTGGATTAAGGACAATGCAGCATTTCAAAAAGTAGATGCAGATGCAAAGGAAGCGGCTGAATACAGTCCCACTGCAATGAATGCATTTCCTCAATTATCAGATCAAGATATTGATGATATTATTACATATGTAAAAACGCCTCCTAAGAAAAAAGTAGCCGTTTCAACAGCAGCAGCAGAAACGGCACCTACTGAGACTGATAATATATTGTTATATATTCTAGGAGCGATTGTGATTGTGATGTTGTTGATGTTATTCAATTTGTATCGCACTGTTAATGAATTGAAAGGTGATGCTCCCAAAAGAGTATCCCTGTCAGATCAAGCAAATGGAGTATTGGAAGCCTTTAAAGGAAATAAATTCTTACACTTTTTATTGGTAATATTCTTTTTATTATCAGCCGCTTTTTTTGGATTTGGGTGGTTGTCAACAGTTGGTGTAGATCAAGGATATCAACCTATTCAGCCTATTGATTTTTCACATAAGATTCACTCAGGAGATAATAAAATCGATTGTCAATATTGTCATTCTTCTGCTAAGCATAGTAAAATGTCAGGAATTCCTTCTGGGAATGTATGTATGAACTGTCATAAGAGTATAGGTGAAGTTGCTGATAATACAGTACTAGGAGATAAAGGAAAAGAATACTTGGATAAAGAAATTCAAAAATTATATAAGGCAGTAGGATGGGATTCAGATGAACTTGAGTATACAGGTGAAACGATGCCTATTGAATGGGTTCGTATTCATAATTTACCGGACTTTGCATATTTCAACCACTCACAACACGTAACAGTTGCAGGGATCAAATGTCAGAAGTGTCATGGTCCTGTTGAAGAAATGGATGAAGTGTATCAATATTCTCCATTAACAATGGAATGGTGTATTGATTGTCATAGAGAAGAAGAGGTTGATATGACTGAGAACGGATATTACAAGAAAATTCATGAACAATTGGCGAAAAAATTCGGTGTTGAAAAAGTTACCGTATCGCAAATGGGTGGATTGGAATGTGGTAAATGTCACTACTAGTTTAAAGAAGTAAAAATTAAAAAATTAAAAGGTTTAAAAAATCTTTTAATCATTAAATAAATATAACAGAATGGCATCAAACAAAAAATACTGGAAAAGTGTTGAAGAACTAGACGAAAATAGTTCTATTGTTGATACGTTAAGAAAAAACGAATTTGTTGAAGAGATTCCTACAGATGAATTTCTAGGAGATAAAGAATCACTTGAGAGTTCTTCTACAACACGTCGTGACTTTTTAAAATATGTTGGGTTTTCAACAGCAGCAGCTTCTTTAGCGGCTTGTGAAGGTCCAGTAATTAAATCAATTCCTTATGTAGTTAAACCGGATGGAATAATTCCTGGTGTTGCAGATTTTTATGCTACAACAATGGCTGATGGTTTTGATTTTGCCAATGTATTAGTTAAAGTTCGTGAAGGACGTCCTATTAAGATAGAACCAAATAAAGAAGCTCATGGAACTACCAATGCAAGAGTTCAGGCTTCTGTATTGTCATTGTATGATAGTCTTCGTTTAAAAGAGCCATTGTTAGATGGAGAATCTATTTCATGGTCTGATGCAAATTCTCAAATCATAAAAAAATTAGAAGATGTAAAAACTGGAGGTAAAACAATTGTGTTTTTAACATCAACAGATGCAAGCCCATTGACTTCAGATTTAATAAACCAACTTGGTAAAAATTATGGTGATGTACGTCACGTAATTTATGATTCAGTTTCTGAATCGGCAGCAATTGACGCTTTCGAAGCAATGTACGGGTCTAGAGCATTGCCATCTTATGATTTTTCTAAAGCAAGCACGATCGTTTCTATCGGAGCAGATTTCTTAGGAGATTGGCAAGGAGGAGGATTTGATGTAGGATATGCGAAAGGTAGAGTTCCTGATCACGGAAAAATGTCACATCACACACAGTTCGAAGCAAATATGTCACTTTCTGGTGCCAATGCTGATGTAAGAGTAAAAGCAAAACCATCTGTTCAGAAAATACTTTTAGCAGATTTATATAATGTGATTGTAAATGGTGCTTCTGCTAAAGATGCAAATGTTGCAAAAGCAGTAAAACAAATTAAAAGTGCAGGCTCGAATGCAGTTGTTATAACTGGAATTCAAGACAAGGATGCGCAATTACTAGCATTGGAAATTAATAAGGCCATTAGTAGTGAAGTAGTAGATGCGTCTATAACTAATAATACCCGTCAAGGAAATGATACAGCAGTTGCTCAATTAATTTCTGATATGAAATCAGGAACAATAGGAGCATTGATTATCAATAACTCGAATCCTGTTTATACATTGGCTGATTCAGCAGAATTTGTTGAAGGAATTGGGAAAGTTGATGTGTCTGTTGCATTTTCAATGACTAATAATGAAACTGTAGAAGCAGTACAGTATGCATTAGCAACACCACATTATTTAGAGTCTTGGGGAGTTCATGAAATGAAAAAAGGGGCATTCAGTTTAATGCAGCCTACAATCAGACCATTATTTGACACAAAGCAATTTCAAGACTGTCTGTTACAATGGAATGGTAAATCAGAATCATATAATGACTATATAAAAACTTCATTTGCTGAAATGGGTGCTTCAAAATCTTGGAATCAATCATTACATGATGGAAATTTTACAGCAACTTCTTTAAGTCAAGAATCGACTTCTAAAGGTGCCGTTGATATATTAAAAGCATATAATAGTCTTTCTTCTGCTAAAGGAAGTGAACTAGAATTACAATTATATACTAAGGTAGGTTTAGGGGATGGTCAACAAGCCAACAATCCTTGGTTACAAGAATTACCTGATCCTATTACAAGAACAACTTGGGATAATTATGTGTCAATTTCTAAAGGCGATGCAGAAAGAATAGGTGTTACCAATTGGAATGTTGCTGATGGAGGATTGAACGGAAGTTTAGTTGAACTTACAGTAAATGGAATTGCTGTAACTATTCCTGCGTTGATTCAGCCAGGACAAGCATTAGGTTCTTTAGGTATTGCTTTAGGATATGGTCGTAAAGTAGGATTGAAACCAGAAATGCAAACTGGAAAAAACGCATACCTTTTTTATAAAGGTTTTGATTCGGCTCAATCAGATGTGTCGATAAAAGTTGTTTCAGGAGCACATGAATTTGCTTGTATTCAGTTGCATAATACATTAATGGGAAGAGGGGATATTATTAAAGAAACTAACCTTTCTAAATATAATGATCATACATTAGACCCAAAGCATTCTTGGAATCCTGTTCCAATGGTATCATTAAAGCATCAAGAGGTTGAAGCTACTTCTGTTGATTTATGGGATGAATTTGACACTTCAGTAGGACCTCACTTTAATTTATCTATAGATTTAAATTCTTGTACTGGATGTGGAGCATGTGTGATTGCTTGTCAGTCGGAAAATAATGTTCCAGTTGTAGGAAAAGAAGAAATGAGAAAGTCAAGAGATATGCATTGGTTGCGTATTGACAGATATTATTCTCATGAAGAGAGTTTTTCTGGTGATGATACTTTTAAAGACAAAGCAGAATCTGGATATATTTCAACAATGAGAGCTCTAGAAGATCCTTCTGAGAATCCTCAAGTAGTTTTCCAACCAGTAATGTGTCAACATTGTAATCACGCACCTTGTGAAACTGTATGTCCAGTAGCGGCAACTTCACATGGTCGTCAAGGTCAAAACCAAATGACTTATAACCGTTGTGTAGGGACTCGTTATTGTGCAAACAACTGTCCTTATAAAGTACGTCGTTTCAACTGGTTTAATTATGCTAATAACAATGAATTTGATTTCAATATGAATGATGATTTAGGAAGAATGGTATTGAATCCAGATGTGACTGTTCGTTCTCGTGGAGTTATGGAAAAATGCTCAATGTGTATTCAAAAAACACAAGCATCAATCTTACAAGCGAAAAGAGAAGGTAGACCTGTTACTGACGACGAATTTCAAACAGCTTGTTCAAGTGCTTGCGGTACTGGAGCAATGGTGTTTGGAGATGTTAATGATAATGAAAGTGAAATTACTGAGATGGTAGAAGACACTAGATCTTATCACTTGTTAGAACATGTTGGGACAAGACCTAATGTTGTTTATCAAGTAAAAGTTAGAAATACAGAAGTATAAAAAAGAATAATAATTAGATAATTATATATAGACTATGGCGTCGCATTACGAAGCACCTATAAGACAACCTTTAATAGTTGGAAATAAAAGTTACCACGACATTACTGTTGAGGTTGCTGCACCAGTTGAAGGTAAAGCTAATAAACAATGGTGGATAGTTTTTAGTATAGCACTTATTGCCTTTCTTTGGGGAATAGGATGTATTTTATACACAGTTGGTACAGGAATTGGAGTCTGGGGATTGAATAAAACCGTAGGTTGGGCGTGGGATATCACGAACTTCGTATGGTGGGTAGGAATTGGTCATGCAGGAACACTTATTTCGGCAGTGCTTTTATTATTCCGTCAAAAATGGAGAATGGGTATTAACCGTTCTGCAGAAGCAATGACAATTTTCTCTGTAATTCAAGCAGGATTGTTTCCAATCATTCACATGGGAAGACCATGGCTAGCATATTGGGTTTTACCTATTCCCAATCAATTTGGTTCCTTATGGACAAATTTTAACTCGCCATTATTATGGGATGTGTTTGCGATTTCAACATATTTATCAGTTTCATTAGTATTCTGGTGGACAGGTTTATTACCCGATTTTGCAATGTTACGTGATAGAGCAGTGAGACCGTTCCAAAAGAAAATTTACAGTTTGCTAAGTTTCGGATGGACTGGAAGGGCAAAGGATTGGCAACGATTTGAAGAAGTATCATTGGTACTTGCAGGATTAGCAACACCACTTGTACTTTCTGTACATACAATTGTATCGATGGATTTTGCTACTTCAGTAATTCCAGGATGGCATACAACGATTTTTCCTCCATACTTTGTTGCTGGAGCTATATTCTCAGGATTTGCAATGGTAAATACATTGTTAATTATTATGAGAAAAGTATCAAACCTTGAAGCATATATTACTATTCAACATATCGAATTGATGAATATTGTAATCATGATTACTGGTTCTATAGTAGGTTGTGCTTATATTACTGAGTTGTTTATTGCTTGGTATTCAGGTGTTGAATATGAACAATATGCCTTTTTAAATAGAGCAACAGGACCTTATTGGTGGGCTTATTTATTTATGATGTCGTGTAATGTTTTCTCTCCACAGTTCATGTGGTCTAAAAAATTAAGAACAAGTATTGCGTTTTCATTCTTTATTTCAATTGTAGTAAATATAGGAATGTGGTTCGAACGTTTTGTAATTATTGTAACGTCATTACACCGTGATTATTTACCATCATCTTGGACGATGTTCTCACCAACATTTGTCGATATAGGGATTTTCATAGGAACTATAGGGTTTTTCTTTGTATTGTTTTTATTATACGCAAGAACATTCCCAGTAATTGCTCAGGCTGAAGTGAAGTCAATATTGAAATCTTCAGGTGATAATTATAAGAGACATAGAGATGCAGGAGGAGAGAATCCAGCACCAACTAAACAAACTAAAAAATAGTATTATGAGTTCTAAAGTAATACAAGCAATGTATAATGATGATGACATTTTAATGTCAGCTGTGAAGGAAACTCGTGCAGCTCATCATCATATTGAAGAAGTTTTTACGCCATTCCCTGTTCATGGATTGGATAAAGCGATGGGATTAGCGCCAACTAAAATTGCAATTACTGCTTTTATGTATGGGTTGTGTGGATTATCATTTGCAATATGGATGACTAATTATATGATGATTCAAGATTGGCCAATGAATATTGGTGGAAAACCAAGTTTTTCATGGTTTCTTAATATGCCGGCATTCGTTCCTATCATGTTTGAAATGACGGTATTTTTTGCAGCCCATTTAATGGTAATTACGTTTTATATGCGTAGTAGATTATGGCCATTTAAAAAAGCTGAAAACCCAGATCCAAGAACTACCGACGACATGTTTGTCATGGAAGTTTCAGTTGATGGAAATGAAAAAGAGTTGACTTCGTTTTTAAAAGAAACAGGAGCTGTAGAAATTAAAGTAACTGAAAAGCATTAAGAGAAAATGAAAAAAGTTATCAAAAATATAGTTGTACTTATACTACTTGTTGTGTTATCATCATGTAGTGATAAAAGAACAAGAGCTTCGCAATACATGCCTGACATGTATGTGCCAGTGAGTTATGAGACTTATGGAGAAAATGCTATTTATGAGAATGGTATGGCGTCAAGAATACCTGCTGAAGGAACACTTGCTCGTGGTGCTGAATTGCCATACGATTATGAAAATACTCCAGAAGGATATGAATTGGCAAAAGCAAATTTAAAAAACCCTCTTGATTCTTTAGTAGATGCTAAAAGAGGAAAAAGTTTATATGGTATTTATTGTACTTCTTGTCATGGGGATAAAGGTGAAGGTCAAGGAGAATTAGTTAAAAGAGAAAAGTTTTTGGGCATACCAAATTATAAAGATAGAGATCTAACTGATGGAAATATTTATCATGTAATTATGTATGGTAAAAATTTAATGGGTTCACACTCATCTCAATTGACAGAAGAAGAACGCTGGCAAATAGTTGCGCACGTTCAAGAATTAAGAAATAATTAATAATTCTTTTAATTAGAATTTAGAAATATGTACACGTTTTCAAATAGATTAAGAACATTTTCATTCGTATTGATGATTGTTGGTTTGATAGGTATTGCTTGGGGATTCATGAATGCACCAAGTACTGTTGAAGAAGCAAAGGAAATGATTGCAAACCAAAGTTCACATGATACTCATGGAACAGATCACGAAGTTGCATCGACTTCTCACGGAGAAGAAGATTCTCATGCCAAGGATGATGCACATATAGAAACAACTGGACATGAAACTGCAACGGCTTCACATGGAGGAGGACACGATGCAAAACATGATGAGCATGTATTTCACCAACTAAAGAACAGGCCATGGTCTGCAATTTATGTAGCAATCTTCTTTTTTATGATGATCGCTCTAGGAACACTTGCTTTTTATGCAATTCAACATGCTGCTCAAGCAGGATGGTCGATTGTATTATTCAGAGTGATGGAAGCCATCACCGCTTATTTACCTATTGGAACTGTAATTTTATTTTTGTTCTTGGTTTTATCAGGAATGCATATGAATCATGTATTTGCATGGATGAATCCTGATTTATTAGATCCTGCAGGTGACAGTTATGATAAGTTATTAGCCAATAAAGTTTCTTATCTAAATGTTCCATGGTTATTAATTCGTTCAGCAATTTATATTGGTGGTTGGATATTATATCGATGGTATGCACGTAAGCAGACGCTTGCTCAAGATGATGCTCCAGAAGGAAATGTTCATTATTATAAATTAGTGAAGGCTTCAGCAATGTTTTTAGTATTCTTTTTAATTACTGAATCTATGATGTCTTGGGATTGGATTATGTCAATCGATCATCACTGGTTTAGTACATTATTTGGATGGTATATTTTTGCAGGTATGATTGTTTCGGCAATAACTACGATTGCTATTATAACAATCTATTTAAAATCTAGAGGATATTTAGATTTTGTAAATGACAGTCATTTACACGATTTAGCTAAATTCATGTTTGGATTTAGTATTTTCTGGACCTATTTATGGTTCTCTCAGTTTATGTTGATATGGTATGCTAATATTCCTGAAGAAGTCACCTATTATGTGCAACGATTCGACGAGTATAAATTTCCATTTTTAGGAATGATTGTATTGAATTTTGCATTGCCAATATTAATATTAATGAATAGTGATTATAAGAGATTGCCTTGGTTTATCATTATGGCTGGTATTCTTGTTCTAATAGGACATTATATTGATATCTACATTATGATTACTCCAGGATCAGTTGGCTCTAATTGGTCATTTTTCTCTCCCGAAGTTATAGGTGCAGCATTGTTCTTTTTAGGTTTGTTTATATATATCGTATTTAATGCCTTGACCAAAGCTCCATTATTAGCAAAAGGAAATCCATTTATCAAAGAGAGTGAACAATTTCACTATTAATACATAAAGAAAAGAAATAAATATGTTAGCGTTATTTTATATTTTAATAGCAGTACTTATAGCCAGCACGTTCTGGCAACTAACGAATATCTTCAATTTAAAGCAAGATATTGCTACTGAAGAAGATAATGATCAGCAAGGTAAATTGATGTTTGCTTTTATGATTGGATTTTACGCATTGATGATTTTCTGTTTTTGGAAATACAACGCTGTATTACTTCCAGAATCTGCTTCAGAAGAGGGAGTCCGTTATGACACCCTTTATTTCTGGACAATGGGACTGATTATTGTCGTTCAGGCATTTATGCAATTTTTCTTATTCTATTTTGCTTATAAGTACAGAGGAGTAAATAACAGAAAAGCTTTTTTCTTTGCTGATAGTCACAAATTAGAAATGATATGGACAATTACTCCAGCAGTAGTACTTGCAGGATTGATTATCTATGGCTTGTCAGTTTGGATTGATATGACCGACCCTTCAGATTTAAAAGACCCATTATATATTGAAGTTTATGCACAGCAATTTCGATGGGAAGCTAGATATGCAGGTACTGACAATCAATTAGGAAGAGCAAATGTTCGTTTTATCAAAGGAATTAATACTATGGGAGTTGATATGACAGATATTAATTCTGCAGATGATATACCTACACGTGAATTGCATTTACCAAAAGGAAGACCAGTTATTTTTAAATTCCGTTCACAAGACGTTTTACACTCAGCATATATGCCTCATTTTAGGGCGCAAATGAATTGTGTTCCAGGAATGGTAACTCAATTTGCTTTCACACCTTCTATGACTACTGAAGAGATGCGAATGAATAAACATATTATTGCCAAAGTTGAAAATATTAATAAAATAAGAGCTGAAAAAGGAGAAGATTCTTATGAATTTAATTACCTATTGTTGTGTAATAAAATATGTGGAGCGTCTCATTATAATATGCAAATGAATATTATTGTTCAAGAAGAGGATGAGTTTAACAAATGGCTCGCTGGACAACAATCAATGACTCAAGTTTTAAAACAATAAGTTACTATACTACAAAATAAAGATTATGTCAGATCACCATCATAAAGAAACATTTATTACTAAATACGTTTTTAGCCAGGATCACAAAATGATCTCTAAGCAATACTTGATTACAGGTATTTTTATGGGAGTAATTGGTGTGTTTATGTCAATGTTATTCCGTTTGCAAATTGCGTGGCCAGACCATTCATTTTCTTTGATAGAAGCATTCTTAGGACGCCATCAAGATGGTGGAGTTATGAGTCCAGATATTTACTTAGCATTAGTTACGATTCACGGTACTATTATGGTATTCTTCGTGTTAACTGCAGGATTGAGTGGAACTTTTAGTAACCTTTTAATTCCATTGCAGATTGGCGCTAGAGATATGGCCTCAGGATTCTTAAATATGGTTTCTTACTGGTTATTTTTCTTGTCAAGTATAATTATGCTTATTTCATTATTTGTTGAAGCCGGACCAGCATCTGCAGGATGGACAATTTATCCACCTTTAAGTGCATTGCCACAAGCAATTCCTGGATCAGGAACAGGAATGACATTATGGCTAGTTTCTATGGCAATCTTTGTTGCATCTTCATTATTAGGAGCCTTAAATTATATAGTAACAGTTTTAAACTTGCGTACTGTAGGAATGAAAATGACTCGTTTGCCATTGACAATTTGGGCCTTTTTTGTGACAGCGATTATCGGAGTTGTATCCTTTCCAGTATTATTATCAGCAGCATTATTGTTGATTTTTGATAGGAGTTTTGGAACGTCATTTTATTTATCAGATATCTTTATTGATGGAGGAGTATTGCATTATCAAGGAGGATCTCCAATCTTGTTTGAGCACTTATTCTGGTTCCTAGGACATCCAGAAGTATATATTGTATTATTACCAGCATTAGGAATTACATCAGAAGTTATTGCAACAAATTCACGTAAACCTATTTTTGGGTATCGTGCTATGATTGGATCAATTATAGCAATTGCATTCTTATCTACGATTGTATGGGGTCACCATATGTTTATTACTGGAATGAATCCATTTTTAGGGTCTGTATTTACATTTACGACTTTATTAATTGCAATACCATCTGCGGTAAAAGGATTTAACTATATCACAACACTCTGGAGAGGGAATTTACAAATGAATCCTGCCATGTTATTTTCGATTGGATTGGTTTCTACATTCTTATCAGGAGGATTGACAGGATTAATTCTTGGAGATAGTGCTTTAGATATAAATGTACATGATACTTATTTCGTTGTAGCTCATTTTCACTTGGTGATGGGTGTATCTGCTATTTACGGAATGTTTGCAGGAGTATATCATTGGTTCCCAAAAATGTTTAGTAGAATGATGAATAAAACATTAGGATATTGGCATTTCTGGATTACAGCAATTGCAGCATATGGAGTTTTCTTCCCAATGCACTTTGTAGGTCTTGCAGGATTACCTCGTAGATATTATACAACTACGGCCTTTCCTTATTTTAATGATTTATCAGATATTAATATAATAATTACGATGTTTGCCTTAGTAGGAGGAGTTGCACAATTAATATTTTTAGGAAATTTCTTCTGGAGTATTTATAAGGGTAAAAGAGCAACTCAGAATCCTTGGAAATCTAATACACTTGAGTGGACAACCCCTATTGATCATATTCATGGAAACTGGCCTGGAGAAATTCCTGAAGTTAAAAGATGGCCTTACGATTATAGTAAACCAGGATATAAGGAGGATTGGGTATGTCAGACTGTTCCATTAATGGAAGGTGAAGAGCCAACTTAATCGAAAAAATAAATTCATAAAAAACCTTTCTATTCTAAAATAGAAAGGTTTTTTATTTCAGTATATTTGTGTATGAATGAAAATTTAAATCCAGAGAATTCTAATTTGACCAATGAAGAATTGGACGTAGAAAAAAAACTACGCCCTTTATCATTTGAAGATTTTACAGGTCAAGACCAAGTATTGGACAATTTGCAAATTTTTGTTCAAGCTGCCAATCAAAGAGGTGAGGCTCTTGATCACACTTTGTTTCATGGACCTCCAGGACTTGGAAAGACAACTTTAGCACACATTCTTGCCAATGAATTGAACGTAGGAATTAAGATTACTTCTGGACCTGTATTGGACAAGCCAGGAGATTTAGCAGGGCTGTTAACCAATCTTAGTGAGAGAGATGTACTATTTATAGATGAAATTCACCGTTTAAGCCCAATTGTAGAAGAGTACTTGTATTCAGCAATGGAAGACTATAGAATTGATATCATGATTGAATCAGGGCCTAATGCGCGTTCTGTTCAGATAGATTTAGAGCCATTTACGTTAGTTGGTGCAACAACACGATCAGGATTGCTTACAGCTCCAATGCGTGCACGTTTTGGAATCAGTAGTAGGTTACAATATTATAAGACAGAATTATTGACTACGATTGTACAGCGTAGTGCTAAAATTTTAAATGTTCCTATTTCTATGGAAGCATCCATTGAGATTGCTGGTAGAAGTAGAGGGACACCTAGAATTGCAAATGCTTTATTAAGGAGAGTACGAGATTTTGCTCAAATAAAAGGAGATGGTAATATCGATATAGAAATCGCGAAGTACGCACTTGGAGCATTGCAAGTTGATGCGCATGGACTTGATGAGATGGATAATAAAATCTTAATAACGATCATTGATAAGTTTAAAGGAGGCCCTGTAGGAATCAGTACACTCGCGACAGCTGTAAGTGAGAATACTGAGACTATTGAAGAAGTCTATGAGCCGTTTTTAATCCAACAAGGTTTTATAATGCGTACACCTAGAGGACGAGAAGTCACAGAGTTGGCATATAAGCACCTAGGGAAAATTAAAGGAAAAACTTCTGGAGAATTGTTTTAACACTATAAAATTAAAGACATGAAAAAAGTAAAATTGCTATTCTTTTTAATGATTTCAGTAGCATTTATAAGTTGTACTTGTAAGCAGAACAATACTGTTCAAGCAGATGTCGTTGAATTGATTTCAGTAACTACCGTTAATGAGTTGGATTCTAATGTTCAGTTAATTGATGTTCGAACTCCTGAAGAATATACTGAAGGATTTATCAATAACGCTAAAAACATCAATTTCTTTGATGATGACTTTTTAAGTCAAATGTCAGTTTTAGATACAGATAAACCAGTTTATCTGTATTGTAAGTCAGGAGGAAGAAGTGGAAAAGCAGCAATTCAGTTGAAAGAAGCAGGTTTTACCAAAGTATATGATTTAGAAGGAGGAATAACTGCGTGGATTGAAAAAGAAAAAGCACTACCTAATAAATAATAATTTAATACGTACGAATATGAATAAAAATGTTGGAAATACGGACAAGATAATTCGAATTATTCTGGCTTTAATTGCTGCTTATTTTGCCTACAGTTTAGAATTGGAGACGGCTTGGACATCTTATGCTCTATATACAGTTTCTATTGTATTATTGCTTACATCCCTTTTAGGGACTTGTGGGTTGTATTACTTAATAGGAAAAAGCACATGCGCAGTTGACCTAGATAAAAAGTAAAATACCAAAAGGTATAAATCAGCATGAAAAAACAAGAAATATTAGATGATATTAAAAAAACAACTGATGTAGTTATCTCTTATGTCGAAAACTTGACTGATGAAGAAGTGAAAAAATCTATTGGCGGGAAGTGGTCTGTAAATGGAAATATTGAGCATCTTACAAAGTCAATAAAGCCATTAACCAAGGCTCACAAAGTTCCAAAATTTCTACTAAACTATAAGTTTGGTAAAATGAATAGAGAAGGAAGGTCTTATGAACAAGTTTTAAATAAATATAATACGGCTTTGTCTTCTGGTCTTGCTCCATCTCCCAATCCTTTTGGGCCTAAAAATGACCATACCAATAGAAACTATATATTGAATGACTATAAAATAGAAACTAAGAAGTTTATTAAATCCTTAAATAGTTGGACTGAAAAGCAATTAGACACTTATATTTTACCACATCCAGTAATCGGAAAATTATCAATCAGAGAGATGCTTTATTTCACACATTTGCATACCATTCATCATTCTGAAATTATTAAAAAAATCAACTCATAATTTCCTAACTAGAATAAAAAAAGAGTCTAAAATTAACTATTAGTTAATTTTAGACTCTTTTTTGTTACTTAAATAATTAGAATTTCAAAGTCACTCCAACCAAGAAGTTTCTTGTAGCTTGTGGAAAATATCCTTGAACTTCAAAGGATGTAGGTCCAGTCCAATAATCTAAATACGTATAACCTCTATCAACATATTCTTTATCGAAAACATTATTTACAAGTCCTGTAAATACAATTGATTTAAAAATTGAGTTGGTCTCTAATTCATAAGAAATATTAAAGTCACTTGTAAAATAACTGTCGAGTTTTGATGCTTCAGTTTCTGTGTTGCTTAAATATTGTTCTCCGACAAATTTTGACAATAAAGTCAATTGAAATTTATCAGATGGACTGTACATAAAAGCATTTCCGGCAACAATACTAGGAGAAAAAGCAATTTCTGAATCACCTAAAAAGGTTGTAGTATTATCTCTGTTGATGGAAAAGTCATTAATTTTATTTGAACTTAAAGAGATATTTGGACGAATTGAGATTTTATCATTCAATTGAATGTCCGCATCAATTTCTAGACCTAACCTATAACTGTCATCAACATTTTCTCTCGTATAATCTCCTGTATCATCAATATCTCCAGTTAAAATTAACTGATTTGCATATTGCATATAGTAAATATTGGCGCTCACTTTAATATTATCTGTTCTCAGTCTCCAGCCTAATTCATAGTCGTTCATTTTTTCAGATTTCACATTGATATTTAATTCAAAATCTTTACGGTTTGGTTCTCTATTAGCTCTTGAATAAGAAGTGTATAGGCTGTTAATGTCATTCACTCTATAGGTAAACCCAATTTTTGGATTGAAAAAACTAAAGTTTGATGCTACATTTATAGCGTTCCTGTCTGAAGTTAAACCAACAGTAGAATAATTCACAAATCTTCCTTGTAGATCAATATAAGTTTTTAGTTTTTCTGAAAGGTTAAAAGTGACTTTTGAAAAAAGGCTAAAATCTTTTTTAACAGCATCACTTTCATAATATTTATCTCGAATAGAAGCGTTTTCAGCAAACTCTTTTGCCCAAATAACTTCTCCAAAATGATCTCCAGAGTAATTGCTATATGAAATTCCAGAGATTACTTTTAGTTTTTCAGAATTATAATTTGCATTAAAATTGGCTACATAAAAATCATTTTTCAACCATCTACGAACTATTAAGTCTGTCCTGCTTCCATCAGTTGCAACAACTAAATCTGCATAATCTTCAGGTTTCTTTCCAGATTTAAATTGTTCAAAATAACCTTCTCCATGTGTAAAGTTTAAGCCAAGGTTAGTCGACCAATTCTCATTTAATTTTTCATTCCAATGCAATTGATAATGATCTTGCTGATAGTTGTCAGTTTCGTTATCATACGTATAAGGATTCTGTCTTCTATCTTCTTTTAATTCATCGGCAGATAAACCAAACCATGCTTGGTATGTTTTTTCTTTCCCTCCAAATGCCAACGCTTTAATGAGTGTATTATCATCTAAATATGAGCCTTGTAAAAAATATGATTTTAAATCAGAAAATGCTCGGTCTACATATCCATCAGAATAAATATTTGATACGCGTCCAGCTAATTCAATACTTCGATTGCGCTCAGTGTTCATATTTAATTTTCCTGTAGAAAATTTCACAGTATGTTTTCTTGTTCCATATGATCCAAATGAATTTGAAATTTCCCCATTAGCTACATCAGATATAGCATCTGTTAAAATATTTAAACTCGCGCCAAATGCACTAGAACCATTAGTTGATGTTCCAACTCCTCGTTGTAATTGTAAACTTTGTGTAGACGATGCGAAATCACCCATATTTACCCAAAATGTGCCTTGACTTTCAGCATCATTATAAGGAATTCCGTTTACGGTAACATTCACTCTAGAAGCATCTGAACCACGAACACGAATATAGGTATAACCAACTCCAGCACCAGCGTCAGAAGATGTTACTACATTAGGCATATAATTCATTAAGATTGGGATATCTTGTCCTAAGTTACGTTTATAAATTTCTTTTTTTGATAAATTTGAATGTGTTACTGGAGAATCAGAATTAACTCTAACTGCTTGTACAATAACTTCATCTAAAACTTCATCTAAAAAATTAATAGAATCTTTCTTAGTCTCTTCTTGAGCATAGATTGAACTTACAAGCAATAAAAAAACAAGTGTTATTTTTTTCATTTTAATATATATTAAAACGAATAAAAAGAGGTAATTATTCGAAAATTGAATAATTCATAATAATACTCATAATGAGTATTTTATTGTTGTGCAAATTGGCGATTTTCGCCTCCCTAAACAGCATTACCTGTTCCAGGTTCATTGGGTATGATCTCAGCCGATGAAGGCACCCCTTTTTTGAGAACGGTACAAATGTATAAAGAAATAACAATCTAAAAATATAAATTTGATTTAATTTTTTCTAAAATTGGAAATTAGGTTTGAAAGTTAAAATTAGCTGTACCTTTGCGACTTCATACAGGAATGACTCTAAAGTTAAATTGTCGTTTCACAAACAATTTATATGTCATTTAAATCACTAGGATTAATCCCAGAATTACTTAAAGCCGTTGAAAAACAAGTCTATACAATACCTTCACCTATTCAGGAAAAGGCAATTCCAAAAGTACTAGAACGCAAAGATGTATTGGCATCTGCTCAAACAGGAACTGGAAAAACAGCTGGATTCACATTACCAATCCTTCAGATATTACATCAAACTAAGAAAGAAGGAAGAAGACCTGTTCGCGCTTTAGTTTTAACTCCAACAAGAGAACTGGCAGCTCAAGTACATAAAAATGTGATGGATTACAGTCAGTTTTTAGATATAAAGTCAACTGTAATTTTTGGTGGTGTAAATGCGAAACCTCAGATAAAATCATTGAAATATGGTGTTGATATTGTAGTTGCAACTCCTGGACGATTATTAGATTTAATTGATCAAAGAGCCTTGTCATTAGGTCGAGTAGATATTTTGGTTCTAGATGAAGCAGATAGAATGCTTGATATGGGATTCTTACGAGATATTAAAAAAATTATTGCAATGATGCCAACAAGAAGACAAAATCTATTGTTTTCTGCCACATTCTCTAAGGAAATTAAAAAATTGGCAGAAGGTATTTTAACGAAGCCTGTTTTAGTTGAGGCTGAACGTGAAAATTCTACAGCTGAAATGGTTGTCCAAAAGGCATATCGAATTGATAAAGATGATAAAATTGAGTTTACTATAAAATTGATTTCTGATGGAAATTGGAAACAAGTGTTGATTTTTACCAGAACAAAACACCGTGCAAATAAACTAAGTGAAAAATTGGAAAAAGCAGGAATTTCTTCTGCAGCCATTCATGGAAATAAAAGTCAAGGAGCAAGAACTAAAGCTTTGGCAGCCTTTAAAAGTGCAAGAGTTCGCGTTTTAGTAGCAACAGATATTGCTGCTCGTGGATTGGATATACCATTATTACCACACGTAATCAATTTCGAATTACCTAATATTGCTGAAGATTATGTGCACAGAATAGGACGTACAGGTAGAGCAGGAGCAAGTGGTGAAGCAATTTCATTGGTTGATGTTGATGAAATAGAATATGTTGAAGGTATAGAAAAGTTATTGGGACAGAAATTGGATGCCGAAATTATTGAAGGTTTTGAACCTACAGCAAAACCATCTCAGAACAAGCCTAAGCAAAATAATAGTAGAAATAACAACAGAAGTAAATCCCGTAATTCTAGACCTAGAGACGGAAATTCTCAAGGGAATAGTAATAGTCGAAGAAACAATAATAGAAGAAGATAATTTAATCAATTCGTGGTTTTCTTCGATTCGATTTTTTTAGCGCATGTCGACTTTTCTTTTCGAGTCTTTTTTTAATAGCGGCCCTACTAACTTTAGATTTCTTACGAACTTTTTTAACTTTCAATCCTTCAGAGATTATTTTTAAAAAACGATTGATTACGAGTTCTTTGTTTTTATGTTGACTTCGACTTTCGGAACAATTTAATAGTAAGAGTTTGTCTTTGGTTAATCTAGTTTTTAAATTTTTTAAAAGAATTTCCTTTTCATTTTCTTCTAAAACGGTTGACGATACCAAGTCAAAAGTTAAAATAACTTTGGAGGAAACTTTATTCACATGTTGTCCTCCAGCGCCACCACTCCTTGTGGCTTTAAAGGTAAGTTCCTTAACGAGTCTTTCAATATCCATTAAAACAGATCTTGATTGAAATTCTGATGCATAAAGTGCATGTCTAGATCAATTAACGAATCAGAAAAGGTATCTAAATTTTCACGATCAGAAAGTAATGTGTCAATCGCTTTTGTGGCGTCTTTTAAACGAGTTTCTTTATCTCCTTTCAATACTATATAAGGACGATTGTGTTTTTTTAATGTGTTTTTAAATGCTGTAAACATTTCTAAACGCTCTTCAGGCTTATCACGTAAATCATCCGCTTCCCAAGGTGTATCTATATAGGTGAGTAAATATAAATCATACGAATTTTCGATTGCCGCTT
>JAWUWX010000060.1:0-19952 GCA_034111625.1 Flavobacteriaceae bacterium | reverse complement strand
CCCAGCAACTGGAGCTACTAACCCTATTGCCAGACTTACTGAGGATTACATGTCTTTTTATAATGGTATTACTTCGCCTTCAGGTGATGAATACGTTAATGAGACCGTTGTAACTTTTGACAACTTTAGTGGTGGTACAACTATCGTTGGAGATGTTGTATTAGGTGACGGTAATACTGTAAAAAAATATACTGCTCATAATTATTCAGGAATAGGTGGAGTAAGTTATGACGTTTCTGCAATGGAGAAACTGCATATAGATGTCTATTATACTGGTGCTCCAGCAGAATTTCAGTTAAAATTAGAAAGCCCAGGCGGTGTTGGTAACGGCCAAGTTAAAATTGTTGAAATTGGTCCTGCATCTGGTGAATGGTTATCTTTTGATATTGATCTTAGTTTTTTCACTGCTGCAGATTTAACAAACTTATTATGGATTGTTCCTGTAACGTCAGGGACAGCAGATATTATGTATTTTGATAATATTTATTTTTGGAAAGCTCCATTTGACACAGCAACAGATGCTAATTTAAGTGACTTAACTGTGGATGGTTCAACAGTAGTTGGTTTTGCACCAGGTGTAACAACTTATGATATTGAATTGCCTCTTGGTACAACAGTTGTGCCAACGGTTGTAGGAACTTCTGCGCAGGCATCTCCTGCAACTGCTGTTACTTCAAACGCAGCTTCATTACCAGGTGCAAGTTCAGTACTTGCAACTGCTCAAGACGGAACTACTACTAAAACCTACACAGTAAATTTTACAGTAGCATTACCAGTACCTACAACAGCACCTACTACAGCGCCAGCTAGAAATGCTGGAGATGTTATATCAATATTTAGTAATGGTGCATATGCAGATATAACTTTAGCGGAATTGCCTACATCGTGGTCTGAATCAACTTTTAATCCTGCTTTTGATGCAGGAGGAGTAGCTGTTTGGGAAATGACAGGGGAATTTATCGGAATGCAAACAACAGGGGTAATAGACCTAACTGCTATGGAAACCTTGCATATTGATTATTGGACTGCAGAGTCTAATGGAATTGATGTTAAGTTGGTTGGTGCAGGACCTGCACAATCTAGTTCTCAGTCTTTAGGATCAACAGTGACTGGTTCTTGGCAAAGTATAGAAATAGATATGTCTTTATATGCATTTGATTTATCGGGAGTATTTCAATTACTTATTGATCCTGCTGGACCAAACACAATGTATGTTGCTAATTTTTATTTCTCTAAAGGAAATACTTTAAGTATAGAAGAAAATGAATTGATCCAATTTAGTGCTTATCCAAATCCTACTGAAAATGGATGGAATATTAAATCTATGAATGAGGCTATTAACTCTATTCAAGTATATGATATTTTAGGAAAAGTAGTTTTAACAATGAATCCAACTGCTAATGAAGCTCAAATTGATGCTTCTGGTTTAAATACAGGATTATACTTTGCAAAAGTAAATTCTGCAGTTGGAAGTAAAACAATTAAATTGATTAAAAAATAGTTTAGATTTGAATTAAGGTTAAAAGAGGTGAGTTTTTAAAACTCATCTCTTTTTTATTTGCGATATGATTACTTTAAAAAAACTTACTAATAACTTTATTGACTATCCTAATTCCACAATAGGTCTTCTTTTCTCAGAAGATGTTCCAGATTTAACAGCCAAAGAAGACATTGTTGCTCTAAAATAGTATTTAAGTAAGTATTATAAAAAATCAAACTCGGAGAGCTTAGCTATTAATTAATGATATGGCCAAGTAAATATATATATTTACTGCTTGAGCTGGTTTTATAGAGAGTCCTATAACTTAATATTTATCCAAAGAAGGGTTTAAAAAAAAGTGTATTTTTGAATCAAAGAAAAACTTCAACTATGATTGAATTATCAGCACTAGACTATACTTTAATTATCACATTTTTTGCTATTACTCTATTTATTGGAATATATGTTTCAAAACAATCTGGAAAAAGTTCAGCAGAGTATTTTCTTTCAGGAAAAAATATGCCTTGGTGGTTATTAGGTATCTCTATGGTTGCAACTACGTTCTCTACAGACACTCCAAACTTTGTTACAGATATTGTGAGAAAAGATGGTGTTTCTGCAAACTGGATGTGGTGGTCATTTTTAATCACAGGACTTCTTACTGTTTTTGTATATGCAAAATTATGGAGAAAATCAAATGTAAATACAGATATAGAATTTTATGAATTACGCTATGGTGGAAAACCTGCACGGTTTTTAAGAGGTTTTCGAGCACTTTATTTAGGGTTGCTATTTAATGTGTTTGCAATGGCAGGTGTAACACTTGCAGCTATTAAAATTGGAAGTATTATGCTAGGTCTAGAACCTTGGGAAACAATTCTATATGCTGGTACGGTAACTGTTATTTTTAGTGCTTTAGGTGGATTTAAGGGTGTTGTTTATACCGATTTTATTTTATTTTTCACTGCTATGGCAGGTGCAATTGGAGCTGCTTATTACTTGGTGAATCTACCAGAAATTGGTGGTTTAGACGCGCTATTATTACATGAAAATGTAGCAGATAAACTCTCTATTTTACCTGATTTTAATGATAAAGAAGCATTGATTACCTTGCTTATTATTCCATTAGCAGTTCAGTGGTGGAGTTCATGGTATCCAGGAGCAGAACCTGGAGGTGGTGGTTATATTGCACAACGTATGTTGGCTGCAAAAGATGAAAATCATGCAATAGGTGCTACTTTCTTTTTTAATATCATGCATTATGCTTTACGCCCTTGGCCTTGGATATTAGTTGCTTTAGCATCTCTTGTTGTCTTTCCAGATATTGCGAGTATTCAAGATGCCTTTCCAAATATATCTGAAGATAAATTAGGACATGATTTGGCCTATTCAGCGATGTTAACTAAATTACCAAGTGGATTGTTAGGGTTAGTCTTAGCATCACTGATTGCGGCTTATATGTCTACTATTTCCACACATTTAAATTGGGGATCATCATATATTGTTAATGACTTTTACAAACAACAAATAAAAAAAGATGCAAGCGAAAAAGAATTGGTACTCGTTGGTAGAATTTCAACGGTTGTATTAATGATTTTAAGTGCTTTATTCGCCCTGTATTTACAAAACGCAAAGCAACTATTTGATATCATTATCATGTTTGGAGCGGGAACGGGTCTTATCTTTATACTTAGATGGTTTTGGTGGAGAATTAATGCTTGGAGCGAAATCTCAGCAATGATAGTTTCAGGAATCGTTTCATTACTATTCTCTTCAAAAACAATTGGAGGAACTTTGTTTGGTGATGAAGCCATGATGCCAAGTTGGGCAAAATTTCCAATTGTAGTCTTAATTACTACGATTATTTGGATATTGGTTACAATTTTAACGAAGCCAGAAACAAAAGCAGTACTTCAAAGATTTTATAAAAGAACGCAACCTGGAGGACCTGGATGGAGTAAAGTTATTACCGAAGCACAACAAGAAAACATAGACATTATTAATACTAAAGGAGCATGGAGTGTTCCTTCAGGAATTATAGCTATGCTAATAGGATGTCTATTTATTTACAGCATCTTATTTGCAACGGGTTATTGGATCTATGGAGAACATACATTTGCAATCATATTTACTATTATAGTCCTTATTTCAGGATATATGCTATATAAAATGTGGCATAAAATAAAAGCAAATATTTTATAAAATAAATAAAAGAATAGGTATTTATTATCAAACAGCAGGACAGTTTGAAGAGACATGCTGTTTTTCATCATCAACCTTAAAAAGATGGTGTGATGATTAAAGGAGAATATTCAAGATAGTTTTGGATGAGAGCGGAATAGCGTAATTAGGGATCAACCAAAAAACACATCATGATTGGTTCGTTTGATTATGCAACTTTAGAGGCTTTTGTAAGGAATCATTTTAAATAATAATATGACATTAATAAAATCTATACTAGGAATTCGAAGAACTATTGGGAACAAACATTCAATATAAAATTATTCATAGATTTTAGTCATTTAGAATAGAATAAGCAGCAAATTTTCCATGATGAGTGATGGAAACTGATTTCTTTAGAGGTTTGTTTTTATAATAAATAATAGGAACTCCTTTTTTTGTTTTTTGTATTAATAACTCTGCACAATTTAAAGAATTGTTCTTTGCAAAGTCATTTAATAATTGTTGATGAATGAAATTACTTTGTTGCTTACTGTTCATTCCTGTAATTTGGAAAATATAAGTATCTATATCAGTATTGTGAGTTGTTGCAGTGCTAAAAATATAATTAGAATTAATTGAAGTGAGCGTTCTTAAGGTTGTTGTGTCAATTTGAACTTGACCATTTTTTGAAGAGTCTAGCCTACATTCAATTTTTGTAGGGTTAAAAAATCTATTGCCACCAGCTTGGATAAACACTTTGTAGGCACTTTCTTTCATGCTCCATAAATGCCAAACGGTTGTAAAGGGATCATTAGAAGCATATATAATGGACTGCTCTTTTATGGTAAATATCTTTTGGATAAACCGGGATCTTTCCCAATTAGAAGAGCGCCTTGTTTCGTTAATATCTATGATATCGTTTCCGACCACTATTTTTTAGAAATTTTAGTGTTTATTACTTCTAAAGCAGCTTTTACATTTAGCATTTTATCCATAGATTCATTGTCTAGTTCAATGTCATATTTATCTTCAATGTCTAAAATAACGTCAACCAGATTTGCGGAATTTATCTTCAAATCATTGATAAAATCAGTTTCTTCGTTTAAATTTTTAAAAGCTATTTCGTCTTGAATGTAGGGTTTAACTATCAATTTTAACTCGCTGATCATTTGTTTTTTATCACTCATTATTGTTGGAATTTTTTAAATATTAAACAGCCGTTTACATCACCAAAACCAAAACTAGCTTTTGCTACAATATTAACTTCTTTTTCAATTAAATTTCGAGGTATTTTGTCTTCAGAAATTAAGGAGGTTATTTGTTCGTTTACATCTTCGCAATTAATATTTGGAAAGATAAAGTTATGATGTATTTGCAAAACGCTTGCAACACTTTCAATAGCTCCCGAGGCAGATAAGCAATGTCCGACCATTGATTTTAAAGAGTTAATATAAGGGAAATCATTTCCTTTTAAATTTAACGCTTTAGACCAATTGTCTATTTCTGTAAAATCTTTACTGGTAGCTGTTAAATGCCCATTAATAGCATCAATATCTTTAGCTGTTATATTTGAATTAGCAATGGCATTTTTAATGCAGCGTTGAACAGCTTCGGAGTTAGGAGCAGTCATGGAACCCTCATTTCTTTGTCCTCCAGAATTTACTTCCCCACCCAATATTTCGGCATAGATAGTTGCGTTTCGTTCTAGCGCACTTTCCAATGATTCTATGACCATAGCACCAGCACCACTTCCAGGTACAAACCCAGAAGCAGAAGCACTCATTGGTCTAGATCCTGTTTCAGGAGAATCGTTATGTTTATAAGTTAAAACACGAAGGGCATCAAAACCTCCCCATAAATAAGGGCCGTGATCGCTTGTGCTACCAACTATCATTCGTTTTGCACGTCCAGCTCTTATTCGATCGAACCCCATCAATATAGCCTCTGTGCCAGTAATACAAGCCGATGAATTGGTGCTTACTTGATTGCCTAAGCCTAAAATTCCTCCGAGGTAGGCACTAACACCACTTGCCATCGTTTGAGCGACTATCGTACTGCCTAAGCGTCTTACTTTTTTATCATCTAACTTGTAAATGGCTTCTCTAAATTTTTCAACTCCAGAAGTTCCTGCTCCGAATACTGTTCCACTGTCATAGTCGGTGTTGTCCGTTATCGAAAAGCCTGCATCTTTCCACGCATCCACACCAGCCATACAGCCATACAGTATACCAGAGCTATTAAAGTTTTTTAGTTGAAGCTCAGTAAAATAGTTTCGTTTTAATTCTTCCGAAACATTTGGAATACCTCCAATACAGCAAGAAAAACCTAATTTTTTTAAAGCCTCGTGATATTCAATTCCAGAAGTTCCATTTTTTAGGGCATTGATAAAATTGTCTAACCCAACTCCATTGGGAGAAACGATACCAAGACCAGTTATTACAATTCTTTTATCCATATTAATATTGCATCATGCCCGCTATTTTACCTCTACAAACCAACACTCCTTCTTCGTTATACATTTCCACTTTACATTTTAATTTATTGAACCTAAAATACTCTTTCTTACTTTTTACAATAACCTTTTCCGAAGGGAAAATAGGCTTAAAGAAATCGACTTCTGAAGAAGTTAAAGCAATTTTTATATTATTTAACGGATTCCCTGATTTACTCAAAAGATAAACTCCGAATGAAACCAATCCAATCTGAGCCATGGTTTCAGTTAAAATAACGCCTGGCGTAACAGGATTGTTTTTAAAATGACCTTTATAAAAGTCGTGTCCAGCATCGTAGGTATAGGAACCAGTAATACCGTTTTCGTCCACCTCGAGTATTTCATCCACAAAAAGAAATGGATGTTGGTAGGGGAGTTTTGCTATTATTTCTTCGAATTCCATATTAACTTAAATGTTCTCCTCCGTTAACAGGAATTGTTACTCCTGTAATCCATTTAGATTCTTCTTTGGTTAATAGATAAACCACATTAGCAATATCTTCCGGTGTGGTGAGTCTTTTAAATGGATTTCGTTGGATAGTATATTCTTTTAGTTTTTCATTTCCTGGGATCATTCTTAAAGACGCAGTGTCTGTAATTCCAGCCTCTATACAATTTGCTTTAATTCCGTGTGGAGCAAATTCTAATGCAATGTTTCTTGAGATGGCTTCTAAAGCAACTTTAGCTGCAGAAACGGCCGCATAATTTTGCCATGCTTTTTTATTTCCTTCGCTGGTAAAACTTAGGATACGAGCATCTTTTGAGAATATTTTTTTACTAAAAATATGCTTTGTCCAATCGTATAAACTAAAGGCCATGTTCTCCATCGTAATGTGAAAATCATCATTTTGTAATTCCCTAGCTCCATCAGCAGTCATGGGTTTTAAATTTCCTTTGGCAATACTATGAACTAAGCATTTCACTTTACCAGTTTCTTGCAAATTTTGTTCTAACTGGGTAAGGATAGATTCTCTATTTTCCGATTTTACCACATCTTTATTGAAATGAAGTAACTTTACTTTACTATTTGAAACAATCGCTTCAAATTCTGATTCAATAGCCACAACATCGCTTTTTCGAGCCCGATAAATTAAGCATAAATTCAAGCCTTCTTTTGCGAGTTTTTTAGCAGTAGCTAAGCCTAGTCCACTTGAAGCGCCAAGTATGATAGCCCACTCATTTTTATTTTCAAATTCTCTTACCATTTCAGTAGTAATCTTTGGGCTGTAAAACCTGGTCCAAAGCTCAGCATTAGTCCAATGTCTCCTTTTTTAACACCTTGATTTATAAACCTTTCCAGTACATAAAGTACCGTAGCGCTAGACATGTTTCCGTAGTCCTTCAATACCGCTTTTGTAATGTCTATATTCTTTCCCAAAGAACCAAATAGTTCTTCTATAGTTTGTACAATTTTTTTACCTCCTGGATGGAAAATGAGATGATCAACGTCTTCAATAGATAAATTATTTCGTTCTAAAAAAGGGTGTACAAATTTAGGGAAATGAGTAGCGATTTTTTCAGGTACTTCTTTATCCAAAACCATTTGAAGTCCTGAGTTTTTAAGTTCAAATCCCATCATGTGTTCCGAATCGTAAAAATGATACATGGCTTCATCAATTATTTCGGGACCTTCTTCTTCTTCATAAGAAGAAAGTATGGTACAGGCACATCCATCTCCAAAAATAGCAGCACTTACAATGTTGACCATAGAAAAATCCTCAATTTGAAAAGTGGAAGTAGGAGATTCTATCGCTATAACAACCGCTCGTTTATTTGGATTCGCTTTAAGGAAATTGTTGGCGTATATCATACCTGAAACTCCAGCAACACAACCCATTTCCGTAACAGGAAGTCGTACAATGTCCTGTTTCATTTCTAATTTATTGATTAGATATGCATCAACAGATGGAATCATGATTCCCGTGCAACTTACGGTAATAATAAAATCAATATCGGTAGGAGTAAGGCTGGCCTTATTGAGTGATTTAGTCAATGCACCCTCAGCCATTTTTATGCTTTCACGCTTATAGATATCGTTCTTTTCTTCAAACGAAGTTTTTAGAAACACTTCTTCTGCATCCATGATGGAATACCTTCTTTCTACTCCAGCATTTTCGAATAGTTTAATAACTTTCCTCTGATACCTTTCATCTTGTCCAGTTAACCAAACCTTAAGAAATGGAATTATTTCTTCCGTAGATCTTGTATATGGCGGAAGTTGTGTTACTACAGATGTTATTTTTACGCTCATGTTTTGTTAATTATCCATTGGTAACGAAATGCCCATCGCCAAGTTATAGTGCTTTTATAATTTAATTTTTTTGAAAACCCTTCTAGATCTATTCTTTTAAACGCTTTTAAGATGGATGTTAAACCATCTTCTCTTGTCATCTTGTTACCAATAACCGATGTCAATAATTTGAAAAGGTAATATGCTAGCCAGTGACGATGTAAATCATTAATAACAACACCAATTTTGGCATTCTTAAGCAGGGTTTGAACAAAGTCTAAAGCTACATGATCTTCAAAATGATGAAGAAACAAGGTACACATTGCTATATCGTAGGTGTGAGTTGCAAATCCTTCTGATAAAACGTCTTCTTTCTTGTAAGTTATTTCTGGGAAGTTAGCCGATAATTTAATGGCATAATCAATAGTGGTTTGATTTGCATCTATGCCTAACAAGTTGAATTTATAATCGTTTTTTTTGCCAAAATGGGCGACTTTTCTCAGCATATCACCATTTCCACAACCTAAGTCTATAATGCTAATTGTTTTGTCTTTGGCTTGGGTTTTTAGTATGGTTTTAAGCGAATCAATAGTTGTTTTGTTACCACCCAACCATTTATTTATGTTGGCTAGTTGATCCAGTGAATTGATAAGGGCCTCACCGCTCATATCAAGGTCATCCATGATCTCAATTTCGGTGCTTCTATTTGCTGTATTTATAAACATTATAGTTCTGCTTTCATTGGTTTACCATGTGTTCTTTTAATGATATATGGCAATATAAACGGAAATGACTTTAAAAACAACATAATCAATTCAGAAAATAACCCTAGTCTGAATACTTTTGCAATTATATGCCCCGACTTTAGTCTAGCACTAAACTCTTTGTTCCAAATTTTGGTGTATTCTTTTTCTAATTCTTTCCTAGAGTTTATTTCTCCAGATTTAAATTTTAGAATTTGCTCAGAAGCCATTTGAGCAGCTCTGATCGCCATACTCATTCCATTTCCAGCTAATGGGTGAATCATACCTGCACTGTCACCACACATTAGTATATGTTTCTCTACGGGTTGTTTTTCCGAAAATGAAACTTGACTTATTGCTAATGGTTTTTCGAAAGCTAGGACATAGGTATCGAACACCTCTTTTAAATACTTGTTCTGACTTAGTACTTTCTTTTGAAAATCATCAATGGTTTTATATTGTTTAAATACCTTAAAATCTGCAATATAACAGACGTTTACTAGGTCAGTTTCTACTTTGGAAATACCACAATAACCACCTACAAAATTATGTAGCCCAACAGCATCTTCAGGGAAATCTCCTTTGTAATGTGCTTTTACGCCTAAAAAAGGAGATGTTTTTTGTATAAAACCTCTGTTCATTTTTACATCCAGATTAGATCGTTTTCCAAATGATCCAATAACAAACTCTGAGGTATATTGCTTACTTTGACTTGTAAATACTTCGAATTGATCATTCTCGAATTGAATATCAGTAACGTTTACATGAAGTATTTGAGTACCGTATTTTTTTGCTTTTTTAGATAACTCCCAATCGATACAATAGCGGCTAATACTAAAACCTCCAGTAGGTAATTTAGCACTTATAGATCTGCTTTTTGGCGTACTTAGCGTAAAATTAACCATGTTTTTTGCGCCAAAGTCGAATGGATTAAAGTCTAATGCTTTTAAATAAGGTAGTACCTCATTAGAAATATACTCACCACAAACTTTATGTTTAGGGTATTCGTTTTTTTCTATTAGAAGTACAGACAATCCTTTTTTAGATAAATGTACTGCACTTGCCAATCCCGCTAGTCCACCGCCAACTATAATAACATTATAAGACATTAAAAGGTGTTGTGTTTATTGTTGATTTATAAGTTATTATGAGAACCATCGCAATAAGGAGGGGTTTCTGTCTGTTTACACATGCAGATGGCAGCAGTTTTAGACTCTTCTACTTGAAAAATATTTGGTATAAATTCACTTCCCTTATGAGCTCCATTGCACCATAGTTTATTTTCTGATTTACCACAGGCGCACCATGCATATTTTTTACCTTCTTCTAATTGTTCCATTTGCGGTGCTTTACCCGCTACTTCCCCTTTTTCCATAACTATTAAATTTTGATACTTGCTTTCGTTTTGCATTTTAGCCAACGACTTGCTAAATAATGTTCTATGTCATTTTTTATTTTTTTCTAAGCCAATATTGAGTTCTTCCAAAAATTGAAAACCCAATAAAACCTCTAACTTTAAGTTTGTCACTATCTATTAGTTTTAAATAACACTTATAAATAACTCCAGATTCCGGATCTAGAATTGTCCCTCCATCAAATTCGTTACCGTTTTTTTTAGTATTTTGAATAATTATCAATCCAATTATTGGTTTATCTTTTTTAGTTCCTTTGCAATATTGGCAAGTTGCATTTTTTGGACCAATAAAGGTCTCAACTATTTTAGCGTAATATATATTATCTTTATTGTAAATTTCAATAATTGCTTTTTTTTCATTGGTTTTATCGTCAAACGTTTCCCATTTTCCAATAATTGTTTGTCCATTAACTGTGATGCTCAAAGTTATTATTATTAATAATAAAATATGTTTTATTATTTTGAGTTGTTTTGTTGTTTTCAATAGTTTTTTAGATTATCAATTGTTGTTAATTTTATATGGTGTTGGCAAGCGTTTAAAGCAAAAGAGGTAATTATAATTAAAGTTATTTCCATCTATAGGTTTTTTTTAATGCTTTAAGTAGCGTGATTGTGGTTTTTTTGAAAAGAATAATTTGTTTTTATTTGAATGATAGTAAATCTAATATTTCTGAATTAACTCTTGTCGGTTTCTTACTCTTCACATCTATTAAACACCAAGTTGTTTCAGCTTTTGCGATAACTTTTTTATTTTTAATAATGGCAACATGACGTTTTGATTTTACACCTTTGGATTCACCAACCCAAGTTAGTATTGTAATTTCATCATCCAAAAACGCTTCACCTAAATAGTCAATTTCGTGACGTAAGCAAACCCAATAATACGTTGCGTTTATTTTATCATTAGAGAGCGCTTCCCAATGTTTTTCTGACACATCATTAACCCATTTTAAGTAAACTAAATTGTTTACATGATTCAAGATGTCAATATCTTTTTTCTGAACCTTAAAAGAATAATGATACGAAACGGAATTTTTTGGTGGAATATTATTCATTTTTTATTGACAATTTGGATTGAGGTTTAGGTAAAATGAAACGAATCAAAAACTAATAATTTCAGACCATTCGAATTTACTCTTTAGTTCTTAATTCTTATCATTGATTTTATTTTTTATTAAATATTTAAAAAAAAACTTGCATATTAAATTTTTATTACTGAATATTTACGCTCACAAAGTTCAATATCTTACTGAAATGTTATCAAGAAAGGCCGAGGGATAGACCCATTGAAGCCTTAGCAACCCTTTAGAAATAAAGAAGGTGCTAAATTCTACTTAAAAATTCGATTCATTTATCGAAGATTTGGATAGATAACCACACATAATTACTCATCTGTAATTATTAATTTCTTTTTAACATTTTTCTATTAAGTACGCTTTTAAAAGCGCATTTGGCTTTTGGTTTAATTTATTTATTAATTCAAAAAAAATTAGAAAAATGAGTACACAAAAATTAGCAACCAACGCATTACATGCAGGACATGATTTTGCAGCAAATGGAGGAACAAGAGCTGTTCCTATTTATCAAACAACATCTTATGTTTTCAATGATTCGGATCATGCGGCAAACCTATTCTCTTTAAAAGAATTAGGGTTTATTTACACACGCTTGAACAATCCAACGAATCAAGTTTTACAAGAACGCTTAGCAGCATTGGAGGGAGGAATTGGTGCAGTGGTTTTTGCATCAGGAACAGCGGCTATTTCTACAGGACTACTGACACTTTTAAAAGCAGGAGATCATATAGTCGCCTCAAGCAGTCTATATGGTGGAACGTATAATTTATTAAGTGTTACCCTTCCTAGATTAGGCATTACAACAACATTTGTAGATGCATCGAATCCAGAAAATTTTGCTACTGCTGTTCAAGAAAATACGAGAGCCTTTTTTGTAGAATCTTTAGGAAATCCAAAATTAGATGTTTTAGATATCGAAGCGATTGCAGCACATTCTAAAGTTGCTGGAGTTCCATTTATTGTAGATAATACAGTTGCAACTCCAGCCCTATTAAACCCTATTAAACATGGCGCGAATATTGTAATTCACTCGTTGACAAAATATATAGGTGGACAAGGAACATCACTAGGTGGAGCAATAATTGACGGCGGAAATTTTGATTGGACCAATGGGAAATTTCCAGAATTCACGGAGCCTTCAGCAGGATATCACGGTTTAAAATATCACGAAACTTTAGGAGCAGCATCCTATATTTTCAAATTGATTCTAGAAGGATTAAGAGATTTCGGTGGTGCCTTGAGTCCGTTTAATGCATTCCAAATTATTCAAGGTTTAGAAACATTACCTCTAAGAATAAAAAAGCATAGTGAAAATGCTTTAGAAATCGCAAAATGGCTAGAAGAACAAGATGAAATTGCTTGGGTAAATTATCCAGGATTAGAAAGCAGTAAGTATAAGAAATTAGCTGATAAATACTTATCAAAAGGACAAAGTGGAATTGTAACCTTTGGACATAAAGGTGGTTTTGAAGCAGCTAAAAAAATAGCAGATAACACAAAGTTATTTTCACTACTTGCTAATATTGGAGACACAAAATCATTGATTATTCATCCAGGAAGCACAACGCATCAACAACTTGATGAAGCAGCACAAGAAGCAGCAGGAGTTTCTGGAGATTTAATCCGTTTATCTGTTGGTATTGAAGATGTGGAAGACTTAAAAGCAGATTTAAAAGCAGCTTTTGAAACTCTAAATTAAACTATTTTCATGATTAACTAGTTACTATATGATTCAATTAAATTATATTAAAATTCTCAATTACATTACAGAATCTGGTAAGACAAATACTATTCAGTTGTCTTACCAGACTTTTGGTAAACCATTAAATGAAGCGCCGATTGTTTTAGTGAATCATGCTCTTACAGGGAATTCTGAAGTTATTGGGAGAAATGGTTGGTGGAACGATTTAATAGGTGATGATAAATGTATTGATACAAATGATTATTGCATATTAGCATTTAATATACCAGGAAATGGACATGACAATACAATTGAAAATTTAATTAAAAACTACAAAGACTTTACTGCAAGAGATATTGCTAAAATATTTGCACTTGCACTTGCACAATTAAATATTGAGCGCTTATTTGCTGTTATTGGCGGTTCTGTTGGGGGAGGAATTGCTTGGGAATTAGCAGCACTTAATCCAAATTTAATAGAACACTTAATACCTGTTTCTACAGATTGGAAATCAACAGATTGGTTAATTGCCAATTGTCACATTCAGGATGCGATTTTAAACAATTCAAGACAACCATTAAAGGATGCAAGGATGCATGCGATGACTTTGTATCGAACTCCAGAATCATTTACCTCTAAATTTAAGAGAAGTAAAAAAAATAGTGATTTATTCAATACTGAAAGTTGGCTCAATCACCATGGAGAAAAATTGAGTAAACGATTTAATCTAAGTGCATATAAGATGATGAATCAAATATTGAGAACAATTGATATTACTGATAACCGTGGATCATTTATTGAAGTTGCATCAAAGATCACATCTCATATTCATATGATAACAATCAATTCAGATCTGTTTTTTAAGCCCGAAGAAAATTGGAATACACTTGAAGATCTGAAAAAGGTCAAAAAGAATGTGAGTATTTATGAAATCAATTCTATTCATGGACATGACGGTTTTTTAATCGAATTTGATCAATTGTCAAATTTCTTAAACCCAATTTTTCAAACTAATAAGATTAAAAGTGTACGTTAATTATGGAAAATAAATTTGAAACAGCAGCCATAAGAATCCAATCAGAAAGAACCCAGTTTTCTGAGCACTCAACACCTTTATATTTAACTTCTAGTTTCGTGTTTGAAGATTCTGAAGAAATGCGTGCGTCATTTGCTGAAGAAAAAGATAGAAATTTATATAGTAGATTCTCAAACCCTAATACTTCAGAATTTGTCAATAAAATTGTGGCAATGGAAGGTGCAGAATCAGGATATGCTTTTGCGACAGGAATGTCGGCAGTATTTTCGACTTTTAGCGCTCTATTAAATGCTGGTGACCATATTGTTTCCTGTAGGTCAGTATTTGGCTCTACACATTCTTTATTTACCAAGTTTTTACCAAAATGGAATATAAAGACTAGTTATTTTAAGATCAATGAAGTTGATCAAATTGAATGCCTAATACAACCAAATACTAAGATTTTATATGCTGAATCTCCAACCAATCCTGCAGTAGATATTTTGGATTTGGAATTGCTAAATAGCATTGCGAAAAAACATGGTTTGTTATTAGTAATTGATAACTGTTTCGCTACTCCTTATTTACAAAATCCGATAAAATTTGGAGCAGATATTGTTATTCATTCTGCTACCAAACTTATTGATGGTCAAGGTCGAGTTTTAGGTGGAGTTGCCGTAGGAAAAAAAGAATTAATAAAAGAAATATATTTATTCTCAAGAAATACTGGACCAGCAATGTCTCCATTCAATGCTTGGGTATTGTCTAAAAGTTTAGAGACACTTGCAGTAAGAGTTGAAAGGCATTGTGAAAATGCGTTAAAAGTTGCAGAATTTTTAGAGAAACATCCTAATGTAAATAAGGTAAAATACCCTTTTTTGAAATCTCATGCGCAATATGAAATTGCGAAAAAGCAAATGAAATTAGGAGGGAATGTTGTTGCTTTTGAAATCAAAGGAGGCACTGAAAAAGGAAAACAATTTTTGGACAATATTAAATTATGTTCATTATCTGCTAATCTTGGTGACACGAGAACAATCATTACACATCCAGCATCAACAACACACAATAAGTTAGGTGTAGAAGATCGATTAGAAACTGGAATCACAGATGGATTGGTGAGAGTTTCAGTTGGATTAGAGCATATAGATGATATTATAAATGATTTAAAACAAGCAATTGAAAGTTAATAAAATAGTATATTTGTGAGATGCTTTCAAAGAAAACGAAATACGGAATTAAGGCGCTAACTTATTTATCAAGATTGGAAAATAGAAACCCTATCTCAATAGCTACAATTTCAGAAAGTGAGAATATATCAATTAAGTTTTTAGAGAGTATTTTATTAACACTTCGAAAAAATGGACTTTTAGGATCCAAAAAAGGCAAAGGAGGAGGTTACTATCTTCTTAAAGATCCAAAAGAAATTCAAATGACTACAGTTATGCGAGTTTTAGAAGGTCCTATTGCTATGGTTTCATGTGTAAGCTTAAATTTTTATGAGAAATGTGATGACTGCCCTGACGAAAAAAAGTGTGCAGTGCATAATTTAATGCTTCAGGTGAGAGATAATAGTCTACAAATATTTAGAAACACAACTTTAGCAGATTTATCTAATTGCTAAATTCATAAAATAACCCTCTAATTTTTCAATTATTTTATTCTTTTATATAAGAATTAATATATATGTTTACACAATAATCTAGTAAGCCTATAGGGTAATTAGGTATTAAATATTTAAATATGGATAGAGCCTTAGAAATAAACATCAAAACTGAAAATAATTCAACTCAACCAGAAGAGAAGATTAAGCGAAGTTTAGTTAAAACAATAAGTTGGAGAATTATCGGTACAATAGCCACAGTCATAATTTCATGGTTGATAACAGGAACGTTAGCATTGGCTTTCTCAATTGGATTTATTGAATTAATATCAAAATTAATTCTCTACTATTTTCATGAACGTACTTGGAACAAAATAAAATGGGGAAAATGAATTTAGATAAAATAAACATCAAATTAAAAGAGAAATCTCCAAAAGAGATTGTGAATTGGGCTTTGGATTATGCCAAAAACCCTATAGTTACAACTAACTTCAGACCTTATGAAGTTGCTTTATTACATGCTACATCTCAGGTAAAAAATGAAATAAAGGTTATATGGTGTGATACCGGTTATAATACGCCAAATACATATAAACACGCTCAAGATTTAATTTCAAAATTAGAATTAAATATTCAGTTATATGTACCAAAACAAACATCAGCATATAGAGATGTAGTATTAGGGATACCGCAAATAGACGATCCGAAACATAAACTATTTACTGAGCAAGTAAAATTGGAACCTTTTAGAAGAGCAATTTCAGAACATCAACCAGATGTTTGGTTTACGAATCTAAGAAAAGGGCAAACAGCATTTAGAGATAGTATAGATATTATATCTCAGGATAAAAATGGTGTACTTAAAGTGAGCCCTTTTTATAACTATTCAGATGGAGACTTAGATATTTATTTAGAAGAAAACCAACTTCCAAATGAGCTAAATTATTTTGATCCAACTAAAGTATTAGAAAATAGAGAATGTGGATTACACGCATAAAATTAACATAATGAAAAATACAGCAAATATAAATCCATTAGAAAACGAAGCTATTTATATCTTTCGGGAAGTCGCTGCTCAATTTGAACGTCCAGTGCTTTTATTCTCTGGTGGTAAGGATTCTATAACCTTAGTCAGATTGGCACAAAAAGCATTTTATCCTGCAAAAATTCCTTTTCCATTAATGCACATTGATACGGGTCATAATTTTCTGGAAACAATAGAATTTAGAGATCGACTTGTTAAAGAACTTGGATTAGAATTGATTGTTAGAAACGTACAAGACTCAATAGATCAAGGAAAGGTAAAAGAAGAGTCAGGGAAATATGCAAGTAGAAATTCCTTGCAGACAACAACACTCCTAGATGCTATTGAAGAATTTAAGTTTGACGCTTGTATTGGTGGAGCTCGTCGGGATGAAGAAAAAGCAAGAGCAAAAGAGCGAATATTTTCAGTACGTGATGATTTCGGACAATGGGATGAAAAAAATCAAAGACCAGAATTGTTTGACATGCTAAATGGTCAAATTGAATTGGGGCAAAATGTTAGAGTCTTTCCAATTTCAAATTGGACAGAACTAGACGTTTGGTCATATATCCAAAAAGAAAATATCGAAATACCATCTATCTATTTTGCACATCAGAGAAAAACATTTTTAAGAGATGGTTTGATTTGGTCATCAGATGATGAAGTAGTCTATAGGGAAGAAGATGAGGTAGTTGAGAATAGATTGGTTCGGTTTAGGACAGTCGGTGATATGAGTTGTACTGCTGCAGTATTATCAAGTGCAAGTGATATAGCAACTGTAGTTCAAGAAATTCGTGAATCAACAATTTCAGAAAGAGGAGCAAGAATAGATGATAAACGTTCTGAAGCAGCAATGGAAAAACGTAAGCAGCAAGGATATTTTTAATTGACAGATAACTAAGAGAACAAAATGGAAGTATTAAAAATAGCAACAGCAGGAAGTGTAGATGACGGGAAGAGTACATTAATAGGAAGATTATTGTATGATACTAAATCATTAACAACAGATAAGTTAGAAGCAATTGAGAAAAAGAGCCAACAATTAGGATATGATTATCTTGATTTTTCACTAGCGACAGATGGTTTGGTAGCAGAAAGAGAGCAGGGTATTACTATTGATGTCGCTCACATATACTTCTCGACAGCCTCTAAAAGTTACATTATTGCAGACACTCCTGGACATGTAGAATATACAAGAAACATGGTTACAGGAGCATCTACCTCACAAGTAGCCATAGTCTTGATAGATGCTAGAAAAGGAGTTATAGAGCAAACTAATCGTCACTTTTTCATCAATAATCTATTAAGAATTAAAACGGTTATTGTAGCAATAAATAAAATGGATTTAGTTGATTTTTCTGAAGAAAAATACAATGCAATTAAATCAGATTTTGAAGATTTAATGAGTAAAAGAGATTATCAAGATCAGAATATTACATTTATTCCAGTGAGTGCTTTAAAGGGTGATAATGTTGTTAACAAATCTAAAAATACACCTTGGTACAAAGGGCAAACCTTGCTAGAAAATCTAGAAGGTGTAAATAATGAGGACATCTATAATGTAGGAACACCAAGATTTCCAGTGCAATACGTCATTAGACCTAAAACAGAAAATTTTCATGACTTTAGAGGCTATGCAGGAAAAGTATATGGAGGAGAATTAAGTGTAGGTGATAATGTTATGGTTTTACCATCTCAAACGAAATCGAAAATTAAAAACATTCACTTTTATGATCAAAAAATACAAACGGCTTCAAGACGTTCTTCTGTTTTAATTACGCTTGAAGATGATGTCAATATCAGTAGAGGTGATATGATTGTTAAAGAGAACGATTTACCAACAGTAGATAAACAATTTACAGCAACCATTTCTTGGATGGATTCTCAAAACTTAACTGGAGGAAATAAATATGTGATACAGCATGGAGTTAATAAAGTTTTGGCAAAAGTAGATCAGATTCATCATAGAATAAATCCAGATTATTCTGGTATAGATGATACTGTAACTACTTTAAAAATGAATGATATCGCAACAGTTTCCTTCAAGTTAAACAAACCTATTTTTTATGATACGTTTAAATCACATAGAACTAATGGATCATTCATTTTAATTAATCCACAATCTAATAATACTGTTGGAGCAGGTTTTATTCAATAAAATAGTATGCAAAGTTTTAGAACAGAAATAGAAAACCCTTTAGTAGAAAAGGATATTATAGAATTAGCCAATAAAATTGAGCTTTTTCATAAAGGAAAAATTGACGAAGAAAAATTCAGAAGTCTTCGATTGGCAAGAGGTGTTTATGGTCAGCGACAAGATGGTGTACAAATGATTCGCATTAAGTTGCCTTATGGTAAAGTGTTAAGTCATCAATTGCGTCGAATTGCTGAAGTTTCAGATGAATATTCTAGAAGCCGTTTACATATTACAACACGTCAAGATATCCAAATTCATTATGTAGATTTAAATCGTACTCCAGAATTATGGGCAGCGTTAGAACTTGATAATGTAACACTTCGCGAAGCGTGTGGAAATACGGTACGTAATGTTACAGCTTCTGAAACTGCTGGAATAGATATTAATGAGCCTTTTGATGTGTCTCCATATGCAGATGCAACATTTCAGTTCTTTCTAAGAAATACCATTTGTCAAGAAATGGGACGAAAGTTTAAGATTTCTTTTTCTGGAACCGATGAAGATACAGCGATAAGTTTTATGCATGATTTAGGTTTTATTGCAAAATCAAAATCTATAAATGGAGAAACCATAAAAGGATTTAAAGTATTGTTGGGTGGTGGATTAGGTTCACAACCAAGACATGCAGATGTGATCTATGAGTTTTTAGAAGAACAATTTTTAATTCCGACTATAGAAGGTGTTTTACGTGTATTTGATCGATTTGGAGAACGTAACAAAAGAGCAAAAGCACGATTGAAATTCTTGGTAAAAGACATTGGTGTACCAGCTTTTTTAAAATTAGTTGATGAAGAAAAATTAGCATTGGCTTATGTAACATACCCAATTGATACAA
>JAWUWX010000059.1:0-32017 GCA_034111625.1 Flavobacteriaceae bacterium | reverse complement strand
ATACACGTAATGAACGATTTACTTCAACAGTAAAATCTACGTGACCTGGAGTATCAATAATATTAAAGTGGTAATCTTTAGTCTCAGGAAGAACTTCAGCATTCTCTTTTGGAAACTGCCAAGTACAAGTTGTAGCAGCAGAAGTAATTGTAATACCTCTTTCTTGCTCTTGTTCCATCCAGTCCATAGTTGCAGCACCATCATGTACTTCACCAATCTTATGAGAAACACCTGTATAATACAATACACGCTCGGTAGTTGTTGTTTTTCCTGCATCAATATGAGCAGCAATACCAATATTTCTAGTATATCTTAAATCTCTAGCCATTTCTTATTAAAATCTAAAATGTGAAAATGCCTTATTAGCTTCTGCCATCTTGTGAATATCAACTCTTTTCTTTACAGCAGCACCTTCTTCTTTCGCAGCAGCAATAATTTCTCCTGCAAGCTTCTGTGCCATTGTTTTCTCGTTACGCTTTCTTGTATATGAAATCATCCATTTAATTGCCATAGATATTTTACGGTCTGGTCTGATTTGCATAGGAATTTGAAACGTTGCACCACCTACACGCCGACTACGCACTTCTACTTGCGGCATCACATTAGTTAATGCGTCTTTCCAAATCTCTAAAGCTGATTTTTCTTCTCCTTCTTGTTTTCTTTCTTCTACAATGTCTAGTGCATCATAAAATACTTTAAAAGCTACTGACTTTTTACCGGCCCACATCAAGTTATTAACGAAACGTGTTACTAACTGATCATTAAACTTAGGGTCTGGTAAAAGGACTCTTTTTTTCGCTCTTCTTTTTCTCATGTCTTTACATTAAAAGTTTTACTGTTACTTTTTAGGGCGTTTTGTACCGTATTTAGATCTCCTTTGCGTTCTTCCTTCAACACCTGCGGTATCTAAGGCTCCACGTACAATATGATATCTAACTCCTGGTAAATCTTTCACCCTTCCTCCTCTAACTAATACTATCGAATGCTCTTGTAAATTATGTCCTTCTCCAGGAATATATGCATTAACCTCGTTTCCGTTTGTCAAACGAACCCTTGCTACTTTTCTCATTGCTGAGTTTGGTTTCTTAGGTGTCGTTGTGTAAACACGAGTACATACTCCTCTACGTTGAGGACATGAGTTTAAAGCCGCCGATTTACTCTTCTTAGTTATACTGGTTCTTCCCTTGCGTACTAATTGTTGTATAGTTGGCATACTAATTTGTTATTGTTTACGTTTTTATTGTTAAACTTCTCTTTTTAAGAGTGTGCAAATGTACAATTAAATTCCAATAATTCAAACGTCAATTAACTTATTTTTAATATTGTTTTATTAATTCTTTGAATACATTATCTTCACGCCTCTATTATAACCTTATATTTATATCATTTGAAAATAAAATTCACTCCTTATATATATATCACATTTTTATTATCTGTGTTTTACACTGCTAATTCTCAAGAATTAGAATTAAAAATAGTTCCAAAGGATTCCTTAAATAATCTTGTTTTAAAATCTATTGATTACGCACAAATTCATTTGACAGAAAAATCTCTTATCTCTGAAATAGATTCTGTTTCGTTTCAATTACAAAAAAGAGGCTACCTAAACAATCATTTAGAAGAATTCAAACAAAACGACTCTATTTATACTGCTCATTATACAATAGGTGATAAAACTGATCTTCTTAAAGTCTATTATGATACCGGAATTATTCCAAAAGATATTATAAGAAGCCGCGTAACAACTATCAATGAGGAATATTTTACTACGACGATTGATCAAGTTTCATTAATACTTAACGAAATTGTAAATTATCTGGAAAGTAATGGAAATACATTTGCTGAAGTATCGTTAAAAAACTTAATTACGGTGGAAGTTGGTTTTGAAGCCAAGTTAAGTATTAACAACCTAAAGAACAGATCGATTGATAATATAGTAGTAAAAGGGTATTCTAAATTCCCCAAATCATTTATCAAACATTATTTGAATTTACAAAAAGGAACAATTTTTAATTCTAATAAAATAACTCAGATAAGTGATGCTATTAATTCTCTTGCATTTGTATCAGAAATAAAACCACCAGAAATATTATTCACTAAGGATTCTACCTCTATATATCTATACCTTCAAAAAAACAAGTCAAATGTCTTCGATGGACTTATTGGTTTTTCAACCAATAAAAAAGGAAAATTAGAATTCAATGGCCATTTCGACTTAGCACTTAATAATGCTTTTAATGGAGGAGAAAGTATTGCTCTAAAATGGAAGAGTAATGGTGAAGATCAGAAATTGTTTAGCCTTAAACTCGAGATCCCTTTTATATTTAATTCTAATATTACTCCTGAAATGTCTTTTAACATATATAAACAAGACACAACATTTTTAAACACCAAAGCATCAATTGATTTAAAATACATACTAAATCCTCAAACTATAGTAGCTGCAAAATATCAATCAGAAAATTCAAATGATTTAACTACTACTGATTCACAATCTTCGATACGTGAATTCAAAAATAATTTTTATGGAGTTTCTTTTGAAAAAAATATTTTTGATACAAAAAGAAACTACCAAAACAAATTCTTTTTCCGTTTAGACGCAATTTGGGGAAACAGAACTTTAATTTCTGAATCTTTAAATACTGACCAATCAAAATATGAATTAACTACCTATTACAATTGGTCACTCAATCAAAAGAATTCAATTTTTATTCAAAATCATAGTGCTTTATTAATTTCTGATGAATTATTCACGAATGAATTATTCCGAATTGGTGGAACCAACTCAATCAGAGGGTTTAATGAACAGAGTATTTTCACTTCCTCTCATACCATCCTTAATTTAGAATACAGATACTACCTCTATAATTCTTCTTACTTATTTTCTATCACTGACTTTGCGTATGTTAATAATGACTTATTAAATAACGACACACAACTTTATAGTTTCGGGATTGGATATGAGTATAAACTAAAAAGTGGAGTCATTAATTTAAGTTATGCTTTAGGAAAGGAAGCTGATATTCCAATAGATATTGATAACTCAAGATTTCACATTAAGTTTTTTCAATTTTTTTAAATTCAACGCAACCTTTTAACTTTATAATCATCTTACTTTTAGGATATAAACCATATCCACTAACATTTATTTAACTTTTTTAACATTTTTTATGTTAAAAAGTTGGAATTTTAAGTAATTATTAAGACTTTTGGGAAAATTAATTCAAATAATTATACAAATGAAAACAAAGTTTAATGGAATTTTAACGCTGTTACTGGCGTTGGTAGTGCAATTTACGTTTGCACAGTCTAAGACTATTTCTGGTACTGTTTCTGATGAATCAGGACCTTTACCAGGAGTAAGCATTATAGTTAAAGGAACTGGAACAGGAACTGAAACAGATTTCGACGGTAACTATTCACTTTCTGCTAATACTGGAGATGTTCTTCAATATAGTTTTATAGGAATGTCTAGTCAATCAAGAACTGTTGGAGCAAGTAACAACATTAACGTTGTTATGGAAGCAGATGCTGAAGCTCTTAATGAAGTTGTTATTTCAGGGTTTGGTAGAAAAGTAGAAGCTCGTTCTTCAACTTTTTCATCTCAACAACTTGAAGGTGATGAATTCACTAAAGCAAGAGAGGCTAACTTATCAAATGCTCTTTCTGGTAAAATTGCTGGTGTACAAGTAACGTCAAGTTCTGGTGCAGTTGGTGCTTCTGCGAGAGTAGTATTAAGGGGTGCTAGTTCTATTACAGGTAGTAATGAACCATTATATGTGGTAGACGGTGTACCAATTTACAATGGTACTGGTGGAGGAAATGCTGGTTCTGGTGGTGGTAGAGACTTACCTAATGGTGTTTCTGACATTAATCCAGATGATATTGAATCTATGAATGTTTTAAAGGGGCCTGCTGCTGCTGCACTTTATGGTGTAAGAGCTGCAAATGGTGTTATTGAAATTAAAACTAAAACTGGTAAGAAAAATTCTACTTTAGGTATCAATTTTTCTACTAACGTAGATTTTCAAAATGCATTAATCCTTCCTGAATACCAAAATTCATATGGTCAAGGTGGAAGTACTGATAACTTTGAGTTTATTAATGGTACTAGTGGAGACGGTGGAATTGATGAAAGTTGGGGTCCTCCTTTAGACGTTGGTTTAGAGTTTGTTCAATGGGATTCATATAAAGTTGGTGGTGCGCCATTACCTTGGGTTTCTCAGCCGAATAATATCAAAGACTTTTATGATACAGGAATAACATTGACTAACAATTTATCTCTTTCTGGTGGTGCTGAAAATATATCTTATAGATTATCTTTAGGGAATATGGATCAAACAGGAATTATTCCTTTTACAGATTATAGTAAATTTAATGTTGGGGGTTCTTCTTCACTTACAATAGGTGAAAAATTAACAACAACAGTTTCTATAAATTATATTAAATCAGCAAGTGATAATTTACCAATTGCTGGATATAATAATGAAAACCCTATTCAACAGTTTATTTGGTCAGGTAGAAATGTAGATTTCCAAGCATTGAAAGACTGGAGAAATTTACCTTTATCTGCTGATGGAACTGCTGCTGCTGGAACTCCAGCAAACTGGAATACAGTATTTCAGAACAATCCATATTGGGTATTAGAAACGAATACTAATGACCTTGATAAAGATAGAGTTATTGGAAATGTTGGTTTTAACTATCAATTTAATGATAATTTCTCTTTAAATGGTAAGTTAGGTATTGATCACTGGAATAGTATAACTACTAGTAGACAAGAACATGGATCTAATAGTGCTACTTTCGGTTCTTATCGTGAGGATGTAAGATCTTATACTGAAAGAAATGCTGATGTATTTTTATCTTACAATACTGAAATAAATGAAGACTTTACGTTTGATATTTCTTTAGGTGGGGCACAAATGAAGAGAAATAGTCAAACGAATATTGTAACTGCTGGTCAATTACAACTTCCTGGTTTATTTGATTTAAATAATTTAAGAGCTGGTAGTAATTATACTATTACTGATTATACTGCTGAACAACGTATCAATAGTTTTATCGGTTATGGTAAGATTGGATATAAAAACTTAGTATTCTTAGAATTCTCTGGAAGAAATGACTGGGCAAGTATATTACCTGTAGATAATAATTCATTTTTCTACCCATCAGTTACTGGTAGTGCTGTTATTTCTGACATCATCGGATCTGATGACTTTTTCTTAAAAGTTCGTGGTGGATGGTCTAAAGTAGGTGGAATTGGATCTTTAAATCCATATGAGTTGGCACCAGTTTATGGGTTGTCATCAGAACCATTTGGATCAACTACAGTTGCTTTCTTACCTGGAACATTAAACAATCCTAATATTAAGTCTGAATCAACTCAAGGGTATGAAGTTGGTGCTGATGTTAGATTATTTGATAGTAAATTAAGATTTACTGCTACTTATTATGATCAAACAAGTACAGATTTAGTTGTACCAGTTCAAGTTTCTGCAGCTTCAGGATATACGAATGCAATTAGTAATGTTGGAGAGTTAAATAATAAAGGAATAGAATTACAATTAAATAGTACTGTTTTTAGAAATGATGATTGGAAACTTGATGTTGGAGTGAATTTCGCTAAAAACGAAAACACTGTTGTATCGTTAGGTGGACTTGAAGCATTAGTTTTAGGTGGACAATGGAACATGACTCTTGAAGCAAGAGAGGGACAACCTTATGGTTCTATCGTAGGAAACTATTGGGAACGTACTCCAAATGGAAGTATTCTTTATGAAAACGGTCAAGCGAAGTTAGCTTCAGGAACAAAAATTCTTGGAAATGTAACTCCTGATTGGGCTGGTGGAATGAATTTCACTTTAGATTATAAAAACTTTTCTTTTTATACTTTGATAGATGCAAAAATAGGTGGAGATATTCACTCTATGACAACTACTTGGGGTAATTATGCTGGTGCATTATCAAACACTGTTGCAGGAAGAGAAACTGGTATTATAGGTGATGGACAGATGCTTGCTACTGATGGTATTACTTATGTACCAAACAATGTTGTAGTAACTGCTGAATCTTTTAATAAAAATTTCTACAGTAATTCAATAGTTGAATCTGCAGTATTTGATGCTTCTTATGTAAAGTTACGTCAAATGATGCTAACGTATAAGTTACCAAAAGACTTGTTAAACAATACAGGAATAAATGATGTAAGTTTTTCAGTGGTAGGTCGTAACTTAGCGATATTGCATAAGAACGCTCCACATATTGATCCAGAATCTGCTTTTAGTAGTTCAAACGGTGAACAAGGTCAAGAATTTGGTCAAATTCCATCTACTAGAACTATAGGTTTTAATGTAAGAGTTGGACTATAATTAACTATTAATAAAAATAAAAATAAAAAATATGAAACGATTTAAGTTAACATCGATCTTTGCACTCATAGCTGCTATAGTTTTTGTGAGTTGCGATAAAGATTTTGAGGAAATAAACGTAGATCCAAATAATCCAACTGCTATTCCATCTCACTTACTACTTCCTAGTGCTGTGAGACAGATGCAAAATACTAATTATAGTACTTTTGTAGGTGGTGAATTTGCTGGATGGGCACAACAAGTAACTAAAGTACAGTACAATGATGAAGAGAGATATATCCCTCGTGAATCTGTAGTTTCTTCTACATGGAGTAACTATTTCGCAATTGGTATTTCTGATGCTTATTCTATGTCTACTTTAGCTGAGGCTGAAGGTAATAGTAAAGTTATGGCTGTAGGATTAATTTTACAAGCATATGGTTACTCTATCTTAACTGATATTTATGGTGATATTCCTTTTTCAGAAGCAATGTCTGCTAATGAAGGAATTATATCTCCTGCATATGATCCACAAGCTGCAGTTTACACTGGAATATTGGGAATGCTTGACACAGCAATGACTCTTATCAATGGAGAAGGGTCTATTGATGCAACATCTGATATTTTATATTACGGTGATGCTAGTGGTTGGGAAAAATTTGCTGCTTCATTAAAATTTAGAGCTTTAATGAGAATTTCAGGAAAATCAGATGTTTCAGGTGATTTAAATTCATTAATTAGTTCTGGAAAGTTATTTGGTTCAAACGATGATGAAGCTAAATTAATTTATGAAGGTTCTGATCCTAGTGCAAATCCTTTATATGAGTCTATTGTTTTCGGAACAAGGGGTGAATGGAAAGTAAATTCTGTGCTTGTAGATATGCTACAGAACAACGATGATCCAAGGCTTTCTGTAATGGTTGGATTAAACGATGCTGATGAATATAGAGGTAAACCAGCAGGAATTGAAAGTGTACCAAACGATGATTATAATTATGCTAATGTATCTCCACTTGGAGACTTCTATTTACGTCCAGAAGCACCAGGATATTTCGTTTCTTATGCTGAACTTCAATTTTTAATGGCTGAAGCAGCAATAGAAGGAATGATTAGTGGATCTGCACAAGCTTATTATGATAAAGGACTTGATGCAAGTTTTGCTGCCAATGGTATTTTACAAGCTGATGCTGACGCTTTTAAAACTCAGACAGGAACTCCATTAAGTGTTGTTAATAATGATGCTTTAGAGCAAATAGGAAATCAAAAGTGGATAGCTATGTTTACTCAAGGTATTGAATCATGGACAGAGCAAAGAAGAACAGGATTTCCTGTATTGTCTCCTGCTATCGATGGAAATATAAGTGAGATTCCATCAAGATTTACATATCCTACTATTGAAAGTTCAATAAATGGAGCTAACTACAGTGCTGCAGTTGCTTCGCAAGGTGCAGATTTATTAACGACCAAAGTATGGTGGAATAAATAATAAAATTAATAAAATTAAAATTATGAAAGCAATAAAAAAAATAAGCATTATATTTTTATCATTGATAGTATTTTATGCTTGTAATGATGAAGATCTAAATGTCGATAACCCTGCTGGTACTGCAGAGACTGGAGGTCTACTTGATGTAAAAAACATATCATTGAATTATGTAGTTGGAAATCCTGGCCCTTACAGTGCGTCTCTAAGAGTATTTCAAGGAGCTGTAAAGTCTACTAGTGTAAGAATCGCAAAGACTTTTTACACTACTGAGGTTGAGATGGTTGATGGTGAAGAAGTAAAAACTGTTGTTGTATCTAATACAGTTGATAACTTTAAAACTATTGATATTACAGATACTGCTCAGAATAGTCTAATAAGTTATGAATTCACTTTTCCTGAATTAGTAGAAGGATTAAGTGTTGCAGGAACTCCTTTATCTTCTAATGATGGTGATTTCACCATTGGAGATTATTGGGAAATGCAATATTTCACAACTACTAGTAATGGTTTAGAAACTTTAAACTATGCAACTACACAAGCTGCAGTTTCGACTCGATTTGCTGGAACTTACACTGTTTTAAAAGGTGAGTATTTCAGATTAGGTGCGAATAATGGTGCTGGTGCAATGTGGACTGGTGAGAAAATGGTAATTAAATCTATTGATGCGACTACATATCAATGGGCTGAATGGGGAATTGTATCAGGATGGGCTGGAAATGTATTGTTTTTCCAAATTGATCCTGCTACTTCTGCTATTACTTTACCAATAGAATGGGATGGTGTTGCTCAAATATTAAATGATCAACCTATTATGACGTATCCATCGGATGCTTCGAACTTAACGAATGTAAGTGGTCTCACAACGGATCCTAATGTAGCTACTTTAGTTCCAAATGGTAAAGATCAATTAGATTTTGTCTATGGTTACCTTACTGCAGGTTCAGGACCTAGAGAGTTTTATCATTTATTAGAGAAAATAGTAAACTAATTAAAAAAAATAAATAAAATTATGAATTCAATAATATTTAAGAAAAGTGTTCTTCTTTATTCTATGATGGCATTAGTATTACTAGTATCTAGTTGTACTTCTGATCAAGAAGAATATACAGGAGCAGGTAATGTAGTACCTACATCACCTCAAATTACAATTACACCTGAGGTTTCAAACCTTAGTTTAGTTGAAGATGACTCATCATATAGTTATACTGTTGCGTTAAGTACAGTACAACTTGTGGATGTTGTAGTGAAAATTTCACAAGTAGATGGAGATGCAACAATGGGAGAAGATTTTACTATTGATAATTCTTTAGTAATTTCTGCAGGATCAACATCTGCAACTGGTACAATCACTATTTTATCTGATGAACTAGCTGAAGAAACTGAAACTGTAACAATTCAAGTAGGTGATAATACAACTGCAAATGCAAGTATCACGCCTGAGACTATGACTTTCACAATTTTAAATTTAAGTGAAGGTGATCTAGTAATTGACCTTGATTGGATGCAATCAAGTTCTGTTACTGATAATTTTGGAAATGAGGCTGATGCTCTAGATGTTGCTGATTTAAGATTATTAATAACTAATATACCTTATACACAAATTTTAGATAATTCAGATGGTTCTGAATTCGAAAACTATGTATTAACAGCAGACAAGCCAGATGGAGAATATTATATCGTTGCAGATTTTTATAGTGCTACAGATATTGAAACCAATATTGACTTGAATGTTACATTTAATCAACTTGGGAAAATCAATGATCAGACTTATAATTTCACTGATGCTTTAAATACTGGATTAACTTGTTCTAGTGTTTATTTTATTATGGCTAAAATTATTAAAGTAGGTTCAGACTATACAATATCTTATGCTGGTCAAAAGAACGTTACTGATTTAGCTGACTATGTGGGAACTTGGACTGGAACAGATATTTATGGTCCTACTGAGGTTACTACAACACTTGATGCTGATGGTGTATTATGGATTACTGGTGTTGGAGTTACATTTATGGAAACTGCATGGGGAGAAGTAATTGCTGATCAAGTATCACTACCTATGGAAATTGATCTAGGTACTGGAGCATTTACAATAGATGAAGCTTATTATATGACTACTACTTATAATGGTGCTGTTCAAGATGTATATAACTTGAGTGGTACTGGAGTTATAGATATCTGTGGAAGTAACACTATGGATTTAGAGTATGACTTTGTACAAGGCGGAACTTCATATAACGCTTGGTTAAATCAATATGGATATTTCTTCGTTGAATCAAATGTTTTACAATAGTACAGTAACATTATCTTAATAAAAAAAACCATCAGTCAGTTGACTGATGGTTTTTTATTTTACATACATTTGCAACATGGAATAAAATCATCAAAAATATTCAGAATAAGAGCAATTATTGAAGTAATAAATTCAGATGCAACCCTCCAAAAAGTATATTTACAAGATAATTTAACTTCCGTACTAAGCGGTTTGATAAAAAAAACTACCAAGTAAATTGGTAGTTTTTTTTTGCGATAAATGTTAAACTTTATAATTATACAAACTTCTTAATTATAATGATCGTTTATTATTATAAACCTCCATTTTACTATTCATTGCTAGAATCGAACCATTCATTAATTTTCTCCTTACAGTTGTTTATTTCATGAAAAAGTTATTTGGATTATTAACATTTTTTTAAGAATTTTGAATAAATTAATTCAAATAATTATACAAATGAAAACAAAGTTTAATAGAATTTTAACGCTACTACTAGCGTTCGTAGTGCAATTTACGTTTGCACAGTCTAAGACTATTTCTGGAACTGTTTCTGACGATTCAGGACCTTTACCAGGAGTAAGTATTATAATTAAAGGTACTAATAATGGTTCTGAAACAGATTTTGATGGTAATTACGTCATAACTGCTTCTGTTGGAGATATTCTTCTATATAGTTTCGTAGGAATGGAAGATACTCAAAAAACTGTAGGTGCTTCTAACACTATGAATGTAACAATGAAATCAGGAAATGTTCTTGATGAAGTTGTTGTGGTTGCTTATGGAACTCAAACTAAAGAAGCAATTGTTGGATCTGTTGCAGTTGTAAGTTCAGATGTGATAGAAAAACAACAAGTTGTTTCTATTACTAATGCGATACAAGGTAGTGTTCCTGGAGTAAATATAATTTCTGCAGGTGGACAACCTGGAGATAATCCAACGATTAGAATTCGTGGTATTGGTTCCATTAATGCAGGTGCTGATCCTCTTATTATTTTAGATGGCTCTCCATTTAATGGTAATATTAACTCTATTAGTTCTGATCAAGTAGAAAGTATGAATGTTCTTAAAGATGCAGCTGCTACTGCATTATACGGTTCAAGGGCTGCTAATGGTGTAATTTTGATTGTTACTAAAAAAGGACGTAAAAACGCTCCTACCAAAGTTACTTTTAGAAGTTCTGTTGGATTCGCTGATAGAGCGGTTGATCAACATGACAGATTTGGTACAGATGATTTAATGACCTACCAATGGGAAGCAATTAGAAATTCAAATCAATATGAAGGAGGACAAGACCCAATTACAGCAGGGACTAATGCTTCTAATAATTTAGTTCTTGGTTTAGGTTACAATCCTTATGGACCAGGTGTACCAAATCCTGTAGATGCTAATGGTAATCTAGTTACAAGCAACAAATTATGGGAAACGGATTGGGAAGAATTAATGTTTAACGACAATGCCCAAAGAACTGAATATGGTTTAACTGCATCTGGAGGAACAGAAAATAGCACATACTTTTTATCTGCAAACTATTTAGATCAGGAAGGTTCTGTAATAGAATCTGATTTCGAAAGAATAACAACTAGATTAAATGTTAATACAGATGTTAATAATTGGTTAGATTTAGGGTTTAGTTCTGCTTATTCAACTCAAAAACAAAACAGGCCAACTCAATCTGGTGGTGGGTATCAAAGTGCAGTGCAATGGACACAAATAGTTTCATCAATTTACCCCGTAAATAGAAGAGACGAGAATGGCGAATATATATTAGATGGATTTGGCAATACTATTTTTGACTATGGAGATAATCCTCAGGTTGTTAATGGAGTTAGACCTGTATTTGAAGGTGAAAATGCATACGGATCTCTTTTCAATTATGATAACCTCAATAGACGTCATCAATTTAATGCAAACGGATTCATTAACATTAAGTTTGCTGATTATTTAAGTTTTAAATCTACTATCGGTTATGAACAATATACATTTGATGGATTTCAGTATATACATAACGAATTTGGATATGCTGCAAACGCTGGAGGTAGAGTTTCTCAAGATAGAGATATTACAAGAACTACTAACTTTACGAATGCTTTAAATTTCAATAAAACTTTTGGTGCAAATCATAATGTAAGTGCAAATTTAATTCAAGAAGCATACAAGTTAAATTACAGTACGATGAACGCTCAAGGTATAGGGTTTCTTCCAAATGTACAAGTTCTAAATGGTAGCACAACTCCTGAAAGTGTTGGTGGTGCAATTTTTGATCAAAGAATTGAAAGTTACTTAGCACGTGTTGCTTATAATTATGATAACAAATACTTTTTAGAAGGTTCATGGAGAACAGATAGTTCGTCCCAATTTAGTCCAGAAACACGTGAAGGAGAATTCTTCTCTGTTGGTGGATCATGGATTATTTCTAAAGAAAACTTTATGCAAAATGCAAGTTTCATCAATTACTTGAAATTAAGAGGATCTTATGGTGAACTAGGTAATAATAATGTAGGTTATTTCCCTTACACAAATAATTTTGATACTGGATGGAATGAATTAGGTAACACAGGTGTACTTGTAGTAGACTTAAATGACCCAAGACTAACATGGGAAACTACAGCACAATCTAATGTTGGTTTAGATTTTAGAGTTCTTGAAAATAGATTAAAAGGTACCGTAGAATACTATAATAAAGAATCTGTTGATTTAGTTTATGACCAACCATTACCTCCTTCTACTGGTTTTGAGGATATTACTACAAATATTGGATCTCTTAACAATTCTGGTGTAGAAGTTTCTTTAGAAGGGTCTATTATTCAAAAAGATGATTTTACTTGGAATGCTGGCTTTAATGTTTCATTTGATAGAAACGAAATTACTGAGTTAACACAAGACGAGTTTATTAACGGAACAAAACTATGGAAAGAAGGAAATTCTTTATATCAGTTTTACGTTCGTGAATATGCTGGTGTAGATCCTTCTAATGGAGATGCATTATGGTATAAAGACATTCTTGATGTTGATGGTGAACCTACTGGTGTTAAAGAAGTGACTAATGACTATGCTACTGCTACTCGTTATGAAACAGGTAAAGAATCTATTCCAGATTTTATGGGAGGTTTCAACACAAATGTTAGATTTAAAAACTTTGACTTAAGTCTTTTATTTAACTTCAGTTTTGGAGCATATATTTATGATTCTACTTACGCTAGTTTAATGAATGGATTCGAAAATTTAGGTCGTGCTGCATCTCCAGATCTTGCTACTAGATGGCAAAACCCAGGAGACGTTACTTATATTCCACGTTTATCGAATGCTAGTAATGATTTCAATGCAACTTCTGATAGGTTTTTATTCCAGAATGATTACATTAGGCTAAAAGCACTTAATATTGGTTATAACTTTGACAAAGATCTAATTGCGAAAGCTGGTCTTTCTGGAGTTAGAATTTACTTTCAAGGAGATAACTTATTTACATACCAAAGTCATGAAGGTATAGATCCAGAACAAAGTTTTGCTGGTACGACTAATAGCCGTTCTTTTAACCAAAGAATTATGTCATTAGGATTTAATATTGAATTATAAAACACAAACAAAATGAAAAAAATATTTATAAAAATTTCGACAGTAATTTTCATCTTTGCTTTTTTAACAGCATGTGAGGATGATTTTGTAAACGAACCAGCACCGACAGATCAAGTTGGTGAAAACGTAATCTTTGGTTCTAGAACTGGTGCAGACGCATACATTTCTGGTATCATGAGAAGATTTAGAACACAGTTTGACGCTACAGATTCTGCTGGGTTGAATTCAATTTATTATGCTAGAACAGTTAAAGGTAACGATCTTATTCAACGTAACACTTGGTTTACTTACGATTATGAAAACGATAATAGAGAGCCTACTTATAGAAGAGTACGTTTCACTTGGAACTATTCTTACCATATGATTGGGCAAACTAATATTTTAATTACTGGTGTAGAGAATTCTCCTGCATTATCTGATCAAGATAAAAAAGAATTAATAGGTCAAGCTAAAGCAATTAGAGCTTTATTTTACTTTCAATTGGCACAAGAATTTCAACATACATATTCGTATGACAAAACATTACCTGCACCACCAATCGTAACCTCAATTACAACTGAAGGTGGACCAATGTCTACTTTAGAAGAAATGTACACTTTAATTTTAGACGATTTAACATATGCAGTAGCTAATTTAAACGACAGTCGTTTAGGTAAGTCTTATATAAACAAAGCTGTTGCAAATGGAATTTTATCTAGAGTTTATTTAACTATGGAAAATTGGGCTGGTGCTCAAACTGCAGCAAATGCAGCTTATGGTGGTGGAACTCCATTTTTAGATGCTAGTACTTATGGTAATGGTTTCGACGATTATACAAACCCAGAATGGATTTGGGGAAGTGCTCAATCATCTGACCAATCAAATTATTATTGGGGTGCTCCTCATGCGCAAGCAGATCATTATACATTATCTTATTCTGCAACTTATGTGAATAATGATTTTGTAAACCTTTTCTCTGCAACAGATGTTCGTGCATTATTTGCAGAAAAGTTAAATGTTCCTGATGAAGATTACAGAAATTGGGTAACTACAAAGTTCACATTTAACTTTGATTCTGATCATCCGATAATTAGAACAGCAGAAATGCTTTTAACAGAGGCTGAAGCAATGGCTCGACAATCTTTCGATGTACCTGCTGCTGCTCTTTTATTCTCTTTGCAATCTAACAGAGATATAAATGCAGTTGCTTCTGGTAATACTGGAGTAGATCTTATTAGTGAAATCATGGTAGAAAGACGTAAAGAATTATATGCCGAAATTGGAGTTGAATGGTTCGATGCAAAAAGAACTCGTTCTGGAATTACAAGAACTGGAAATCAAAGAATTATGTCTGTAGCTGATTTATCTGCGGATGATAAGAAATTCTTCCTTAAAATACCACAGATTGAAATTGATGCAAATGATAACATTGATGATAGCATTAATGCTGACAGATAAAAATTAGGATTCCTGGTCTTTTAAGTTAAGTATTTAAAAGACTTGGAACTTTAAATCATTACATCTTAAATTATTAAAACAAATTATTTATATTATGAAAAACCTTAAATATATATTTCTTCTAGCAATCTCAGCTTTTATACTGAATGGTTGTTCTGAAGAAGAAGAAGACAGAAGTTCAGCAAATTATATAACTTTTGAAACATCAACGTTTGATTTCCCGATTAATGTAGGAACTACAGTTACTGGCGAGATTAAAATATTTTCTGCTATAATCACTGGTTCTGCAAGAACTTTTGATATTTCAGTTAATTTAGAAGCAACGACTGCAGATCCTGTATCATACATTGTCCCAACTACTGTTACAATTCCTGCTAATTCTAGCGAAGGAATGATAGAAGTTACTGTTTCTGATGTTAACATTGGTCTCCTTGGTGAAACTCTAGTAATTGATTTGATTCCAACTAGCGGATTATATGTAGGAGAAGCAATTACATTCAACATCTCACAAGTTTGTGATTTCCCTGTAGTATTAGACATTCTATTTGATGGATATGCAAGCGAAAGTTATTATGAAATTTCTAATGCTTCTGGTAGTACCGTTGCAACTGGTGGAGATTGGGAAGATGGCCTTCCTTCTTTCAGTAAATCTTTATGTTTAGCAGACGGAACTTATACTTTCACAATTACTGATTCATGGGGAGATGGTTTATCTTATCCTGCAAACGGAAGTGCAACCATTACTCAGAACGGTATAGAATTAGCTACTGTTTCTGGTGATTTTGGTCTTGAACATTCAATGGATTTTACAGTGAGCAATTAATCCTTAGATAAAATATTGAATTATCAAAAAAGGATTATCTTTAGTTAGGTAATCCTTTTTTGAATTTAATTTGAAATAAACTATTCCATGAAAGAACTATTCACTATACTCATAATTATATCATCCTTATTTTCATTTGCTCAATCACAACAAGAAATCAAAAGATACACTAAGAACTATGATCTTAATAAAATAAACGAATTAACTAAAAAAATAGAGCAAAAAGAATTAGCAAAACAGCAGCTAATAAATGATTTTATTGCTCTAAATAAATTAATCAAGCGTAAGAAAATAAAAGGTGGAAAAACCTATATTTTAAGAGATATTATAGATGGAAAACCTGTTTATATTACTACTGATAATCAAGAAGCAAGTAAATCTTCTAGAACCAATACACTTCATGCCAAAGGTGAACTTGGTTTAAACCCAGGTATAGAAGGACAGAATATGACTATTGGAATTTGGGATGAAGAGGTTGTTCTCTCAAGTCATCAAGAGTATTTAGCCTATGACCAATTAACCGTTAGAGCAACTATAGGAAACAATCAAACAATTGATGAAGACCAAGATCATGCAACTCATGTTGCAGGTACTATGATAGCCCAAGGTAAAGATGCCAATGCTAAAGGAATGGCACCTCAAGCAAATTTAATTTCCTATGATTGGACCAATGATGAAATAGAAATAATTAATGAATTTGCTAACGGATTACTAATATCTAATCACTCATACGGAAACCCCGTTTTTGATAACTCCGGAGAATTATCAAGTTCTCTATGGTTTATGGGCTGCTACTATGATAGTTCTAGAGATTGGGATGAAATTGCTTATAACGCAGAATATTCCTTATCTGTTCATTCTGCAGGAAATGATGGCTATTATGACTATGTAGGAGGACTTGAAAGTGAAGATGGGTATGATCAATTAACTGGGTTTAAAGTATCAAAAAACAATTTAGTTGTGGCATCAGTTAATGCCACATATAATCCTGGAGATGGTTCTATTACACTTTCTAGCGAACAGTCTAGCAGTATAGGTCCTACAGATGATGGTAGAATAAAACCAGATATCGCTGCAGACGGCACTCAATTATATTCTTCAGTTTCAAGTGCAGATAACGATTACGATACTTTTTCTGGAACTTCAATGGCCTCTCCAAATGTTGCAGGCTCCATGCTTCTATTGCAACAATATTACAATGAATTAAACTCTAATTACATGAAGTCAGCAACTTTAAAAGGACTTGTATGCCACACAGCATTAGAAGGGAACCAATATGATGGACCAGATGCTAAATTCGGATGGGGTTTAATAGATATTAGAAAAGCCGCACAAACTATAAAATCTTCAAATGATGATATCGAATCCAAGATTCTTGAAAACACTCTGAATAATGGAGAAAGCTTTAGTTATAATTTTACTTCTTCTAATGGCAGTCCAATAATTGCAACAATCTGTTGGACAGATCCACCTGGCGTTTCTCAAGCTGGAGTATTAAATAGTTCTGTACCAGCCTTAGTAAATGATTTAGATTTAAGAGTTATAGATAATCAAGCCATTCCAGTTACATATTATCCTTGGAAATTAGATTTATCTGATGTTTCTGAGGCTGCTATAACAGGAGATAATTTAGTTGACAATGTCGAAAGAATCAATATTGATTCACCATCCATAGGTATACATACAATTACAGTTACACACAAAGGAACTCTTGATTCGCCTCAAAATTATTCTTTAATTTTTACTGGTGGAGATACATCACTTTCTGTTGATAAAATTGAGACTTTAAACTTTACAGTTTGGCCCAACCCTACTTCAAATAAATTACAATATCAAGTAGCCTCCCAAAACGAAGCTCCTTTAAATATTAAGTTATATGATATTCAGGGTAGAAACATATATAATCAAATAAAGCAAGCGAGAACTTCTGTTATAAATGGAATTATTAATACTGAAAATTTCGCTAAAGGAATTTACATATTAAAAATTTCACAAAAAGAAAATTTTTATATTAAAAAAGTAATTATTGAATAAAAATTGTATGACACTAGAATAAAAATACCATCTCATTTTTTGAGATGGTATTTTTATTTCTTTACCTTTGCACTATGGAAATAAAATCATCAAAAATATTTGGAATTAGAGCTATTATTGAAGCAATCAATTCTGGGGCAACCATTCAAAAAGTATATTTACAAAAAGGATTAACTGGAAATTTATTTTCAGAACTAAATGGGCTTATCAAAGCACATAAGATTTCTACAAGTCATGTTCCCGTAGAAAAATTAAACCATTTATCAAAAGACAATAATCATCAAGGTGTAGCAGCAACAATATCACCAATTGATTTTCACGATTTTGAAACACTCCTTGAAAAAGTAAAAGAAAGTAATAGTACTCCGCTATTCTTATTGCTTGATCAGATAACTGATGTACGTAACTTCGGAGCAATTATAAGAACTGCTGAATGTACAGGCGTACATGGAATTATAATCCAGAATCAAGGAAGCGCACCCTTAAATGCTGATGCTATAAAAACTTCTGCTGGAGCGGCTTTTAAAGTACCTATATGTAGAGTCGACCATTTAAAAGATGTACTCTTTATTTTACAAGCAGAAGAAATCCAAATTGTCGCTGCAACTGAAAAAACTGATGATACTTTATATACTGTAGATTTTAAATTACCTACAGCAATTATTATGGGATCAGAACATCGCGGAGTCAATCCATCAATTTTAAAAATGGTTGATGCAAAAGCAAAACTCCCTTTATTAGGAGAAATTGAATCCCTAAACGTTTCGGTAGCTTGTGGTGCGTTTTTATACGAGACCGTAAGGCAGAGGACTATTTAATCTAACTTCTCTTTTATATCGTCTAATTCAACTTCGTCTTCAACTTTAGGCGGTGCAAAATTTCCGTCTTCATCAAATAACGCATCAAACGCTGTTTCTTTATAAACATACGCTCTTTTCAATGGGCCTATTTTCCTATATAAAATTGCCAAAATCAGCCCGACTAAAAAACCAGACAAATGCCCTTCCCATGACATCTGGGCTTTAATTGGAAAAATATACCATATCATTCCACCATATAAGAAAATGACTACCATAGACAAAGCAATTAAACGATAATGTTTTCTTATAATCCCACTAAAAAAAATAAAACTAAACAGCATATACACCACTCCACTAGCTCCAATATGGTAAGATTTAGTCGCCAATATCCAAGTCAATATTCCTGTAAAAATAGTTCCTAAAAAAAGTATTCTAAGAGCAATTTTATTGTAAAAAAAGAATAACGAAGCGAGTAACACTCCTAGAGGAACAGAGTTGTTAAATAAATGAGATGTACTACCATGAATGAATGGAGAGAAAAAAACACCTTGTAATCCTGAAATTTTTAAGGGGTGAATACCTAATCTTGTAAAATTATAACCAAAATTAATTTCTATCCAATATACCAACCAAATTGAAAACACACCAATGACTGGGGCATATAAAACCGAATTTCTATATCTAAAGAGTTTTGAATCTTCCATAAAATTTATTATTCAATAATGTATCCAAAATTTCATCTTCGGAAAAATTGTCAGTTAGTGTATTTTAATCTCTATAAAACTACTATTTTTATACGATGAATGAACCATTAGCAGAAAGAATACGTCCGAAATCACTTGATGAATACATTAGTCAGCAACATTTGATTGGAGAAAAAGGATATTTAACACAGCATATAAAGAATGGAATAATTCCTTCCTTGATACTTTGGGGACCTCCAGGAATTGGAAAAACTACATTGGCCAATATTATTGCAAAAGAATCTGGACGTCCATTTTATGCCTTAAGCGCTATAAATTCTGGCGTAAAAGATATCAGAGATGTTATTGATAAAGCAAAAAATAGCGGTGGATTATTCACTACCAAAAATCCGATTTTGTTCATTGATGAAATTCACAGATTCAGTAAGTCACAACAAGATTCTTTATTAGGCGCAGTAGAAAAAGGTTGGGTGACGCTGATAGGAGCAACAACAGAAAATCCAAGTTTTGAAGTGATTCCTGCCCTTCTCTCTCGGTGTCAGGTTTATATTTTAAATTCATTTGAAAAAGAAGATCTTATTGCTCTTTTAAATAGAGCCATAAAAAATGATATCGTCATATCTAAAAAGAAGATAAACCTTAAAGAGACAGATGCCTTACTTCGTCTTTCGGGAGGTGATGCAAGAAAGTTATTAAATATATTCGAATTGCTTGTCAGCTCAGAACAAGGTTCTATAACAATTACTGACAAATTTGTCCTTGAGCGTGTTCAGAAAAATATGGCACGTTATGATAAAACAGGTGAACAACATTACGATATCATTTCTGCACTTATCAAGTCAATCCGAGGGAGTGATCCAAATGCTGCAGTATATTGGCTAGCAAGAATGATTGAAGGTGGTGAAGATGTGAAATTTATTGCAAGAAGATTGCTTATTTCTGCCTCTGAAGATATCGGAAACGCAAACCCTAATGCGTTGATTCTTGCTAATACTACTTTTCAAGCTGTTAGCACAATAGGATTTCCAGAATCTCGTATCATTTTAAGTCAATGCGCCGTATATCTTGCTAATTCGCCTAAAAGTAATGCATCTTATGAAGCAATTGGTAAAGCACAACAACTAGTACAAAAAACTGGTGATTTATCCGTTCCATTACATTTAAGAAATGCTCCGACTAAGTTGATGAAAGATCTAAACTATGGAAAGGATTACAAATATGCCCACAACCACGAAAATAATTTTATAGATCAAGAATTCTTACCTGAAGAAATTTCAAATTCCAAATTGTATGAACCTGGAAATAATGTCCGAGAAAATAGTTTTAAAGAATTTTTAAAAAAAAGATGGAAAAAGAAGTATAATTACTAGAATTTAATATTTAATTCTTTTTTAAAAAATTGATTGTCAATATAATATTCTAAAATCCATTTGTTTTTAGATTTAAATAAAACACCATCAATTCCTTTAACTATATAGATATTTTTTACACTCGTCTCTTGAAGTTCATATTGTGATTTATTGGTATTATCAAACAAGTTAAATCCATTTGAAATGTCTTGTGCAATTAAAAAACTCTTGATCTTTTTAGGTTCTTCAACTGGTGAAGTTTTAACAATAGACTTTACTGCTGGAATGACTTCTTGAATAACCTCAGGAATTACTTTTACTGTTTGTGGGTTTTCAACCTCTACTATTTCAAGTTCAGACTGTGATAGAAGAACGTCTTTATTAGCCACATAATTATAGTTCACAGATTTCAAACTTTCAAAAGTCTTCCTGATAGCTTGCTGATATGATCTTTTAAAATCTTTCTCTTTTGAAGTACCTGATCTTGACGAATAAACAACAACATTACTACAATTTACTAAGGCAAAGTTGATTTTTTTACCAAACATTCCTGATCTTTCATTCATGCGTGTTGTCAATGCTAAGCATTTATTCCTACTTAGGTCTTCAGGATATTGTTCAGCACTTAATAGAACATTATAGCCGTATTTATTGAATAAGAACTTAGTCAAAGAGTTAATCTGAAAAGAATCCTCACTATTTTGAAATTCAAATTGTTCTGGAACAATAATATATTTATAGTTATTAATATTTTCCTCTTGAGAGAATATTGATAAAAAACTAAAAGCGAAAATGAATATACTAAATTTTATTTTTAACATTGTTGTGCTGTTTTAATTACAAGTACTTTTTCAAGTCGAGTAAATTTTCAATACTTATTACTGATTCACCGACTGATTGGTTCTCAAAATTACAGTAAATTGGTTTTATTCCAAAGTTTTTAGCACCCATAATATCCGCTTCCCAACTATCACCTATCATGACACACTCACTAGGGATTGCATTGGCTTGTTCAAGAGCATATTGAAATATTTTAGGATTAGGCTTCTTCACTCCTACTGATTCTGACGTTATAATTTTTTCAAAATAAATATCAAGTTTAGAATTAACCATTTTCAAATTTTGAACTTCAGAGAATCCATTTGTAATAATATGCAATGTATATTTTTTACTTAAATAATCTAAAATTTCATAAGTTCCATCAAACACTTTATTAAAAGTCGACAAGTACTTTATATAATCTTCAGACAGTGAATGAATCATATCATCAGAGACAACAACATTGATCTTATCAAATGTATCTTTCAGTCTTCCATATCGGAGTTTCTCTTTCGAGATAGCATTATTTCTATACAATCTCCAATATTCTAAGTTAATCTGCTTGTAATAATTTAAGAATTTTTCGAAGTTTACATTAACGTTATTATCTTTTATGATTTTAATAAAAGTAGCTCTAGAATTCGCTTCAAAATCCCATAATGTATGGTCTAAATCGAAAAAAATATGTTTAATTTTCATTTGATAAAAATACAGTTATTAAAGGAATTAAAAAAGAGTGTGATTTAAATTTTGCTATATTTGAACAAACATATTTTATTGAGTAAAAAACTTCATATATTATTTTTAAGCAGTTGGTATCCTAACGATATAAAGCCATTCATTGGTGATTTTATAGAAAGGCATGCTAAAGCGGTTTCTACGCAACATAATGTAACCGTTGTTCATGTAATTACGGATGATTCTATAAAAAAAAAGGGATATAAAATATCGGAAGATTCTAATATTAAATCGATACTTATTTATCTTCCAAAAACTAGAAATAAAGTATTAAACTTTGTCTCTTTTTTTAGAATTTACCTCAGAGAAATTAATAAAATCGGACATTTCGATTTAATTCATATGAATATTACCTTTCCTATTGGAATCGTTGCTCTTTATTATAAATGGTTTAAAAATAAGAAGTATCTCATTTCTGAACATTGGAGTGGATATCAATTTCCACACAATAAAAAAATTGGTTTTTTACAAAAAAAAATCGCTCAATTGATCGTGAAGAACGCAGATTACATATGTCCTGTAAGTAAGAATTTGCAATCTGCAATGGAAGGGTTTGGGCTAAAGGGAAGCTATTCTACCGTTCCCAATGTTGTAGACACTTCTCATTTCAATACCAGTACTAAAACACTAAAAAACTTTACAGTAACCCATATTTCAAGTATGGATGATGATGTCAAAAATATAAAAGGGATTCTTTCAGCTTTTTCAATTGTTCAAAATTCAATTCCTAATGTAAAGTTTCAATTGATTGGCGAGAATTCTGGAAAATACGAACCCTTAGTTAAGGAACTGAATATTAAAAACATTGAACTTATAGATCAAATTCCAAATGCTGAAGTAGCGACTTATTTAAAAAAATCTAATGTGTTTGTTTTGTTCAGTAATTATGAAAATCTGCCTTGTGTTATCTTAGAATCATTTGCCTGTGGTGTGCCAGTCATTTCCACAGATGTCGGAGGAATCAAAGAATATTTTCCGAATGATTTCGGAATTTTAATTGAACCCAAAAAAGAAGATTCATTAAAAAATGCCATTTTAAAAATTTATAATTCAGAAGTGAAATCTGACAAAAAAATTATGCACGAATATGCTCATAATAACTTCGGAATAGAAGCAATAAGCAATTCGTTTTCAGAATTATATCATAAAATTTTATTTAATTGAAAGATCTATTAGTATATATTAATCATTTTAGAAAAAGGTCTGGACTCTATGTTTTCTTTGGAACATTTATGGCTCGACTTCTTTCATTTATTACCTCTTGGATTGCACTACAGTTGATTCCAAATAAAGAACTAGGAGTAGTTGTTTATGCCCTTAATTTTATCTTATTTATCATTCCACTTGGCGGTCTTGGTTTACACCAAGGACTTATAAGATATGGCTCGCTATTGAAGTCTAATGAAGAAAAAGACACATTATTTATTTATGTTTTAAAAAAAGGAACCCTTGTTTCAATTCTCCTTATAGCCTTTATCATTATAGTAAGTTCATTAGCATCATTTAGATTTGAAAACACAAGTACCTATATAATACTTCTGTCTATTATAATATTACCAATGTATATTCTTGAAATTATTAAAATCCAATTTCGCTTAAAACATGACAATAAATCATTTATTCTGACTGAAGTAACATATAATGTGATTCTTGTAGTTATGGTTTTAGTACTAAGTTTTTATTTTGAAGAAAAAGGATATGTCGTTGCATTGATCCTTGCTCCTATTATTACTGCATTAATTTTTATTAAAAAATTAAATATTAACTTTTCAAATATTAATGTTTTATCAATCACAGATTCATCTTTTTGGAAGTATGGGTTTTTCTCTAGTATGTCTAATGTTGTAACTCAATTACTTTTCATAATTGATATCCTACTGATAGGGAATTTACTTAACAATGCTGAAATGATTACTAATTACAAGTACTTAACATTGATTCCATTTAGCATTCTATTTCTTCCTCAATCATTTATGAATACTGATTTTGTTTCATTTACAGAGAATATTAAAAACAAAAAATACATACATAATTATATAAAAAACTATATGCTCCTATTTGGGATAATAAGTGTTTTATTTATTGTATTTTCTTGGTTATTTTCTGAATATTTATTAAGAATATTTGGTGAAGAGTTTATAAAATATACTGAAACTTTTATGATTCTTGTCGTTGGAGTCTGTGGTATATTATTCATTAGAGGCTTATTTGGAAACTTACTATCTTCTCTAGGAAAAGCTAATATGAATTTCATTATCACAGCAATTGCATTGCTATTAAACTTTATATTGAACAACTATTTAATTCCTATATATGGGATAAAAGGGGCTGCAATAACTTCAGCAATATTAATGTGGTTTACGGGAATTTTATCGTTTTTACTTTTTAAATACTATTTTAAAAAACAACATACTTTTTAAAGGAAAAATATTCTTCTTCTTTTGCTCCAAAACTCTCAAAAAATCTAGCGATTCCAGGAACCATTGAACCTTCGAAATCGAGAATGTAATCAGTTTCAGAGTACTGTTTAATAATTGAATCTATAACCTGAGTCATTATAAATTTTTCATTCCCCTCTTTATTAATCGTTGAAAATAAATAATAAATGGTACTGTTTTCAATTATAAAAATTGCGCCTCCGAGCAATTCATTACTCCTATTAGTCGCCTTAACTATCAGTACTTCTCTATTTTCTATTAAATAAGAAACAAGATTTTTTAATTTCTCATAACTTGAAGGAATTATATTGATTGTGTCTTTTTTTTGATCAATAAACATTTCAATTAAATCATTACAATTATCAGAATTATTTAATTCAATTGAACTCTCGAACGTTTTCTTTACATGTCGCTTTCTTAATTTAGAATAACCAACAACTATATCGCTATGTGGCTTCTTTAATGGCAATAAAAAATTTGATTTCGTTTCAAAATTAGAATTGAAATTCCCAGAATTGAAATTAATTGTAACTTTTTTAAACTTTCTTGGAATGTTTTTTAGAAATTTTTCGACAAGAGTAGCGTCAATCTTATTTGCAGAAAAAATACCTAGTTGTTGTGTCCATTCCGGTGGATACACATAGTGAATTCCATACTTTTTTCTCCAAGGAAGTGGCATCACATATTGATAATCTCCATAAATCAATATTCCCCAGTTATCCGCCACAATATCTAAATACCAGGAATACCCATACATTTTATGGTTTCTAGATTGTTCAATACATGCATTGTACTTTTTAATATCCAATTTTTCTCGCTTAATATATCGTATCATATTTAGCTGTTTTCAGATATTATATCAATATACAATTGATTCCAATTTTGATTATTAGAATTTTTAGCTAACGTCTTATTATGGAAAATCATGATAAATGTCCCATCAACATTTTTCACCTCATCTATCAATTTATTAATTTTTGATTTGGCTATTGTAGGAACATAATTGAAATGATTTTTTAAGGCTAGATCTGACACTGCAAATGGAAATAATTTAATTGGTATTTGGATTTCAAAATCTAAATCATAAAAATAAAAAGGGGTACAAGTACTCGCTCTAAAACCAGTAGCATCCTTATATCCCATAGAATAGTCTTCTTCAACACCCAATTCAACCAAATTCTGATAAGTGTCTGGAAGAATCATTCTTACATAATGCTGCCTTGATTTCAATATTGGTCTATTAACAATCTGTTCAATTCTATCTTTCTCTTTTTTTAATTTAACGCCATTATTCATAGTGAAATGAGACGGAAGTAAACCTACATCTACATAATCTGCAATCGATTTAATTAGTGATTTATATACAAAATTCGAAGGTGAAATATTAGTATCATATGTTGTATACTCACTTAGCAAAAAGAAAAAAATTGTTTTACAATTATGTTCTTTAGAAAGCGCAACTATTTCTTCAAATGTATCATATGGATCCTTTCTTAAATTTAAAAGAACTAGGAACCTTTCTACAAACTTACCAAACCTGAATGAAAAAAAATCTCTTATAAATCCTGCAGTGTTACGCACAATTCCCTTTTGCTTATAAGCAAATACATTGTCAACATTAATTGTTGAAATAAATTCGAATTTCCTTACAGGAAAATCATAATTAGGAAATTTCTCCTTAAGTAATCCTAAAAATTTCGCTGCCCAAATATCTACTAAAGGTTTATTTAAAAAACCATTTTTATAAGCCAAACTTTCACTCGCTGGAAAACGTTCGTACGAATCCTTAACGTGAGGTAAATACTCTTCATATCTACTTATCAAATAAAAACTAGCTGCAAAAACATCAAAAGGAAGTGATGCCTTTGCTTTAGCAGAAAAAAAACACGGAACCTCATCCCATGTTGACATAATAATATCAACATCACTTATTCCTTGCTCAAATAATAGACTATGACTCCTAATAAAAAATTCATTCCCAAGGGGAAGTTTAGAATACGTCAATTTTGGTCCATTGTGCGAGACAAACTCATCAACTACCGTCGTAAAAGTAACAGGAATATGTATAACCCTTGTGAAAAAGAACTTGAAAATATAACTTAATCTAGGCGTAATTTTATGTGTATAAACGAGTAGCAATTATAAAATGTTTTGGTCAGCAAAGCTAAAATACGCTTTTTCAGTAATTATTAAATGATCTATGATTTTAATGTCCAATGTTTCTCCAGCAGTTTTAATTTTTTGAGTTAATTTTTTATCTGCTTCACTAGGTTTCAAAGTTCCTGAAGGATGATTATGTGCAATTATTAAAGCTGTTGCTGATAATTCAAACGCCTTTTTAAAAACCATTCTTGTGTCAACAACCGTTCCTGTAATTCCTCCCTTACTTAATTGGTATTTATGAATTATTTTATTGGAATTGTTTAAATATAATACCCAAAACTCTTCATGTTTCAATTCGCCAATTAAAGGTTGCAATATTTCAAACACTTCCTTACTACTTGTTACTTTAGACAAGGCTAATGCCTCTTCCAGACGTCTTCTTCTTCCTAGTTCAAGAGCCGTAATTATTGAAACAGCTTTTGCCTCTCCTATTCCTTTAAACTCCATCAATTGGTCCACTGTTAATCTTGCAAGGTTGTTCAGATTATTATCTACTTTTGATAAAATTCTTTTGGATAAATCAACCGCACTTTCACTTCTATTTCCTGAACCAATCAAAATCGCAATTAATTCTGCATCAGAAACGACCTCTTTCCCTTTCAAGATCATTTTCTCTCGAGGCTTATCATCTTCTTTCCAGTTTTTAATTGAAAAAGAGGTATTCTTATGGTTCATAAATTTTTATTTTTATCAAAGATAAGTTTAATATATTTGTACTAAATATATTCATTATATGAGACGAGCATGCTAAACGTTTTATCATCCAAGTGAATGATTAATAGCGAACAGCAGGTGGTCGTTAAAAAACAATAAAATTAAACACATGAAAATTATAATTGCTGGTGCTGGCGATGTCGGATTTCACCTTGCAAAACTGTTGTCTTACGAATCTCAAGATATATATATAATAGATCTAGATGCTGAAAAACTAAACTATTTAGACTCACATCTTGATATCATTACTACTAAAGGTGACGCTACATCATTAAAAACACTTCAAGATATCGGTATTGCTAAAACTGATTTATTAATCGCAGTTACGGATTCTCAGAATACCAATTTTACAATTGCTATTCTTGGAAAAAAATTGGGAGCAAAAAAAACAGTTGCTAGAATCAACAACCCAGAATTTATCAATTGTACCACTATCGATTTAAAAGAACTCGGTTTAGACTACGTTATTTCTCCAGAAGAATTGGCAGCAAAAGAGATAAAAATGTTACTTGATCAATCTACTTTTAATGACTCTATAACATTTGAAGAAGGTATTTTAAATATCGTTGGGAGTACCTTAGAAAAAAGTTCTCCGATCCTTAACCTTTCTGTACAACAAACAAAAAATAAATTTCCAGAAATTGAATTTATCACCATAGCAGTTAAAAGAGTTGGTGATACACAAACATTGATTCCTCGTGGTGACACAACATTTGAACTAGGAGATGAAGTATATTTTTCATGCCCAAAAAGTAGTTTAGAAAAATTACACCTATTGACTGGAAAAGAAGCCTATAAGGTTAAAGATGTAATGATTCTTGGTGGTAGTAAAATAGGTGATAAGTCTGCACGAAAATTGTGTAAAGAAAAATACAAAGTAAAACTTATTGAAAAAGATAAAACAAAAGCATTAGATTTAGCCGAAAAATTACAAAACACATTGGTCATAAAAGGAGATGGACGTAATTTAGAATTATTGGAAGAAGAAAATATCCGTGAAATGGATGCATTTGTTGCAGTAACTGGAAATTCAGAAACCAATATTATGTCTTGTCTAGTTGCGAAGTCTAAAGGTGTTAAGAAAACAATTGCGCTTGTAGAGAATATGGACTATATTAATATTTCTCAGACCATCGGAATTGATACTCTTATCAATAAAAAATTACTTGCTGCTAGTGAAATTTTTAAGCATGTACGAAAAGGAGCAGTGCTAGCATTGGCCAATTTGAAGTATGTAGATGCGGAAGTATTAGAATTTGAAGTAATGCCAAATTCTAAGGTTACTCAGAACCAAGTGAAAGATATTAAATTATCCAAGGATGCAGTTTTTGGAGGCGTTATAAGAAATGGAAAAGCGCTGATGACTTTCGGTGATTTTCAAATTATCGCAAAAGATAAAGCTGTCGTATTCTGCTTGCCAGACGCTATCTCAGAAGTTGAAGAATTATTCAAATGAAAAGATTTAATTATCAAATAATTTTAAGTTTTCTTGGTCTTACTTCAATGGTGAATGGAGCGTTCATGCTCCTCGCATTTCCGTTTAGTTTATACTATCAAGAGGCGGAAAAATTTTCAATTTTAGCAGCAGGAGTAATAACAATCATTTTAGGGTTTATTCTTTGGTTTTTTAATAGAAATGCACCTAAAAATTTGCAAAAAAAAGATGGCTATTTGATTGTCACTTTTGGATGGCTTATTTTATTATTCACTGGAACTTTACCCTATGTTTTTACAGGAAGTATTTCAGATTTCTCCAATATACTATTTGAAACTGCATCTGGTTATACAACAACTGGAGCAACTATTCTTACCGATATTGAATCACTTCCCAAAGGAATTCTGTTTTGGCGAAGTGCAACGCATTGGATTGGAGGAATGGGAATAATTGTATTGACCATTGCCATTTTACCGCTCTTAGGAATTGGTGGGATGCAATTATTTATAGCTGAAGCTCCTGGACCATCAGCAGACAAAATGCATCCTAGAATTACAGAAACTGCTAAAAGGTTATGGTTCATTTATGTTACGTTAACTATGACGGAATTCTTACTACTTAAAATTGCGGGAATGAATTGGTTTGACGCATTAAATCATGCAATGTCAACAATAGCAACTGGAGGATTCTCTACCAGAAATGATAGTCTTGCATATTGGAATGGAGCACCAATAATTCAGTATATCATTATCTTTTTTATGTTTATTGCTGGAACCAATTTTATCATGACCTATTTTGCATTTAAAGGAAAGTGGCAAAAAATCATACATAATGAAGAGTTTAAGTGGTATTTGTTTGGCTTAATAGGCCTTACTATGTTGATTGCCTTTTTAATTATCAATTTTCAAGACCCTAATCTACATACTTCAATCGATCATCCACAAGTATGGGGAGGAACCGAAAGTGCTTTTAGACATGCAGCGTTTCAAGTAATTTCAATAGTAACAACTACTGGATTTATAACTGCGGATTATACTATGTGGAGTTCATTTGCTACAATGATTATTTTTGCACTGTTTTTTGTAGGAGGATCCGCCGGATCTACGAGTGGTGGAGTAAAAATTGTGAGACATGTTGTAATGATTAAAAATAGTTTATTGGAGTTTAAAAAACTATTGCATCCTAGTGCTATTATACCAGTAAGATATGGAGGAAAAGCTATTCAGCAAGGTATCGTTTTTAACATCCTTTCATTCTTTATTCTTTACGTGCTTATTTTCATTGTGAGTTCGGTACTCTTAACATTTATGGGATTAGATTTTACTTCAGCCATAGGTGCATCTGCTTCTTCACTTGGGAATATAGGACCCGCAATAGGAAGTGTAGGTCCGGTAGATAACTTTGCTCATTTATCTAATTCTGCCAAATGGTTTTGCTCTTTTCTAATGTTAATCGGACGTTTAGAGGTATTCACAGTTCTGATTTTATTTACACCTTTCTTCTGGCGTAAGAATTAATTTTATGCTGTTTTGAGATGTCTCGGATTTTAAAATTAGTTTTGTTTTACATTTAATTTTTTTTTAGTACCTTCAACATCTAAAAAAAAAACATGAAACAAAAAAACTTTTTAAAAATTGCAATGCTATTTGTTTTTGCGGTAATTTCCAATTTTAGCTTTGGGCAACTTGTAACAACTATAGACTTTGAAACTTTGGATTCTGGTTATACTTTATCAGCTTCTGAAGGTTCAACTTTTATAGATGTTTTTAATAGAATAGATAGAACAGGTAATGCTTTAGGTGGTAATAGCTCTTTCTTATTTGCTATTGAAGATTTAAATACAGTTTCAGATCCATCTATTACATTAGATCAGATAGATGTAACTGGATCAGCATCATTCACTTTTTCAATTGATATGTTAGCTCATCATTATAATGATTGGGATAATGCTGATGAGTTACTAATAACATATTCAGTTGATGGAGGAGCAGATCAAAACTTAATGTGGGTTCAAAGCATCACTGATCCTGGAAGTACTTCTAATGAGCCTGCTGCTTTAGATACAAATTTTGATGGAGATGGAGAGTGTGCTAACGTTTTACCAGCAATATCAACTGGAACAGGAACTCTTGGTTGTGTTGTAGCAAGTAGTGACTTTGCAACTTTTATCACTAACTCAATTAACCTGTCTTCAAACTCAACTTTAGACATTAAATTACAATTTAATGGATTTGTATCAGGAGATGAAGGATTGTATTTAGATAATATTATAATCACAGAAACTGCTGTTATTATAGACCCAACAGTTACTTTTGATGCTGCAACAAGTGGTGTTAATGAAACTGATATAGATATTACAGCAGACATCCCTGTTACACTAACAAACTATGATGCAGATGTTACTATTACACCAACTGTAAGTGGTTCAAGTACTGCAGATGCAGCAGATTATACTATCGATTTAACTCCATTAACATTTACAGCTGATGGGCCTTTAAATATTCCTTTAACAATTAAAGATGATGCAGATTTTCTTGATGAAACGATTATTATTGATTTCACAGTAACCTCTGGAACTGCAGATTTAGGAACAAGCCAACATACTGTTACTATTACAGACGATGAAGTTGCACCATCAATTGGTTTTGACACTGCAACAAGTTCAGAAACAGAAACAGATGCAACTTTTAACGTATTAATACCTGTTACAGTTTCTAATTACGGAACAGACCAAATAGATGTTTCTGTTGCAGTAAGTGGTTCCGCAGAAGTTGCTGATTACACATTAAACACAACATCACTTTCTTTTACATCAGATGGTTCTCAAAACATATCCTTAGATATTAATCCAGATATTGATGATTATGATGACGAAACTATTA
>JAWUWX010000058.1:0-60207 GCA_034111625.1 Flavobacteriaceae bacterium | reverse complement strand
TCCAAAGTATGTGTTGTTTAAAGAGAAACCAAATTTATTAATGTCATAGTTAGCTCCTAAGATCCCTTTTGTTTTTGGTCTAGAAGAAAACATTAATGCTAAATTAGATCTGTCAAGCACAGGATAATCAGTTCCTTCAACATTAATTGTAGGCACGTCTTCTGTTCTTTCGTTTGCAATTGTATAATTTCCAGAAAGATTTAAATCTAATGTACCTGCTCCGATTTCAATATTTGAAATACTCGAAACGAAGTCAATCCCTGAAGTAGTAGTATCAAAACCATTGATAAAAAATTGATTTTTACCAATTTGGTTTTTGTACAATACTCTATCCTCAACATCAATTTTATAATAATCAATTGTGAAACTCATGTTATTAGATAATTTACCTCCCATACCAACAGTAATGTTTGTAGATTTTTCCGGAGTCAATTTAGGAATTCCTAACTCTCTTGCTTTAGGAGATACGTTGTTTACTAAACCTACAACATCAATTCCTCCACCATCTGCGAAAGAGTATTGAGACTTTTCAGTATAAATTTGATGTAAACTTGGTGCTCTAAATCCAGAAGAAATAGAACCTCTCATTGTTAATTTATAAGATAATTTGTAACGAGAACTAAATTTGTAAACAAATGTATCTCCAAAATCAGAATAATTTTCTCCACGTATTGTACCACTTAATAAAAAGGCATCACTTACATCATAATCTAAAGAGAAATATCCACCTAAATTATATCTATTAAATACTCCAGAGTTTACCGGGTCATTTCCTGAAAACGAATCTGAACCACCACCTTCATAAGAAGAAAGTTTTCCTGCTATAATTTCAAAATTTTCATTTCTAAACTCTGCTCCCATACCAATACTAACTTTGTCTGAAAGAAGTCTAGACACATCTATATTTCCTACGACGTGGTTAAAAGCCGTTCCTCCTGGATCAAAACTTGTTGGACTGTTCTCATTATATCTATTAGATTCTATAAACTCAAAGCCTTCAGTAGCGCCTATTGTTCCGTCTCCATTAAGATCATAAGCAGCAATATCAAAGTCTAAAGTTCCATTTCCATTCAAATCACCATATATAGTTTGGTTTTTTGTGCCACTTGCATTATGTGAATTGTTTACCTTATATGTTTGTTTGTTACCACCAAAAGTAATACTTGCATCAACATTCCAATCATTTACTGTTCTTGTAATTCCTAAAGTAGCATTAAAATCATTTAATACCCCTTCAAAAGTTGGTACATAACCATCAAATCCACCTGCTTCATCAGAAGGAAATAAATCTTGTAAATAAGCTAAGTCACCTGTTGCTACTTTCCAATAAGGAGTTCTGTAATTAGCATAAGAGTTTACTTTTTTAAATACATACGCTGCATTAAAATATAATTTAGATTCTTCAGACAAATCATAACCTCCATTAATTAAAAATTTAGAAGCTACTGTTTCTGGAGAACCATTAATATTTCCAGCATCTGGTTTTCTTGATAAGAACTCTTGTACAGCTGCTAAATCAGCATCAAACCCTGTTCCTGCGTCAGCTTCACCTTCAGCACTTACTGTACCTGGTCTATTTGACAATGCTATTTTTGAAAAATCAATTGTATAGTTAATAAAACCTTTATCATCACCAATAGAAGATCCATTATTTATACTTAATCCAAACATTTCTCCATCTCCTTCAGAAGTAATACCAGTTCTTATAGTTGCAGATCCTTTATTGGCATTGTCCTTTAAAATAATATTTATTACACCTGCAATGGCATCAGAACCATATTGTGCAGATGCCCCATCTCTTAGAACTTGAATACTTTTAATAGCATCTACTGGTATCGCAGAAATATCTGTACCAGTTTCTCCACGTCCTGGAGAATCTTGAGTATATAATAAAGCACTTACGTTTTTACGTTTTCCATTAATCAAAACTAGTGTTCTACTTGGACCCATGTTTCTAATTTCATACGGATCTAATAAAGAAGTTGCATCATTTACAGGAGTTTGTACTGTATTAAATGATGGAATTCTGAATTGTAACGCTTTATCAAACGTTGCTTGACCTGTAGATAATAATTCGTCCGCTCCTACCACATCAACTGGTAAAGGTGAGTCTACATTACTTCTAGGTGCTGTACGCGAACCTACAAGTACAATTTCATCTAACTGTTGTCCGTCCGTTAAAGTAACGTTAATTTCAGAGCGTCCATTAATAGACTCCTCTTTACTTGAATACCCAACAAAGCTAAATACAAGTGTTCCTGTACTACTTGCGTTTACTGAGTAATTTCCGTTAAAATCTGATGTTGTTCCTGTGGTTGTTCCTTTTTCAAGGACATTTACACCGGGAATACCATTTCCAGATTGATCAATAATTTTTCCTGAGACTCCTTGTCCAAATGCAATAGTAGCACTAAATAAGAAGGCAATAATTAAAGTAATTTTCTTCATTTTTATAGGGATAATTTGATTAGTAAGAAACAAATATGATAAAATTTTATTTAACAAAAAAATATTATTTTTTGTTTTTACTAAAACGATAACATATGTTATATAGCAGATATCTTATAAAATATGTTTTATCACTATTTGCTAACTATTAAAGATTGATTCATATCAATAAAACCTAAATCGTTTTACATTTTATACACTTACTCTTTATAATATATTTTTTGAACTCATAGTGGTTTTTATTTATCAAGGGCCTTTTACTATCCATAAATATTCTTTTATAATATTCTCATCAATACAATGTGCTGCGTGTTTTTTCATTTCATATACTTGCTTATTATTGCTTGATAACCGTATATTTGCACCACTTAAAATTAAATTGATGAAAGCAGGAATTGTAGGATTACCAAATGTTGGGAAATCAACGTTATTTAATTGTCTATCAAATGCAAAAGCACAGAGTGCCAATTTTCCATTTTGCACTATAGAACCTAATATTGGTGTTGTTAATGTACCAGATTCAAGGTTGCAAAAATTAGAAGAATTGGTGAATCCTGAACGAGTAATGCCTGCAACAGTTGAGATTGTCGATATCGCTGGATTGGTAAAAGGAGCAAGTAAAGGGGAAGGTCTTGGAAATAAATTTTTAGGAAACATTCGTGAAACTGATGCTATTATTCATGTCTTACGTTGTTTTGACAATGATAATATTATACACGTTGATACAACTATTGATCCTATACGAGATAAAGAAACGATTGATGTTGAGTTGCAATTGAAAGATTTAGAATCTGTTGAAAAGAAACTTGAGAAAGTAAAAAAGGCTGCAAGAACAGGAAATAAAGAGGCTCAAAAAGAATTTGACACCTTAACTAAGGTTGTGAATGGACTTGAAGGATTTAATTCTGTAAGAGCAATTGAATTGACAGAAGACGAACGCGAAGAGTTTGTCAAGCCACTACAATTATTGACTGACAAGCCAATTCTTTATGTATGTAATGTAGATGAAGAATCTGCCGTGAATGGCAATGCATATGTGGATCGTGTAAAAGAAGTTGTGAAAGATGAAAATGCTGAAGTAATTATTTTAGCAGTAGGAACAGAAGCAGATATTACAGAATTGGAAGAATATGAAGAACGTCAAATGTTTTTAGAGGACCTGGGTCTTAATGAAGCAGGAGCTTCTAAATTGATTCGTGCAGCATATAAATTATTGAATTTACAGACTTATTTTACAGCAGGAGTTAAGGAGGTTCGTGCATGGACAATTAACGTAGGAGATACTGCGCCACAAGCTGCTGGAGTAATACATACCGATTTTGAAAAAGGATTTATTCGTGCTGAAGTTATTAAGTATAAAGATTTTGTAAGTTTGGGAAGCGAAGTAAAAGTTAGAGAAGCAGGAAAACTAGGTGTTGAAGGAAAAGAATATATCGTTCAAGATGGAGATATGATGAATTTTAGATTTAATGTTTAGTTTTTTAATTCAGTACTAATCTAACTTAATCACAGTTTTATCGGTTTTTAATAAATAACGAGTTCTTAAAGAATCGAACGTTTTATTAACAAAACTTCGATTTAATTTTTCTTCTGGATACTTTATAGCTGCTATATCTAAAAGTGTATGAAAACTATTTATGCTAGAGATGCGTTTATATACGTTACTTTTTAATATTGAATCTTTTGAAGGAAATGTTTTAATATATTTATCAGAATTCCAAATAAATAAAGGCACTTCAATTTCGTATTTGGTAGGAATTCCAAATCCATGCAATAAATATTCATTTTCATCATCGTATAAGTTTTCACCATGATCTGAAATATAATATAACGATGAAATTACATTTTGTTTATTCAATTTTTCAATGAACGTGCTCAAAATGTAATCTGAATATAAAATTGAATTGTCATAACTATTAACCAATTTTTCTTTTAAAGCTATAGAGTTGTTGTCTAAAGATAAGCCTTTTCTTAATGACGGTTTAAATTTATTGAAAGTTTCAGGATAACGCAAGTTGTAACGAAAATGACTTCCTGCTGTATGAATAATAATGAATTTTTTCAACACATTTTCTTTTAAAACTTCATCAATATAGGGAAGTAATTCTTCATCAAAATCAGAAACATCGAATGATACGGACAAGTTTTTGTATTGATCGGCTAAACTAGTATAAAAACCAAAAACACCTCCGATCCCAATAGGTTGATTACTAAGCCAGTAAGTTTTAAATCCAGCTTCCTTAAAAGTGTTTAAAATTGCTGGTTCTAGGTATTTAATTGAATCATTGTTTGGAGTTGCTCGAGTTAAAATATGTGGAATTGTAATTGCTGTAAAATTCCCACTGCTTTTTACATTTTTAAATGTAATTAAGTTAGAGATAGTATCTAGATTCGGAGTTGTATTTCGGTGATAATTATACAGCCCAAAATTATGCTTTCTTGCGGTTTCTCCAATCACTAAAATATAAATCTCAGGTTCTGAAATATTTTTTTCTCTTATTGCATTAAATTTAAAATTTTTAACTCTTTCCTTATATCCACTGAGTAATTCTATTCCTATACGAGCATTTTTATGTTTTATATATAAACCGACTGGAAAAGTTTTTTCTAATTTGACAGTATAAAATACTTGAGCTTTATTGATTAAAGTTTTGAAACTTTTCACCTCTTGAAGTGTGTTTTTAGCAATAAAAATATCTCTTGTGAAAATTCCAATCAAGACCAAAGCACTTCCAAACAAAATAGAGCGCTTTAATAATTTCGGAAGTTTGAATTTAGAATTTATTTTCAACAAAAGATAAAGATGTATAGCAATTGTTATAGTTAATAAAATGATGTACCTACCATAAGAACTCAATAATTCTGTAGCTTCACCATAATTAGTATAATATAAACTAGCGACGGCAATTATGGTTGAAGGAGCTTTAAATAAATTAATATTAAAGACTTCAAAAAAAAGTAGTGGACAAAGCACAAAACTTATCCAAACAAAAATTCTTGGTTTAAAAAAAACTAGAGGCAATAATATAATAGATGTCGTAAAAACCAAATAAACAAGTTTTTTTATAGTTGAATCAACAACACTATCTTCTCCTATTATAATCAACAATACATTTGGAAGCATAACTAATGCTATTGAAATAAGGAGTAAAACGTATTGCTTTTTAATATTCATTTATGTTCTTTTTACAAATATATCTATTCATTCATTAAATAATAGAAAAAATGATGATAACGGAAGTAATTACGTTGGATTGATTCTTAAGTACAGCAAAATTTCATTTAATTACTTGTTGATAACTAATTATACAGACTATCTCATTTTTTAGGTCTAAATAGTACTTTAGCAACTGTCACAATTTTTACTACTTCATGTCTCAAGAAACTAAATATACCGAAGATAATATTCGCTCACTCGATTGGAAGGAACATATTCGTATGCGTCCTGGAATGTATATCGGTAAACTGGGTGATGGATCTTCTCCAGATGATGGAATCTATATATTGATTAAAGAAGTTCTAGATAACTCAATTGATGAGTATGTTATGAATGCTGGTAAAACGATTGAAATAGCAGTCAAAGATACCTCCGTTACTATACGAGATTATGGGCGTGGAATTCCATTAGGAAAAGTAGTTGATGTTGTTTCCAAAATGAATACAGGAGGAAAGTATGATTCCAAGGCATTTAAGAAATCGGTAGGATTGAATGGTGTTGGGACAAAAGCAGTAAATGCGCTTTCTTCTTATTTTAAAGTACAATCCGTAAGAGATAATAAAACAACATTTGCAGAATTCGAAAGAGGAAACTTAACCAATACACCAGAGATTGAGGATTCATCTTTACGAAAAGGAACCAAAGTTACGTTTACTCCAGATCAAGAAATATTTGCCAAGTATAAGTTCAGAAGTGAGTATATCATAAAGATGATTAAAAACTATGTGTATTTAAACACAGGATTGACCATCATTTATAATGGAGAAAAGTATTTCTCTGAAAATGGATTGAAAGATTTATTGGATGAGAATATTCCTGATGAATCTAAATTATTTCCTATCATCCATTTAATGGATACTGATATTGAAGTTGCTATAACGTATAGCAAGGCTCAATATAGCGAGGAATACCATTCATTTGTAAATGGACAGCATACAACACAAGGAGGAACGCACCAAAACGTTTTCAGAGAGGCAATTGTTAAAACAGTTAGAGATTTTTTTGGCAAGAACTATGAACCTTCAGATATACGAAAATCGATTGTTTCCGCAATTAGTATAAAAGTGATGGAGCCGATTTTTGAAAGTCAGACGAAAACAAAATTAGGTTCAACAGAAATGGGCGGAGGTTTACCTACAGTTCGAACTTTTATCAGTGATTTTCTGAAAACAAAATTGGATAATTACTTACATAGAAATCCTGATGTAGCAGATAAGATCCAAAAGAAAATATTACAGGCAGAAAGAGAGCGAAAGGAATTGTCAGGAATCAGAAAATTGGCAAGAGATAGAGCGAAAAAAGCAAGTCTCCACAATAAGAAACTGCGTGATTGCCGTGTGCATCTTGCAGATATGAAAAAGGACAATCGATTGGATACAACCTTGTTTATAACTGAGGGAGATTCTGCAAGTGGTTCCATTACTAAATCACGTAATGTAAATACACAAGCCGTTTTTAGTCTAAAAGGAAAGCCTTTAAATTCTTATGGATTGACAAAGAAAATCGTCTACGAGAATGAAGAATTTAATTTACTGCAATCTGCATTAAATATTGAAGATGGAATTGAAAACTTGAGATACAACAACATTGTAATAGCTACAGATGCAGATGTGGATGGGATGCACATTCGGTTGCTATTGATTACTTTCTTTTTACAGTTTTTCCCAGAATTGATTAAAGAAGGACATTTATACATATTAGAAACACCTTTATATAGAGTAAGAGATAAGAAACAAACATTTTATTGTTATTCCGAACAAGAAAGAAAGGATGCAATTAAGAGCCTGCGAGGAAAACCAGAAATCACTCGATTTAAGGGATTGGGAGAGATTTCTCCAAACGAGTTCGTACATTTTATTGGTAAAGACATACGATTGGATCCTGTAATGCTTGATAAAGAAATGCCGATTGAAAATATGCTTGAGTTCTATATGGGAAAAAACACACCTGACAGACAGAAATTTATCATTGAAAATCTTAAAGTTGAACTAGATATAGAGGAAGAATTATAATGCAAGAAGAAAACAACGAAGAAGAACATATAGAAGACGAGTTTAACAGCGAACCTCAAGAAACTATCACTAGAGTTACAGGAATGTACAAGGAATGGTTTTTGGACTATGCGTCATATGTTATTCTAGAAAGAGCAGTTCCTGGTATTGATGATGGTTTTAAACCAGTTCAGCGTAGGATTATGCAATCTATGAAAGATCTTGATGATGGCCGTTATAATAAAGTTGCCAATATTGTAGGTCATACGATGCAATACCATCCTCATGGAGATGCAAGTATTGGTGATGCCATGGTTCAACTCGGACAGAAAGAGTTGTTGATTGACATGCAAGGGAATTGGGGAAATACCTTAACAGGTGATCGAGCAGCAGCAGCAAGATATATTGAAGCGAGATTGTCAAAATTTGCTTTAGATGTTGTCTTTAATCCTAAGACAACTGAATGGAAAATGTCTTATGATGGTCGTAGAAAAGAACCTGTAGACTTACCCGTAAAATTTCCATTATTATTGGCTCAAGGAGCAGAAGGAATTGCTGTAGGACTTTCTACTAAAGTTTTACCACACAATTTTAATGAACTGATTGATGCTTCGATAAAAATATTAAAGGGACGAAATTTTACCATTGTTCCTGATTTTTTAAATGGAGGAATTGTAGACGTTTCTAATTACAATGATGGAAAGCGTGGAGGTAAAGTTCGTGTTCGTGCTAAGGTTTCTCAGTATGATAAGAAGACATTAGTTGTTACTGAGATTCCTTTTGGAACAACAACGACTTCATTAATCGATTCAATTATCAAGGCAAATGATAAAGGTAAAATAAAAATTAAAAAAATAGAGGACAATACGGCTGCATCAGTTGAGGTTCTTATTCATCTTCCTTCAGGAATATCTCCTGATAAAACCATAGATGCGCTCTACGCATTTACCAATTGTGAGAACTCAATATCACCTTTAGGATGTATTATAGAGAATAACAAACCTATTTTTATAGGTGTGAGTGAAATATTGAAGCACTCTACACAACACACAGTTGATTTACTAAAACAAGAATTAGAAATTCAGTTGGACGAACTGGAAGAGCAATGGCATTTTGCTTCACTTGAAAGAATATTTATTGAGAACAGGATCTATCGTGATATTGAAGAGGTAGAGACTTGGGAAGGTGTTATAAAAGCAATTGATGATGGGCTAAAGCCCTTTACCAAAAACTTAAAACGTACTGTTACGGAAGAAGATATCGTAAGGCTTACGGAAATAAGAATAAAAAAGATTTCTAAGTTTGATATTGATAAAGCAAAACAGCATATAGAATCCCTTGAAGAGAAAATTGCAGAAGTAAAACATCATCTAGATAATTTAATTGATTATGCAATTGATTACTTCAAAAATTTAAAAAAGAAATACGGCAAAGGAAAAGAGCGTAAAACAGAGATCAGAGCATTCGAAGATATTGTGGCAAGTAAAGTTGTCATTCGTAATATGAAACTTTATGTAAATCGAGAAGAAGGATTTATAGGAACTTCATTGAAGAGAGATGAATGTGTGGCTGATTGTTCCGATATTGATGATATTATTACCTTCCGAAAAGATGGTAAAATGATGATTACCAAAGTTGATTCTAAGACATTTGTAGGAAAAGACATCATTCATGTAGCGATCTTTAAAAAGAGCGATAAGCGTACTGTTTACAATTTGATCTATCGTGATGGCAAGAAAGGAGCATCATTGATGAAGCGATTTAATGTTACTGGAGTTTCAAGAGATAAAGAATACGATTTAACAGCAGGGAATAAAGATTCTTCCGTACATTATTTTTCAGCCAATCCTAATGGAGAAGCAGAAATAGTAACGATTAATTTACGTGCTATTGCAGGTGTTAAGAAATTCAAATGGGATTTAGATTTTTCTGAATTACTGATCAAAGGTCGAGGTACTAAAGGAAATAGATTGACTAAATACTCTGTCAGGAAAGTTGAATTAAAAGAAAAAGGAATATCGACATTAAAGCCTCGTAAAATATGGTTTGATGACACTGTCCAGCGATTGAATGTAGATGATAGAGGTGAGTTGTTAGGGGAATTTACGGCTAAAGACAGATTGTTGGTTATCAGTCAAAAAGGAGTATTAAAAACAATTACTCCAGAATTAACCACACATTTTGGCGATGATATGATAGTTCTTGAAAAATGGATTCCTAACAAACCAATTTCTGCGATATATTTTGATGGAGAAAAAGAGCGAACTTATATAAAACGCTTTATGATTGATAATCCAAACAAAGAGGAAGTATTCATTTCTGAACATGTTAAATCACAGTTGGAATTGGTCTCAACAGATTATCGTCCTATGGCTGAAATTATATTTTCTAAACGAAGTTTGGAAAATATGGAGGTGAATCTTGAAGAATTTATAGCTATTAAAGGAATTAAATCTTTAGGAAATCAATTGACTTCAGAGAAAGTAAAACAAGCGAACTTATTAGAGCCTTTACCATATGAAGAACCAGAAATTGAGGATGTAGAGGTAGTTGCTGAAGAGGTGACTGAAGAAGTAATTCCATTGCAAGTGCCAACCATAGAAAAAACTTCAACCATCAAGTTTATAACAAAAGAAAATACAGCTAAAAAAGCACTAGAGAAAGCGATAAAAAAGAAAAAAGAAGACGATAAGGATAGTCAAATAAGGTTATTTTAATATGAAGACAATCGGATTAATCGGAGGAATAACTCCAGAGTCAACAGTTTTATATTACCGTATTTTAAATGATTTGGCACAGAAAGAATTTGGACGCTCTAGTTCTTCTAAAGTGATTATCAATTCAATGAATTTTGAAGAAATACAAAACTTACTAAAAGCAGGAAGATGGGATTTATTGAATGTCATTATGTCTGAGGCAGGAAAGAGTTTGGAAAGTGCAGGAGCAGATTATATATTGATATGCGCTAATACCATGCATTTATGTATTGAAGCAGTCAAGAAAGCAGTATCTATTCCGGTGATTCATATTGCAGAAGCAACTGCAAAAGAAATTACAAATAGCAAACTAAATAAAGTGGCACTCCTAGGAACTAAATATACAATGGAGAACACTTTTTTTACTGACATATTAAAAAAGAACGCTCTTGATACAATTATTCCTAATCAAGATGATAGACAGATTATTCATGATGTTATTTACGATGAATTGGCTTTAGGGATTTTAAATGATGCTTCTAAGAAAAAGTATATTAACATCATTCAAAGATTAATTAAACAAGGAGCCGAAGGAATCATTTTAGGATGTACTGAAATTCCGTTATTGATTGAGCAAGAAGATGTATCAGTGCCTATTTTTGATACGACAAAAATTCACGCAACCGAAGTTTTTAAATTAGCCATAAATTAATGAAACAGTTTTTTAATACATTTTTTGAACTTAAAGAGTTTTGGAATATTTTATCATATTGCTTTATAGTATTTGTTATTATTTGGCTTTTATCAAGAGTTGTTCGATTTGTTATATTAAAGGTTATAAAAAAAAGAGACCAAAAACGCGTACGTGACTACAGTACCACTAGTCTGAAATTTTTAATTAATTCTGTAAAGTTTTTTGCAGGAATAATAGCGCTTCTTATCATTATTTTTACCGTTCCTATTTTCAGAGCCAAAGCGACTTTGATATTTTCTGGAGCAGGAATATTGGCAGCAATTATTGGTTTTGCAGCACAAGCAGCAATTTCCAATTTGATTGCAGGAGTATTTATAGTGATTTTCAAGCCTTTCAGAGTTGGGGATTTTATCAGACTTGATGATACAAGAGTTGGAATTGTTGAGGACATTACATTGAGGCATACAGTAATCAATAATTTTGAAAATAAAAGATTGATTATTCCAAATTCTATTATCAGTACTGAATCTGTATTAAACCATACCATTGAAGATTCAAAGGTGTTGAGTTTTAATAATTTCACTATTGGAGTGTATGCTGATATTGACCTCGCGAGAAAAATTATTCAGGAAGAAGTTCAAAAACTAGATTTCACTATTGATAACCCTAAGAGTCGAATTTCAAAAGAAAAAAACAAAGTTGATGTAAGAGTTATAACAACTAGTGAAAATAAAATTCATCTTCGTGCGTATGTGTGGATGAGTGAACCATTTGAAGAATATAGTAATCGAGCAATTCTTAGCGAGAATGTTCACAAGCGTTTCATTAAAGAAGGTGTTGATATGCCTATTGAAATGCGCAAAATTTTTAATGCCTGAACTCCTCATTTATGATAAAACATCTCTCTATAATTGTGCTATTATTCACAATCTCGTCTTTTTCACAATCTAATAACCAATCGACACTTTCTCTTGATGAAATCATGAAAGGGAACGAGTTTATAGGTCATCAACCAGAAAATATTGAATGGAGTGATGATAGTCAGACCATTTATTTTAATTGGAATCCAGATAATAACCCTATTGCTTCTCTTCATAAGTACAGTATTTCAACTCAGAAGATTGACAAAGTTTCTGTGGAAGAAGAAAAACTAAGAAATGATAGTTATGATTATGATTTTAATGAGGGAAAATCCCAAAAAGTATTTATAAAAAATGGAGATATATTTATTTCTAATGTAAAAACTGGTGAAACTTCGGCATTAGTAAAAACTTTTTCTGAACGAGAATCGAATGTTTCGTTTTCTGCTAATGAGGAATTTGTCATTTTCAATAAGGATGAAAATGTTTTTAAAATGAGTTTATTAAATGGTTCAATTGAGCAATTGACCAATATAAAATCAGGAAGTCCAAGTGATGAAAAACCTGAGAATGACCAAGATGAATGGTTGAAAGACCAACAACAAGCCTTATTTGAAGTACTTAGAGATCGGAAAGAGCGTACAGATTTAAAGAAAGTACATTCTGACTTACTGAAAGTTAAAAAGCCTAAAACCATCTATCTTGAAGGAAAATCAATTTCAAGTCTTAACATCAATAAGAATGGTAATTATGCAACCTATAAATTGTCTACATACGCGACAAATAAACAGACTATTGTTCCTCATTTCGTCTCTGAATCTGGATATACAGAAGATCATAAAGCATATGCTAAAGTAGGAGCGAAGCAGGATAGTCATGATTTATGGATTTTTGATTTTGAGAGAGATTCTACTTATCAAGTGGACGTTTCAGGGTTGAGTGGTATTTATGACAAACCTTTATATCTAAAAGATTACGATACAGATTTCACTCCAAAGTATGAAGAGCCAAAAGCCCTAAATTTTGTTTCTATCACCAACTCTCCCAATGATAAAAACACGATTGTAGAGTTGCGTTCGCTAGATAATAAGGATAGATGGTTTGCAAGAATTGATTTTGTCAATGGAAAATTGGTTGAAATAAATCATCAGCATGACGAAGCATGGATTGGAGGTCCAGGAATTACAGGGTGGAATATAAGTGGAAATTATGGATGGCTTGATGACAGTCATGTTTGGTATCATTCAGAGAAAACAGGATATGCACATTTATACAAGACAAATGTTATCTCTGGAAAAGAAAAACCATTGACCAAAGGAAAATGGGAAGTACACAATGCGGAATTGTCTGATGACAATCAGTCAATGTATATCACAACCAATCAAGATCATCCAGGAGAACGTCAATTGTATAAAATGGATGTAAATACGTTGAAATCTGTAAAATTGACGGGGCAAGTTGGGAATAATGAAGTTTCAATTTCGCCTAATGAGCAATACTTTGCCATTCGTCAATCATTTAGTAATAAACCATGGGAATTGTATTTGTTAAAAAATGAAGAAGGAGCAACCGAAACTCAACTAACAGAATCTACGACTTCAGAGTTTAAGAATTACGACTGGAAAATACCAGAAAATATTACGTTCAAAGCGGCAGATGGTGTTGAAGTTGCATCAAGATTATACCAACCCGAAGGAGGTTCTAATGGCAAACCAACTGTTGTATTTGTTCACGGAGCAGGATATTTACAGAATGCACATAAATGGTGGAGTGGTTATTACCATGAATACCTATTTCACAATTATTTAGTAGATAATGGATATGTAGTATTGGATATTGATTATAGAGCAAGTAAAGGTTATGGAAGGGACTACAGAACAGCAATCTACCGTCATATGGGAGGAAAAGACTTATCTGACCAAGTTGACGGTGTACAACACCTCGTTGAGAAATATGGTGTTGATAAAGATAATGTAGGAATCTATGGAGGTTCTTATGGAGGATTTATTTCTATTATGGGAATGTTCAACGCGCCAGAGACCTTTAAAAGTGGAGCTGCAATTCGTTCAGTAACAGATTGGGCGCATTATCATCATGCGTATACATCTAATATCTTAAACACACCAGTTTCTGATCCTACTGCTTATCAGAAGAGTTCGCCGATAAATTTTGCGGAAGGACTTGAAGGAAATTTATTGATGTTGCACGGAATGATAGATGACAATGTACATTTTCAAGATGTTGTGCGATTGACACAGCGATTGATAGAGTTGAAAAAAGAGAATTTTGAAATGGCAATTTATCCATTAGAAAGACACGGATTTATTGAGTCTAGTTCTTGGAGAGATGAGTACAAGCGTATTTATAAATTGTTCCAGAGGACGTTGAAGGAGTAGTTATTTCATAAGAACATACCCAACTTTCTCTATCCCAAAATCCGTCATCCATACTTTTTCTTCAATAAAGTTATGTTTTATATAAAGTGTTTTTGCAGGTATATTAGCATTTCCTGTTTCGACTAGGACTTTTGTAGTAGTATCATTTTCAATGGCATATTGCACCAATTTACTGGCAATTCCTTTTCGGAAAAAGTCTGGATCTACAATTAGGCTTCGGATTAAAGTATAATTTTTATTCACATCTAGTTCCATTACAGCAGCCAATTCTACTCCTTCATAAAAACCATAAAACAACGTCGTGCTTTCTTGAAAATCAGTTGTGGTACGATTTAAAGGAGGAAAAGAAGTAACACCAAGTAACTTAGCTTCATAAGGATAAGAAACTTGAAAGACCCTATAAATATCTTTAGCAGTGTCAATTACTGTATGGTTGATGAGTTTAATCATTGATTTTATTTAAAAGATTCTTTTTTACACTATCAAGCCATTCGATTTTCAATATACTCAATACAATACTATCTCTGCGTCCAGTAAGACTCTTACAATTACTTCGAAGTATTCCTTCTACAGTACAGCCAATACTTTTCATAGCAGCAATACTTAGTGTATTCGATGCATCAGCACGAAACTCGACTCTATCAAGACCTAAAGTTTCAAAGGCAAATTCCAATAGCAGTAATTTACAGTTTTTATTCAATCCAGTTCCTTGAAATTCTTTACCGTACCAAGTGAATCCGAGTTGGACAGTATTATGCTGCTCTTGATAATCATAAAAACGAGTACTTCCAGCATATTTTCCTGTTCGCTTGTCATATACAATAAATGGATAGGATTTCCTGGCCTCTTTATCTTTAATGGCAAGATTCATATATGTTCTTAGATTTTCTAAACCTCCAGCAGGAACTAGCGAATAGGTCCATAATTCAGGCTCTTGTAGAGAAAACTGTGATAAAATGTCGAAATCATCATTTGTCAATGGACGCAATTGTACTACATCATTTTCTAAAATGTAATCTTGATTGAAGTTTAGTCTTGCCATAGATAATTCATATGAGTTGATCTATTAGAAACAGTTTCCAATTTAATAGATATGTTTTTCATGCCCTCGAACGTTCATTTTTTAATTACTTCATTTTTTCAAAAAACGTCATTTCGTAGTCTTTTAAAACTTCTGGATGCGCAATTTTAATAATATCTTTTAATACTAAATCTGGTCGTGTAGGAGCCAATTCATAATAGATAACACCGCCATTTGCTCCTTTTTTATTGGCAAATGTATATAGATTGTCATTTCTATATGCAGCAAACTGTTCATAATGCTTACTTGCTTGAAGCATTTGTTCTTTCGACTCAAAATATCCTGGAGCAAGCCATAAATCAGTAGTTTGTCCTTTTTCAAGTACATTTTCAAAGTTCAATTGTAGACTTCCTTTTCCTTCAGTATCTTTCCAAAGATAATCGGTGTTGGCATCTCGTAGGAATTGCGCAACAAAACTCTCTCCTGCAGGTAAGTTCCATACATCTTTAAACATCGCACCAGATAACACTGTTGGTTTTGAGGATGTTGCTGTAGCAATTTTTTTAGCAGAAATATACTGTTTTTCAATAGATTGAAATATAGAATCTGCCATTTGTTCTTTTCCATAGAGAACACCAAAGAATTTCAACCATTCTGCTCTTCCTAGAGGTGATTCTTCTAGCCAATCTCCATTATAAATCACTGGAATTTCAGCTCTTTCAATAGTTGACAGAGATTTATTTCCTCCACTCATTGCAAATGCAATAACAGCATCAGGTTTCAAATCGATTAAAATCTCTGTGTTGATACTTGCGTCGTTTCCTAATTCTTGTATGTGTCCATTTTCAACCAATTTACTAGTTATTTCAGAAGAGATATAGCGTGTGTTTGGAAAACCTATTAAAGATTGCTCAACTTCAAGTAATTCCAACATTGGAATGTGAGTTGTGCTTGTAACAACTGTTTTTTCTAAAGGAATATTAATGATTTTCTCGTCATTAGTGAATTGTAAAAGATCAGTTTTGTTATGTATTAGTATATATTCTAAATGCTCATACGAGTCAGGATATGGAGACTTTATCTCAAGTTTAATATGATCATTAAGGTATTGAATATCAAAGCCTTTAGCATATTTTATTAAACTATTAGATTCGATATTTGGTTTTGCTTTTTCAGACTCTGTTTTACAGGCAAACACTAATAAAAAGAGAAGAAGGATGGAAATTTTTTTAGTATAATTCACAGTTATATTTTATATGTCGAAGTTATTAAAATTCTGATAATTTAAATGCGTTTAACTTAATATTATTTATACATTTGCCGCGATATTGGTTTTTAATTCTTTAGTACAAGGAATAAAAATTAAAAGGGAATTCGGTGAGATACCGAGACTGTACCCGCAACTGTAAACTTAGTCATGAAAATGATGTTTGCTATCACAACTTTAAAACCACTGTTCGTAAGAATGGGAAGGTAGATAGCAAAACGTAAGTCAGGAGACCTGCCAAAATCATTGAGAACAAAAACTTTCGGGAGAAAAGGTTTAGTATAAAATACTATTCAGAAATTTTTCGCCGATTTAGTAGTAATTTATTAAATCATCAAAAATGAACAAAAACACTATTTATGTAAGCGTATTAGCGCTGTTATTGGCTACAAGTAATGTCAATGCACAAGAGAATCAACAAGAAAAGGTCGAAGAACTGGATGAAGTTTTCCTTTCCGACACAAAGTTTGAATTGAAAAAAGAAAACACTGGAAAAGTAATTTACAAGATTACAGCTAAGGAAATCGAGCAAAATACTGGTGAAACAGTGATGGACTTACTGGATAATATTGCAGGAGTTGAAGTGAATGGTAATAATAATGCCCCAGGAAGTAATATTGGATTGTATTTCCGTGGAGGACGTAATCGTCAAGTTGCTGTGATGATTGATGGAGTTTTAGTAACCGATCCTACAGGAATTTCATCAAGTTATAATTTGAATTTATTAGATTTAAATCAAATTGAATCTATTGAAATTTTAAAAGGTTCTTCAAGCACTCTATATGGTTCAGGTGCTGCAAATGGTGTGATAAACATCCAATTGAAAAAAGCATCAAAGACACCTATTTCTTTTAATTACTCGGCGAGTCTAGGCACGAATGAAACTCAGCGAAACCGTAAAACAAATCTTGACGAAATTAATCAGAGTATTGGAGTTCGAGGTACTTTGGACAAGTTTTCTTATTTGGCAAACTTCAGTATATCATCAGTGAGCGGAATGTCTTCTGCGAATGATAAAGATGCTATAACACCATTTGAAGAAGATGCTTTTTTAAGTAATAATTCTATGTTGAAATTGGGGTATCAAGTGTCTGATAAACTGAGTTTTGAATTGTTCGGTGATTACAATCAATACGATTATGATTATGATGGCGGTGCTTATTTTGATTCAGATATCAATAATGGATCTGAAGAGCAGTTGAGAGTTGGATTAAAATCAAATTTCAAATATGCAAAAGGAGAAATGTTAATTACTGTATCTATGAGTGATCTTGAAAGAGGATTTGAAAGTTTTAATGGTTTTTCTGGTACCGTAGATAATTACCTATATGAAGGAAAAACTGTATTTGCAGAATTGATTAACAAATACAATTTCTCAGAAAACGTTCATGTTATTTCAGGAGTTAACTATCAAGACTTTGACAATAATACAACCACACCTTTTGGAAATATCGATAGTGACTTGGCAAACTATTCTACGTTTGATCCATTTGCAAGTGTTGTTTATACTAAGAATAAATTTAATTTAAATGCAGGATTGCGACTGAATACTCATAGTGAATATGGAAGTCACTTAGTGTATCATGTGAATCCTTCGTATCATTTAAAATCTACGGATGATTTCAAACTAAAAGCTCTAGCATCTTATTCTACTGCGTTTATTGCGCCAAGTACTTATCAGTTGTTCTCAGTGTATGGAAATACCGATTTAGATCCTGAAGAAAATTCAACAATTGAATTTGGATTGGAAACTAACTATAAAAAATGGTTAGAGGCAAGTGCAGTTTTCTTTTATAGAGAAGAAGATAACGCTATTGTATTGCCTGATTTTGTTACTTATAGAAATGCAGTTTATACAACCAATGCTAAAGGTGTTGAAACGGTTTTAAGTATTCATCCAATTGATAAAGTGAATGTAACATTGGCACATACGTACACCAATAAAAGTGCTGATTTCGATTACATTCCAGAACATAAATTCAATGTGAGAGTAGAAGTAAAGCCACTAGAACGCACATTTGTTTCATTGAACTATAAAAACGTTGGAGAAAGAAAGTATTTCGATCAGTACGGATCTTTTGGGACGGCAGGAGAAGATGTTGTGATGGATTCTTATAGTTTGGTTGATTTTAACGTAAATCATCATTTAGGAGAGCATGTAGTACTATTTGCTTCGTTACATAACATTTTTAATGAAGATTATGAAGATGTTTTAGGTTTCTCAACAAGAGGTAGAAACTTCAGAGTTGGATTGAAGTTGAATTTCTAGATTCATAGTATAAAACTAAAAATCCCGCTAATAGCGGGATTTTTATTATTTAAAACATATCGTCAACTTCATCTTTTATAAAACTAAGTGCTGTTGTTGAAGGAGGGGCACTATTCACCATTCTTTGTAATATACCTTCTCGTAATTCTTGTGCGGAAGTTATACTCAAATCTTCGGCTGTTTTTTTAATTATTTGCGTTGTAGCATTCTTGGAAGTAATAATAATACTCCAGCATTTTTCTGACATATAAATCTGTTGCGCTGTATTGTGTTCAAATTCTTGCTCAATGCTCTGAATCAATTTATGAACATATAGGTTTTTATCCTCACCTGTAGGTGTGACACGAAGAAGTAACTTTGAAGGATTGATACGCTCCATGAAGAGCGTCATGCGTTCATAGGCTTGTAATCGTAGAGGAATCGTCACCTTTTTATCTTCTTTAAGGAGAATGAAATTACGCTTGTTATCTTCATTTTTGGAATGATTTAAAAAGAAAAAATAAGCAACTGCTCCAGTAATAATCGATGGAATTGTGTATTGTAAAACTTCAATAAATTGATCTATCATTTTTATTTATTTGCTAAAAACAAATATAAATATTAATTCTAAATCATGAGTATTGAAATGAACTATTACAAACTTAATAACTCAATGTATTTGTCAATAACTTTTATTGTCCGTCAGCAAAGCACATTGTATTTTTGATTTTTGAAACAGAAAGCAATTGACACAATACCTTAATTCCCTTAACGAAGCCCAAAAAGAAGCTGTTTTACACAAAGATGGACCGATGATAATAATCGCTGGTGCAGGTTCTGGTAAAACACGTGTGCTTACGTATCGTATTGCGCACTTGATGCATCAAGGAATAGACGCTTTTAACATTCTTTCATTGACCTTTACCAATAAGGCGGCAAAAGAGATGAAAAAGCGGATTGGTACGGTTGTAGGAACTGGAGAATCTAAGAACTTATGGATGGGAACATTTCACTCTGTTTTTGCTAGAATCTTACGGTCTGAAGGACATCATTTAGGCTTTCCTTCCAATTTTACGATTTATGATACGCAAGATTCTGTTCGTCTATTGTCGTCTATTATCAAGGAAATGCAACTTGAAAAAGAGAAATATAAGCCGAAACAAGTTCTAAGCCGAATTTCTCAACTTAAAAACAGTCTAATTACTGTCAAGGCATATCATAGTAATACGGACCTAAAAGAAGCGGACATGATGGCGAGTCGCCCTAAAATGGGAGATATTTATCAACATTATGTAGATCGCTGCTTTAAGGCTGGAGCAATGGATTTTGATGATTTATTATTAAGGACCAATGAATTATTGACTCGTTTTCCAACTGTATTGGCTAAATATCAAGACAGATTCCGATACATACTAGTAGATGAGTACCAAGATACCAATCATTCCCAATATTTAATTGTTCGTGCACTTGCCGATCGTTTTCAGAACATCTGTGTTGTAGGTGATGATTCACAGAGTATTTATGGTTTTCGTGGAGCAAATATCCAGAATATCTTGAATTTTCAAAAAGATTATGACGATGTTAAAATCTTTAAATTAGAACAAAATTATCGCTCGACAAGTAACATTGTAGAAGCGGCAAATAGCATTATAGATAAAAACAAGACAAAACTTGACAAAGAGATCTGGACTGACAATGGTGCTGGATCTATGATTAAAGTGATGCGTACTTTTTCTGAAGGAGAAGAAGGGCGATTCGTTGCAGATTCAATTTTTGAAAATAAAATGAATAAGCAATTGATGAATGATCAATTTGCTATTTTATACCGTACCAATGCTCAGTCAAGAGCAATAGAAGATGCTTTGCGTAAAAAGGATATTCCATATCGAATTTTTGGAGGACTTTCTTTTTACCAACGAAAAGAGATAAAAGATATCTTAGGATATTTGCGATTATTGATCAATCCTAATGATGAAGAAGCCTTAAAACGTGTGGTTAACTATCCGATGCGTGGAATAGGCGCAACGACAATTGACAAGATTGCTGTTGCTGCCAATCATTATGGGAAATCGATGTTTGAAATCATCCAAAATTTAGATAAAATTGATATAAAACTGAATTCTGGAACCAAAATAAAGTTGAATGATTTTGCAGTAATGATGCAACATTTTCAGATTGAGACAAAAACCAAAGATGCATTTCAAGTTGCAGAATTAGTTATAAAGCAGACACGTATTATACGCCTTTTAGAGTCTGAAGGAACTCCAGAAGCAGTCAGTAGAGTAGAGAACATTCAAGAATTGATGAATGGAATTAAAGATTTTATCATTGGTCAGAAAGAAAAAGAAGAAGATGCTTCATTGGCATTTTTTTTAGAAGATGTAGCACTTGCAACAGATTTTGACAAAGAACAAGAGGATGATAAGCCTAGAGTTTCATTGATGACGATTCACCTTTCTAAAGGATTGGAATTTCCGATAGTTTATATTGTAGGATTGGAGGAAACATTATTTCCGTCTGCAATGAGCATGAATACACGTAGCGAACTGGAAGAGGAACGTCGTTTATTTTATGTTGCTTTAACGCGTGCCGAGAATGAAGCATACTTGAGTTATGCAGAATCTAGATACCGTTGGGGAAAATTAATTGATTGTGAGCCAAGTAGATTTTTGGAAGAAATAGATGAAAAATTTCTAGAATATTTATCTCCAAAATCTCGTGAGCCTCAGTTTAATAAATTTATTTCTGAAGATATATTTAGTGATGTAACACCAAGTACAATTCGTTTTAAAAAACCTATCTCTAGAAACCAACCTCCAAAACCAAAAGGGAAACCGATACAAACAACTTTTAAAACGCCTCCGAACTTAAAGAAAGTATCAAAGGTGAGTTCGTCGACTACTTCCAATTTATTTGATAATAATATTACTGTTGGGAATATTGTAGAACATCAGCGATTTGGAAAAGGAGAAGTATTGAGTTTGGAAGGTTCAGGAGCCAATAGCAAAGCAGAAATCCATTTTTCTGAAGGGAAGAAGAAACTCTTATTGCAGTTTGCTAAACTTAAAGTTATAGGCTAAAAATTAACCTATTTTTTACAAATGATTTATTGCAGAATACTAGTAAAAAACGTATTTTGCAGAATTATTACTACAAATAAAGAAATTACAAAATTTTCAATATAGATTTTTATGGAATACCATTTAGAACATAATTCAGAGCGCTCACATTTAATTATACCAGAATACGGTAGACACGTGCAGAAATTGGTCAATCATTGTATCGCACTTGAAGATAGTGAGGAAAGAAATAAAATGGCGAAAGCAATTGTTGATGTAATGGGTAATTTACAGCCACATTTACGTGATGTTCCAGATTTCAAACATAAATTATGGGATCAACTGTTTATCATATCTGATTTTAAATTGGATGCTGAATCTCCTTACCCAAAACCTTCAAGAGAAGAATTACAAGAAAAGCCGGAGTCATTGCCATATCCAAAAACAGCATCTAAATATCGTTTCTATGGTAACAATATTCAGACAATGGTTGATGTTGCTAATAGTTGGGAAGAAGGTGATCCTAAGGAAGGATTGAAATTTGTGATTGCGAATCACATGAAAAAATGTTATTTAAACTGGAATAAAGATACCGTTGATGATATCGTAATTTTCAAACATTTATTTGATATTTCTAAAGGTGAAATTGATTTAAGAGAAACTACCGAGAAATTAGCTGAAAGTAGTACATTAATTAGTAAGAAAAGAACTCAATCTACTAATCAACGAAATCATAAAAACCAAAAGAATCATAAAAATCAAAAGAGTTATCATAAAAAGCCCCGTTAATAATATGGCTACATTTAAAATAGAAGGGGGCCACAAGCTTCAAGGAACAATTACTCCGCAAGGAGCAAAAAATCAAGCATTACAAGTTATTTGTGCAGTATTACTAACTCCAGAAAAAGTTTTATTAAGTAACGTTCCAGATATTATTGATGTAAATAAGTTGATTTTTATACTCGGAGAATTGGGTGTAAAAATTGAAAAAATAAAAGCAGACACGTATTCTTTTCAAGCTGATGAAATTAATTTAGAATATCTTGAATCTCCTGAATTCAAAAAAGACGGGAGTTCATTGAGAGGTTCTATAATGATTGTTGGACCATTATTGGCTCGATTCGGAAAAGGATATATTCCAAGACCTGGAGGAGATAAGATAGGTCGTAGAAGGTTAGATACTCATTTTGAAGGATTTATAAGTCTTGGAGCAGAATTCCGATATAAAAAAGAAGAACGGTTTTACGGAGTAGACGCACCAAATGGATTGACAGGAACGGATATGTTACTAGACGAAGCGTCTGTAACTGGTACCGCCAATATTTTGATGGCTGCAGTTCTTGCTAAAGGAACTACAACTATTTATAATGCCGCTTGTGAACCATATTTACAAGAATTATGCAATATGCTAAATTCTATGGGAGCCAAAATCAGTGGTGTAAGTTCTAATTTCTTAACCATTGAAGGAGTTACTTCATTGAAAGGATGTGAATTACGAATTCTTCCTGATATGATAGAAATAGGAAGTTGGATAGGAATGGCTGCAATGACCAAATCTGAATTGACCATTAAAGATGTGAGTTGGGAAAATTTAGGTCAGATTCCAAGAGTTTTTAGAAAACTGGGAATTCAATTGGAAAAAAGAGGAGATGATATTTACATCCCTGCACAAGATTCTTATGAAATTCAAAACTATATAGATGGTTCTATTTTAACCATTTCAGATGCTCCATGGCCTGGATTTACACCAGACCTATTGAGTATAGTACTGGTCGTTGCCACACAAGCAAAAGGAAGTGTGTTGATTCATCAAAAAATGTTTGAAAGCAGACTGTTTTTCGTAGATAAATTGATTGATATGGGAGCGCAAGTGATATTGTGTGATCCACATAGAGCAACTGTTATTGGAATGAATCATGAATCAAGTCTTAAAGCGACTACAATGGTTTCACCAGATATTAGAGCAGGAATTTCATTGTTGATTGCTGCACTTTCTGCAAGTGGAACAAGTACGATTCACAATATTGAGCAGATTGATAGAGGGTATCAAAATATAGATGACCGATTACGCGCTATAGGTGCTAAAATTGAAAGAATAGATTAGTCCTAAAATGGATAAAATTAAAAATCTCAAATTGTATTCAATAATTTGAGATTTTTTTTGTGACATATTGACATTATTTGATAAATGGCAGTACTTTTGCAGGCATTATTGAAAGGATATTTTTTTAAAATAATTATGAGCGAAACAAAAGAAAACACAGAAGAAAATAAAGTTCCTACTGAAGGAGCTGAAACGGCTATCGAAGAGCAAGTTGTAATAGAACCTACATTAGAAGAAAAGGTAGCACAGGAAAAAGATAAATTCTTACGACTGTTTGCCGAATTTGAAAATTATAAGAAGCGAACATCTAGAGAAAGAATAGAGTTATTTAAAACGGCCAATCAAGAATTAATGTCAGTATTGTTGCCAGTTTTAGATGATTTTGAACGCGCATTGGCACATATTGAGGATGATAAAGAAGCAGAGGAATTACGTAAAGGAGTATTGCTTATCTATCAAAAACTATTGTCTACTTTAGAGCAAAAAGGATTGGCAAATCTTGAAGTAGTGAAAGGAGATGTATTTGATGCAGAAATTCATGAAGCGATTACTCAGATTCCTGCTCCTAAAGAAGATTTAAAAGGAAAAATAGTTGATATTGTTGAGAAAGGCTACAAACTAGGAGATAAAACAATCCGTTTTCCAAAAGTTGTCATTGGGCAATAAATTCCAATTGAGAAATCATTGAATATTAAAGAATGAAAGAAGATTTTTACGAAGTATTAGGAATAAGTAAAGGAGCAAATGCTGCTGAAATTAAAAAGGCCTATCGAAAGAAGGCGATTCAGTTTCATCCTGATAAAAATCCAGATGATAAAACTGCTGAAGAGAAGTTTAAAAAAGCCGCAGAAGCTTATGAAATATTAAGTGATGAAAATAAACGCGCTCGCTATGATCAGTATGGACATGCAGGGTTTGAAAACGGAGGTGCAGGAGCTGGAGGTTTTGGTGGTGGAATGAATATGGATGATATTTTCAGTCAGTTTGGTGATATTTTCGGAGGAGGCGGAGGAGGCTTTGGTGGTTCTAGAGGTACTCCGAGAGTGAAAGGAAGCAACCTAAGGATCAAAGTAAAAGTTTCAGTTCAAGAGATCGCTAACGGTGTTGAGAAAAAAGTTAAAGTACGTAGAAAAGTTCAAGCTGATGGTGTAGCTTTTAAAACTTGTTCAACCTGTAATGGTCAAGGCCAAGTAATGAGAGTTACCAATACAATTCTCGGAAGAATGCAGACAAGTGCAACTTGTCCTACTTGTCATGGTGCTGGTCAATCGCTTGAAAATAGACCTAAAGGTTCCGACAGTAATGGAATGATTCAAGAAGAAGAAACGGTTTCTATTAATATACCTGAAGGAGTTACTGATGGTGTTCAACTGAAAGTTACAGGAAAAGGGAATGATGCTCCAGGAAATAATGGGATTTCAGGAGATTTATTAGTCTTGATTGAAGAAATACCTCATGAATCTCTTAAGAGAGAGGGGATGAACTTACATACAGATTTATATATTAATTTTTCTGAAGCTGTACTAGGAGCAAGTAAAGAAATTGAAACTGTTTCTGGAAAAGTTAAGATTAAGGTTGATCAAGGAACACAGTCAGGAAAAATATTAAGATTAAGAGGTAAAGGGTTGCCAAGTATTGAAAGATATGGTACAGGAGATTTATTAGTTCATATTAATGTATGGACTCCGCAAATATTGGATAAAGATCAAAAACAATTCTTTAAAGAGAATGAAGAGAATGATAATTTTGTTCCAAGCCCATCTCCATCTGATAAATCTTTTTTTGAAAAAGTAAAAGATATGTTTTCTTAACAAATGTTAACGTTTATTAGATATAAAAACAAGTTCTTTGCTTAAGTTATTAATCGAAAGATTAATAATTCTTTTTCATAGCAATTTTCCCACTCAAGAAGTTGAGTGGGTTTTTTTTTCATACTTTTGTAAAAGCAGATCGTCTTATCGCTTCAATTTTATTGAAGAGGAAAGTCCGGACACCATAGAGCAGTATAGCGGATAACATCCGTCGTCCGTTTTTAACGGAAAGGACCAGTGCAACAGAAAGAAAGTACAGTTCGGCTGTAGTGAAACCAGGTAAACTCTATGCGGTGCAATACCACGTATATTGAAGTTTAAGAGCGGCTCGCTCGATTTCAAGGGGTAGGTAGATAGAGCTATCGAGTAATTGATAGTCTAGATAAATGATAAGATTCCGTTTTCGGAAACAAAATCCGGCTTATAGATCTGCTTTTTTTTAAGATATGGAGTTCAATTTTTAATTGTTTTATTCTTGAATATATTTAAAACTTCATATCGTTTTAGAAATATATTTAATCGTGGTACATTTTTTTACTTTTTTTTGAGAAACTATTTATAGATTTACGCGATAAACTGAATAGTAATCCATAATTTTTTATTGATTATTTTTAATAATTGACAATATTAATTTATCAAAATCAGAAGACTACAATATTTACTACCAATTTTAGTTAATTTGATAAGACTTTATTTTGCGCTATTTTTCTCTTTTAAATGGTCTCTAAATTTTGTAAATTCGCAATACAATTAATAACAAAAATATACTTGATATGGCATTTGATATTAAAATGATAAAAAAAGTTTATGCTAGAATGGCTGAGCGTGTAGATTCGGCTCGTAAAATTGTAGGGAAACCATTAACATTATCCGAAAAAATTTTATACAATCATTTATGGGATGGTAAAGTATCATCTGCCTTTGTAAGAGGGAAAGACTACGTTAATTTTGCTCCAGATCGAATAGCATGTCAAGATGCAACTGCTCAAATGGCATTATTACAATTTATGCAAGCAGGAAAAAGTAAGGTTGCAGTCCCTACAACTGTTCATTGTGATCATTTAATACAAGCAAAAGACGGTGCGGCGACCGATTTAAAAAATGCTAATAATGTGAGTAGTGAAGTTTTTAACTTCTTAGAGTCTGTATCTAATAAATACGGTATTGGATTTTGGAAACCAGGAGCAGGAATTATTCATCAAGTAGTTTTAGAAAACTATGCATTCCCTGGAGGAATGATGATTGGTACAGATTCACACACTGTAAATGCTGGAGGACTTGGAATGGTTGCAATTGGAGTGGGTGGAGCAGATGCTGTAGATGTGATGGCAGGGATGGCTTGGGAATTAAAATTTCCAAAACTAATTGGTGTAAAGTTAACTGGAAAATTATCTGGATGGACAGCACCTAAAGATGTTATTTTAAAAGTTGCAGAAATTCTTACTGCAAAAGGAGGAACGGATGCAATTGTAGAATATTTTGGACCTGGAGCTACTTCAATGTCTTGTACAGGAAAAGGGACAATTTGTAATATGGGAGCTGAAATCGGAGCTACAACTTCAACTTTTGGATATGATGCGTCAATGGAACGTTATTTACGTGCTACAGAAAGAGGAGATGTTGCTGATGCAGCGAATAAAGTTAAAGATTATTTAACTGGAGATCCTGAAGTATATGAAAACCCTAAACAATATTTTGATCAAGTTATAGAAATCAACCTATCAGAATTAGGCCCTTTATTAAATGGACCTTTTACTCCAGATCTATCAACTTCTGTAGGTAGTGATATGACTAAAAAGGCAAATGCAAATGATTGGCCAATAAAGGTTGAATGGGGATTGATAGGTTCTTGTACGAATTCATCTTATGAAGATTTATCTAGAGCGTCATCTATTGCACAACAGGCTTTAGATAAAGGATTGAAAATGAAATCTGAATTAGGAATAAATCCTGGATCAGAAAAAGTAAGATATACTGCTGATAGAGATGGAATTCTTGGAATTTTTGAAAAACTAGATGCTAAAATGTTTACAAATGCTTGTGGACCTTGTATTGGACAATGGGCAAGATATAGTGATCCGAAAAACGCACCAAAAAATAGTATTGTTCATTCGTTCAATAGAAATTTTGCTAAGCGTGCTGATGGAAATCCTAATACACATGCTTTTGTTGCGTCACCAGAAATAACTGCTGCTATAGCAATTGCTGGACGTTTAGATTTTAATCCATTAACGGATTCATTGATAAATGAAAATGGAGAAGAAGTGAGATTTGATGAGCCAACAGGATGGGAATTACCTCCAAATGGATTTGAAGTTAAGGATGATGGGTATTTAGAACCTGTTAAAGATGGAAGTGGAGTTAGCGTTGTTGTTAATCCAACATCAGAAAGAATAGAATTATTAACTCCATTTGAACCGTTAGGAAATACCATAAACGGTGCTAAATTATTGATTAAAGCTTTTGGAAAATGTACGACAGATCATATTTCTATGGCTGGCCCTTGGTTGCGTTTCCGTGGGCATCTAGATAATATTTCTAATAACTGCTTTATTGGAGCAGTAAATGCTTTTGGTAAGAAAACTAATTTTGTCAAAAATCAATTAACAGGAGATTTTGCTGGAGTACCAGATACAGCTAGAGCTTATAAAGCTGCAGGAGTGAGTACTATTGTTGTGGGCGACCATAATTATGGAGAAGGAGCTTCTCGTGAGCACGCTGCAATGGAACCTAGGCATCTAGGTGTTGCTGCAGTGATTGTAAAATCATTTGCAAGAATTCATGAGACAAATTTGAAAAAACAGGGAATGCTTGGATTGACATTTTCCAATGAAACTGATTATGATTTAATATTAGAAGATGATACTTTTAACTTTGTAGATTTAAATGAGTTTGCTGCTGGAAAGCAATTGACTTTAGAAATTGTACATGCCGATGGATCAAAAGATTCTATAAAATTAAATCATACTTACAATCAAGGGCAAATCGAATGGTATAATGAAGGCTCAGCATTGAATTTGATTAAGAAAGAGAATAATTAATAAAACCCCATTCCGGGACTAGTATTTCCATTGGGTTTAAGAAATAAAAAAGTGCAGTTTATGAACTGCACTTTTTTTATGTTATTTTTGTAAGTAATAATTTTGAGGGCTACAAATAAAAAAAAATGAAGTTAAATAAATCACAACGATCCAACCTTCTATTGTTGGCAGTTATTGCGCTATTAATTTTCTCACCAATAGGAGGGAAAGTGAAAGAGTTTACAGCAAGATTAATGTCTACCGCGCCATCAATTATAAACATTGATAATAGAGTAGTAGTGACAAATTACAATTGGAAGTTAAAAGGATTGAATGCAGAAGATTATAATTTTGAAGAAGCAAGAGGGAAAGTTGTATTTGTAAATTATTGGGCAACTTGGTGTCCACCTTGTAGAGCAGAAATGCCTGATATTCAGGCATTGTATGTTGATTATAAAGACAAAGTAGAATTTGTTTTTATTACAAATGAAAAAGCGATTACTGTTACTGAATTTTTGGATAAATATGATTACACTTTACCATCTTATAATCAATTGAACAATGGTCCTAGCCAATTTAAAGTATCTAGTATACCAACAACATATCTATTAAATAAAAGAGGAGAAATAGTAGTCTATAAAGTAGGTCCCGCAGATTGGGATGGAAAAAAGGTGAGAACATTATTGGATTCACTATTGCTAGAATAAAAAAAAACCTACTTGAAATATCAAATAGGTTTTGGTTTTTTGTAATGTTGAATGGTTAATAACTAAAATGTCTTTGTTCTGACCATCGTACTCTTCTACTATTTTTAAAGTTAGAAAAAAATACAAATTTTCTTGATTCAGTAGGCGAATTTAAAAGTGCTGTTCTCATAATATATATTGTTTAAATTGTTTTAATGTGTTTATACTTATAAGACGTATATACTTGTATAATGTTACAGATTTTCAATACGTTAACTAAATTTTAACAGATATAGATGTGACTTTTATCAGAATGATACCTATTGAAATAATTAGTTATCATTTTGGTAAGTTTATTCTCGAACTGTTGAATATGTCGGAATAAAAAAACCTACTTGAAGTATCAAATAGGTTTTGGTTTTTTGTATTGTCGAATGGCTATTGAGAAATCAATTCCTCGATAACCGCTAAAATAATTTCACAACCTTGATGGATTTCTTCTTCTGAAATCGTTAATGGTGGTGAAATTCTAATTGCCTTTCCTTCGAATAATAGCCAAAAAAGCAGCACACCTTTTTCAAGGCACTTTAAAATGATATTTGAGGCTAATTCTTCATTTTTCACAATCAATGCAAGCATCAATCCTTTTCCCCTTATTTCTAGAATCTCATTATGAACTAATAATTTCCGAATCAGTTTTTCTTTTTCTAAAGTCTTGCTGATAAGGCTTGAAGTTGTTATTTCTTGAACAGTCGCATGAGCAGCAGCAGCTATAATAGGATGTCCACCGAAAGTGGTTATATGACCCAATTTAGGATTTTCTTGTAGCGTACTCATTATTTTATGAGAAGATATAAATGCACCAATAGGCATTCCACCACCAAGTCCTTTACCAGTAACAATAATGTCTGGTGTACAATTATAATTTTCAAAACCCCAAAATTTTCCTGTTCTTCCGATCCCTGTTTGAATTTCGTCAAGAATTAACAATGCTCCAACTTCATTACAGCGTTTTTGAACTTTGCTGAGATAGTCATTTTGAGGTTCAAGGAATCCAGCACCTCCTTGAATTGTTTCGATAATTACTCCAGCTGTTTTAGTCGTAATTAATTGTATGTCAATTTCATTATTAAATTCAATGAATTTTATTCCAGGAATAAGTGGGCGGAAAGCACTGTTTTGTTTCTCTACGCCACAGACACTCATTGCTCCTTGCGTATTTCCATGATATGCACCGTAACAGGAAATTATTTCTGAACGTCCAGTATAGCGTTTGGCCAATTTTAAAGCACCTTCAGTTGCTTCAGTTCCAGAATTGGTAAGATATACTGTTTCTAGAGGTTTTGATGAATTATCAGCAAGGATTTTGGTTAATTCTACTTGAGGCTGTTGAATAAACTCCCCATAAACCATCACATGGCTATACTTATCGAGTTGGTTTTTAATCGCTTGATTTACAATAGGATTGTTGTGTCCAAGGCTATTGGCAGAAACTCCAGCAATAAAATCTAAATACTTCTTACCAGAAACATCATATACATAAGATCCATCTGCATGAGAAATTTCTATTGCTAATGGATGGGAAGTAGTCTGTGCTTGGTATTTAAAAAAGTCAGATTTCATGTGTCTTTTTTTTCGCTTCTTCTTTGGTTATTTTTTTCTCTTTTAGAGGTTTCTCAATTATTTTTGACGGAGGAATTATAGAATCTTGGGTGGTTTTTATTTTAAGCGTTTTATCTTTTATTTGTGGTGCAATTGAATCTTGTACTTTAATTCTCTGCTCTTGTTTTATTTTGGGTTTTAATTTCCTTTCCGTTTCTTTTTGAAGTTGTTTTTTTTCTTCTTGCTCAAGGATTCGCTCTTCTTTCATAATCGGAATATCACTTGGATCATGAAAGAAAATATCTTCTTTGTTTTTTGGGCGTTCATTTTCTCGCCAAATGAATCCTTTCAGCAGTCTGTCATTTTCATGAATTTCTTCTTCAGGATACGTTTTTCCGTCAGGATTAATTCTGAACTCAATGGTTTGTACTTTTTGATCTTTCAATATCACATGGATATTACTACATCTCATTTTACTGATACCCAACAATTCATTTTCAGCATTCCTTATATAATGTACTACTTCGCCATTCCCAAGGATATCAACTATTTCAAGATTATTATCATTGAATTTACCAAAAAGATTTTTCCCTTTGGTCTGATTGTAACCCAAAGAATCTTTCTGTACCATAAAAGCATTTTTTAAGACTATAAGAGAGTCTAATTGTTCTGTTTCGCTATTGGATAAAAACTCTATAGTATTTCCCGTTATTTGACTTCCGTCTGACCATAAAACAGGTTTCCGATACATCTTTGTTACTCCAGTATTTTGATTGGATTGTAAAGAATCACATTTTCCTTGTAAATCAGATTTGAAGAATTTCACATTGCTAAAAGCACGAATGATACGCTTTTCAGCCTTTCCAGTCAGTAAAAGTGTATCTCCATGGATGTATAACGAATCTTTATCTATCAGTGATATAGCAACTGCACGATCAACAATGAACGCTGAGTCTTTGGCTCTAAAAAATTCTGCATATCCACCTTTTAAAACCCCATCATTGACGGTGTCCGTAACTTTTATATTTCCTGTAGCTGATGAGAAACTTGTAGTTCCTTCATGGTATAGACTATCACCTTCAATCAAGCGATCGTCATATTTAATCCAAGAATTTTTAGTCAAATGAGAAATTTTTGCTTTAGAGTCATGAAACCCTTTTTCGGTATATACGACACTTTCTTTTCCAGTAATAGTAGACGCTTTATTTAAATAAGCCTTTCCACTTTCCGTGAAATAATCTAAATTTTCTGATTCTAATACTTGGTCGGGATTGGTAACGACAACTTTGCTAAAAGCTTGGAATTTTTTAGTCTTCAAATAATAATTCCCAATTACACTTGTTAAAAAATTGACACTATCTTTAATCTTTCCTCCAGTATTGTAATATAAATGTTGTTCCTCTCTGTCAAAATGTATCTTTTCAGAAGTAAGTTCCATAGTAGGATCTTTCAATACAACATTCCCCCAAGATTTAAGTAGTTTTTTATCTCCATCATAATCAGCATAATCACTCGTCTGTAAAATGGTATCTCCTTGATTCATCACTACATCGCCTATGGCTTTCATATAGTTTTTATCAGGATACATTTCCACTTGTTTACAGCGTATTGTTGCGCCATTGATCTCAACAATTACATTTCCTACCGAATGAATAACTTCAGAATTACCTTCGTCATTAAAGGTAAAATCCGCATTTAAAACTTTCATTTTTTTAGACTGCTGAGAATATCCAATTACTGAAATACTGATAAAAAGAAAGAAAAGTATGTGTTTCATATACTGCTTTTTGTCTAATGACAAATTTAAGTATTAAATGATAAAATTGGAATTTTATTTTGTGCTAGTTTTGCAAGAATAAAAAAAGGTTCCTATCATTAGTTAGAAACCAGTTTTATTTTATGAATTCTGATTTCACAAAAAATATAATTTATCTTAAGATCGTCTGTTTTCTATCTGGACCTACAGAAACAATTGTAATAGGCACTTCAACTTCTTTTTCAATAAAAGCGATATAATCTAGTAAGTTCTTTGGTAATTCTTCTTTGGTAGTCATTTCTGTTAAATCTGCTTCCCAACCCTTAAACTCTGTATAGATAGGTTTTACATTTTCTGGCTCTACGTTGAATGGAAAATGTGTAATTTCTTCTCCTTTATAAGAATACGATGTGCATACTTGTAATGAATCAAACCCTGATAACACATCACCTTTCATCATCATCAATTGTGTAACACCATTGACTTGAACGGCATATTTCAATGCAACAATGTCAAGCCATCCACAACGTCTTGGACGTCCTGTTGTCGCACCAAATTCATGACCTACTTTTGCCATTCTTGCTCCATCTTCGTCAAACAGTTCAGTAGGGAAGGGCCCAGAACCAACACGTGTTACGTAGGCTTTAAATATCCCAAATACATCACCGATTTTATTGGGTGCAATACCCAATCCTGTACAAGCGCCTGCAGCAGTTGTATTGGAAGAAGTGACAAATGGATACGTTCCGAAATCTACATCAAGTAAAGAGCCTTGTGCACCTTCTGCAAGAATGCTTTTACCATTTTTGATAGCATTGTTTAAGTATTCTTCACTATCTATAAATGTCAATTCTTTTAATCTTTTAACACCTTCGTTAAACTCGGCTTGTAATTCCGCTAAATTATATTCTAACTCCACACCATAGAAATCTATCATTCTGATATGTTTCTCTGTTAACGCATCATATCGTTCTTGCCAATCAGCCATTTCAAGATCACCAACCCTCAATCCGTTTCTGCCAGTTTTGTCCATATATGTAGGACCAATACCTTTTAACGTTGAACCAATTTTGGCTTTTCCTTTTGCCGTTTCAGATGCAGCATCTAATAGACGATGAGTAGGAAGAATCAAATGTGCTTTACGAGAAATGAGAAGTTTGCTTTTAAAGTCAATCTCAAATTGTGATAAGTTATCCAATTCATTTTTAAAAATCACAGGATCAATTACAACACCATTTCCAACAACATTCACTGCGGTTTTATGAAAAATTCCAGAAGGAATCGTATGTAATACATGCTTATATCCGTCAAAAATCAATGTATGTCCAGCATTAGGACCTCCTTGAAATCTAGCAATGATATCATAATCTGCCGTTAAAACGTCAACAATTTTTCCCTTGCCTTCGTCTCCCCATTGCAATCCTAGTAGTAAATTTACAGCCATATGTATACTAAAGTGTTAGTTCTTTTCCTCTCTTTTTGTTCCGTAAAAGTAGAGAGAGTGTGAGTGAATATTAATATCGAAAGTATCTTCGATTGTTTTTTTTATGATTTGAATTCTTGGATCACAGAACTCCATTACTTCTCCAGAATCCGTTAAGATTACATGATCATGTTGCTTGTCAAAATATGATTTCTCATAGTGAGATTGATTTTGACCAAATTGATGTTTTCTCACCAATCCACATTCCAATAAAAGTTCGATGGTATTATAAAGAGTCGCTCTTGAAACACGATAATTTTTATTTTTCATGTTAATATAAAGCGATTCAATATCAAAATGTTCCGTTAAATCGTAAACTTCTTGAAGTATAGCGTATCGTTCAGGAGTTTTTCGGTGGTTGTTTGCTACGAGGTATTTGATAAATACTTCTCGAACAATTGCTTGATGATCAACTTTGCTTTTATCCATAATGGTTTAGTTATAAAACAAAATACAAATTTAACTTTAATTTTGATTGTGAGCGTCTTAAAAAATAGAATTTATCAACGTTAATTGTAAATAAGATTATTGCTTATAAACGCGTTCTACATTTTCAATACCATCAATTTTTTTAATATTATCAGTTAGTTTTTTTAGTTGGCCAATATTTTTTACACTAATGGCAATTTTCCCTTCAAATACTCCAGCATTTCCGCTAATATTAAGACTATGAATATTCACATGCATATTACTAGAAATCACCTTAGTCAATTGATTTACAAGCCCAAATTTATCTGAACCACTTACATTAATAAAGACCCTAAAATCTTGCTTAGTAGAATCAATCCATTTGGCTGGCATAATTCTATATGCATAATTGGCTTGGAGGCTCACAGCATTCGGGCAATCTTTTTTATGAACTTTGATCCCTTCATTAATCGTTAAAAAACCAAATACTTTATCGCCAGGAATAGGGTTACAACACTTCGCAAGTGTATAATCAAGATGTTCTTCATCTTGCCCAAACACAAGCATATCATACTTTTCATTTACTTCATCATTAGTTGAAAGTGAAGGATTGGTAGGTGCACGACGAATTTTATTTTTAAAGAAGTTTAAAAACGCATTACTTTTCTGTACGGCAAATTCTTTTAATTGACTGTTTTCTATAGAACCATTACCCATTCTATAAAACAAATCAAAGCTCGTCTTTAGTTTGAAAAAACGAACCAATTCATTTATAGTACTTTCGTTCAATGTCAATTTCATCGAACGTAATTTACGTGCTAATACTTCTTTTCCTTCATTGGCAATTTCCTTTTGTTCTTCTTTAAGGGCAGCTTTTATGCGTCCTCTTGCTCTTGCGGTAACAACAAAATCTAACCAACGTATATTCGGTTTTTGTTTAGTAGCAGTAATAATCTCAACTTGATCACCACTTTGTAAAATATGATTTAGCGGACGTAATTTTCCATTGACTTTTGCACCACGACACTTCATACCTATTTCTGTATGAACAGAAAAGGCAAAATCTAAGGTAGAAGCACCTTTTGGTATTGCTTTTATATCACCTTTAGGAGTGAAAATAAAAATTTCCTTAGCATATAAATTCAATTTGAAATTCTCAACAAAATCTACAGCATTTCCATCAGGATCTTCCAGTGTGTCTTTCAATTTATTCAACCAACTTTCCAATCCACTTTCTTTTTCTTTTCCATGCTTGTACTTATAATGTGCTGCATAGCCTTTTTCAGCAATCTCATCCATTCTTTCCGAACGAATCTGAACTTCTACCCAACGAGCCTTTGGCCCCATTACTGTGATGTGCAAGGACTCGTAACCTGTTGATTTAGGTTGTGTTATCCAATCACGAAGTCGAGTAGGATTAGGTTGAAAATGATCCGTAACGATAGAATATATTTTCCATGCGTCAAATTTTTCTTGGTCTTCGGTTGATTTATAAATAATACGAATCGCAAATTTGTCATAAATTTCATCATACGTAACTAATTGTGCACGCATTTTACGACGAATAGAAAAAATAGATTTACTTCGACCTTTAATTGAATATTGAAAGCCTTCTTTATTTAAGGTATCTTTTATGACTTCTGTAAAAGTTTCTATATAATTTTCTTGATCTTCTTTACTATCAGTTATTTTGTCAAGAATATCATTGTACACTTCTGGTTCAGTGTACTTTAAACCAAGACTCTCTAGTTCTGTTTTAATATTATATAGCCCTAGCCTATGCGCAAGAGGAGCATAGATATAAAGAGTTTCGGAAGCAATTTTCAACTGTTTGTTAGCAGGCATGGAATCCATCGTCTGCATATTGTGCAATCTATCGGCAATTTTTATTAAAATTACACGTACATCATCATTTAGCGTCAAGAGCATTTTACGAAAATTCTCTGCTTGTATAGATGCGTCTTGTTCTTTATTAAGCCGAGAAATTTTAGTCAATCCGTTGACGATTCTTGCAACAGTTTCTCCAAATTCTCTTTCGATATCTTCCAGCGTATAATCTGTATCTTCTACAACATCATGTAATAATGCAGATACGATTGAGGTAACTCCAAGACCTATTTCATAAGCCACAAACTTCGCAACAGCAATAGGATGGTAGACATAAGGCTCTCCAGACTTTCTCCGTTGTGAACTATGTGCTTCTACAGCCAAGTCAAATGCCTTACGGATTTTCTTCTTATCCGAAGTGGTAAGCATCTGATATGCACCTTTTAACAAGTCTTTATAACGTCTTGCTATTTCTTTATTTTCTTCTTCTATGGTTGCTGCGTATGCCATAGAATAAAAATAGGAGAATTATTTTAACTGGCAAGTAATGATTTGGTTTTTTAAATTGTTATTGGGGAAAATTAATTTTGTAAGCAGAAAGTTATAACCTTATCTTAATAATACCCGTAATTCCAAAAATCACTTCCTCAAATTTACTATTCTTTCTCGCAATGTAGGATGTGAATAGTGCATAAAAACGTACGTTTTATGTGGCGTTAAATTACTTAAACTGTTCTTAGAGAGTTTCTTCAGAGAAGAAATTAAAGGTTCCGAGCCGAAATGTTTTTTCGCATAATCATCTGCTTGATATTCAAATTTTCTAGAGGCGTAATTCATAAACAAACTCGTGATTTCCGAAATAGGAGAGTAGAGTATTCCAAAAGCGATCATTCCTATATGAAAACTAGGAATAGAAACACCTAATGCACTTGAAAGTAACTGACTGTCAATGAATAAAGACAGGATAAACAACGTAAATCCTGACAGCAAGACCGAACTCATCAAGTTGAAAATGATGTGTTTGTGCTTGTAATGTCCAACTTCATGCGCCAGTACAGCCACAATTTCATCAGTTGTTAAATCATTGATTAACGTATCATAGAGTACAATTCTTTTTGTTTTCCCAAATCCTGCAAAATAAGCATTTGCCTTGGTAGAGCGTTTCGATCCATCAATCACGAAAATCTTATCTAAGGTAAAATCTGTTTTTTGGGCAAATTTCTCTATCTCTGTTTTTAATTCTCCATCTTCAAGAGGTGTTTGCTTATTAAATAAGGGAACTATCAAGGAAGAGTAGAACATATTCATGAATACCGTGAATACAGCAACCAACGCCCAAGCATACAACCAAAAATTCTTTCCAGTTTTCATATAAAACCAAATGATAAGTGATAATATCAATCCTCCAAGAACAATTGACATCAACCAACCTTTAATTTTATCCATCCAAAAGAGTTTTTTGGTCACTTTATTAAATCCAAATTTTTCTTCAATGACAAATGTTTTATAGTAAGAAAAAGGTGTTGTTAACATATCACTTGCTATCATAATAATTCCAAAGAAAAGTAGCGCAATTACAATCGGATTAGAACTAAAACTACGTGCTATAAGATCTACAAATTCAAATCCATTTAAAAAGAAAAATAACAATGTTAATACTATTGAAAATAAAGAGGTTACGGTACCTAACTTAAAGTTTATTTTATTGTAAGATTGAGACTTAGAATACTCCTTTTCTTCATATACATCAGCAACTTCAATAGGCAAGACATCATCAAAATGTTTTGCATTTAAATTGCCAATGATTTTATCAATAATAAAATTGATAATTAGTATTAAAATGATGATATAAAATAGGGTAGTTGCTGTCATTTATTTTAATTTTAAAATTCGTCTAGAAAAACGATACTTATTCTTCCAGTATAAATTATTAAGTTTTGATTTTATAATTCCTTTTGACGTAGAACTATGCATAAACTGTCCGTCACCAACATAAATTCCTATATGCATATACTTTCGTGATGGTCTGAAGAAAACTAAATCTCCTGATTTTAAATTCGATTTACTTTTTTTTTCTCCTTCCTTAGACATTAAAGTTGTTGTTCTAGGTAAATCTATATTGAATGCATTGAAATACACAGCATTTACAAAGCCTGAACAATCAAAACCTCTTTTAGTAGTTCCTCCATATTTATAAGGAATTCCTTTATATTTTTGATATTCAACTTCTAATTTATCTTGAATTGTGATAATTCCTGTTGTTTTTTTTGAAGAACCACAACTAGACATCAAGAAAAGAAGCATCAATACAGATGCAATTTTAATAGTTATCCTCATTTAAAATCGCGTTGTCTTTTTGCTTCGTAAATCAATATTCCAGCAGAAACAGACACATTCATTGAGTCTATGACTCCTTGCATTGGAATTATAATGTTTTTGGTAGAATTATGTAGCCATTCATCAGAAAGCCCTGTTGCTTCAGTTCCCACAACTAGTGCGGTAGGATCTTTGAAATTTTGTTTAGTATAGTTTTCCGAAGTTTCTAATAAAGCAGCACAGTATATCTGAATGTTTTTTGATTGCAGAAAGTTTATAATTTCAGTCGTTGTTCCTGTTGCTACTTGATTTGTAAACACGGAACCAACACTTGATCTAATTATATTAGGATTGTATAGGTCCGTCTTTGGATTGGCAATAATTACAGCGTCTATATTTGCTGCATCTGCAGTTCTTAATAATGCACCAATATTTCCAGGTTTCTCGGGTGCTTCAGCAACTAAAACAAGTGGGGTAGGTGACTTGAAATGTATTTCATCTAAAGATAACTCCTTTGATTTAGCAACAGCAATCACTCCCTCTGTACTCGATCTGTATGCTAATTTCTGATACACTTCCGATGAAACTTCAATACATTCAGTTGATTGAGATGCAACTAAAATTTCTATTTCTTCGTAAGTGATAATTTGATTATCAAACAATAATGATTCAACTTCATAATCTCCAGAGATTGCCAAGATGATTTCTCGCTTTCCTTCAATTAAAAAACGCTCAGTTTTCTTACGAACTCTAGATTTTTCCTTCAATTGGAAAAGTTCTTTTACAAACGAATTATGAATACTTGAAATCTGTTTAAACATGTGTCAAAAATACATAAAAAAAGCCGTCAAATTTGACGGCTTTAAATAGAAACTAATTATTGATTTTTATATTTATTAGAATAGCGCTTCCAAAGTTTCGTTTGGTGTGATTCTAAACTTATTTTTCTTCCCTGAATAAAAGCATCTGTTAGAATGTTAGTACGCATGTCTAAAGCATCCCCTTCAGAAATAAATAGTGTGGCATCTTTTCCAACTTCTAATGAACCAACTTTATCATCTATTCCAAGAATTTTAGCGGTATTAGAAGTTATTAATTTCAATGCTTCTTCCTTGTCAATACCATATGCAGCATATGTTCCTGCATAAAACGGTAGGTTTCTAGAATTCATTCTTTCCATTTGCCCTTCAATTCCTATTCCTACAACAACTCCTTTATCAATTAGGTTTTTAGCAGTTTTATAAGGTAAGTGTATATCCTCATCACCACTAGAAGGTAAACGATGTGAACGATCAATTAAAACATGAATGTTTTTAGCAACCAATAAATCTGCTACCTTATCTGCATCTTTTCCATGAACGATTACAATTTTCTCAATACCTACTTCTTCACAAAATGCAATGATATCGGTAATTTCTTGTTCTCCGCCGCCATGAGCATAGAATGTTTTACTACCATCAAATAAACCAGACAAAGATTCTAAAGGTAAGTTTTTAGGAACTCTCTTTCCTTTTAAATATGATTTAGCATCGTTCATCATTGTTCTTACTTCATCAACTGTCTTTTTATAGTTTTTGTTTGATTTAGGACCTTTATCTTCTCCAGTCCACCATCTTCCAAAAGATGTTCTTGACGGCCAGTTTATATGAATTCCATCGTCAACTCTAATTGCTGCATCTTCCCAATTCCAGGCATCAAACTGTACAATAGATGACGTTCCTGAAATTGTTCCTCCTCTTGGAGTTACTTGCGCCATTAAAACTCCGTTTGGTCTTAATGATTCTGTAACTTTAGATTCGGCATTGTAAGCAATTAAAGTACGAATATGTGGAAGCATCGTTCCTGTTTCTTGTTTATCATTTGTTGCTCTAACAGCATCAACTTCGACTAAACCGGAAGTTGAATTTGCAGCGATAAAACCAGGATAGATATGTTTTCCTTTAGCATTAATGATTTTACCAATACGTCCAATCTTCATTTCTGCTTTACCTACGAAAGTGATTTTACCCTTACTAAACATTAGCAATGAATTTTCAATCACTTCACCAGTGCCAAGATGCGCTGTAGCACCTTCTATTGTGTAATCTGTAGTTTGAGGTGGAGCAGGAGTTTGCTGTGCAAATAGACCAACGCTTACGAGCATTAGCAATAAACTTATATTTTTTATCATTCTTCTCATAATACTATCTATTTTCTAATGAATCACAGTGGAAATAAACTTTCTCTTTTTTCTTCGGAGCAACTGTTTTCATTCCTTTATTTTTTTCTTGTAACATCATGTTGATTAACTCATTTCGTTCTGTATGAATTTCATTAATCATTTGAGCATTCGTTTCCTTATCGAAATATGTGACTCCTTCAATCATTGTTCTTTCTGCTTTTGCATAAACAGATAGAGGATGATCACTCCAAAGAACGATATCAGCATCTTTACCAACTTTTATACTTCCTACTTTGTCATCGATATGCAATAATTTTGCAGGATTCAAAGTAACAAACTTTAATGCTTCTTCTTCTGATATACCACCATATTTAACTGCTTTTGCAGCCTCTTGGTTTAATCTTCTACTCATTTCTGCATCATCTGAATTGAAAGCAACTGTAATCCCTTGATTGTGCATAATTGCACCATTATAAGGTATCGCATCGTTTACTTCATATTTATATGCCCACCAATCTGAGAAAGTAGAACCTCCAACACCATGTTCTTTCATTTTATCAGCAACTTTATAGCCTTCTAAAATATGTGTGAATGTGTTGATTCTAAAATCAAATCTTTCTGCAACCTTCATCAACATATTAATTTCAGACTGTACATAGGAGTGACAGGTGATAAAACGTTCTTTATTTAAAATTTCAGCCAAAACTTCCATTTCAATATCCTTTCTATAAGACTTGCCACTTTTCTTTACAGCATCATATTCTTTTGCTCTCTGGAAGTAATCCATATAAACTTGTTCAACTCCCATTCGTGTTTGTGGAAAACGAACATTGTTATTAGCTCCCCAATTACTCTGCTTTACATTTTCACCTAAAGCAAACTTGATGAATTTAGGTCTGTTTTTATATAGCAATTCATCCGCAGATTCGCCCCATTTTAATTTTATCAAAGCAGATCTTCCACCAATTGGATTGGCAGAACCATGCAAGACTTGAATAGTAGTAACACCACCAGCAAGATTTCTGTAAATTCCAACATCGTCAGCGTCTATAACATCTTCTATGGTTACTTCTGCAGTAGAATTATGACCCGCTTCGTTTACAGATGTTGTTGCAATATGCGAATGCTCATCAATAATACCTGCGGTAATATGTTTATCTGTTGCATCCACGACTTTAGCTCCAGAAGATCTTAAGTTCGTTCCTATTTTTGATATTTTTCCGTTTTTAACCAATACATCAGTGTTCTTTAAAATTCCATCTGATTCATTGGTCCAAACAGTCGCATTTTTAAACAATATAGTTTCTTGCTTAGGCATTGTTTTAAAGCCATAAGCGACATTAGGATAAGTAAGAGGCATCACAACTGGTGATTTATCTTCTTCTTCTTCTTTATCATCCTTTTTAGATCCTTTTTCATCAGCAGACTCTTCTTTATTCTCGTCTTTATCTTTCTTGATAGCCGACCAAGTAATTGAATTTCCATTTGTTAAGACTCCAGAACCATTAAAATTCTTTGAATTGGTTATTGCTGATGATAAACGAACAAATTCAGTTTTCTTTTCTTTTAACGGCGTGTAGAATAAATTAACCCAACCGTTAGATTGAGATATGTTTGACGCTACTTTAGCAGAGTCTAACTTCATTTCTGACTTTAATTTCCCTATTTCACCAGCTACTTTTAAATCATATGATATCCCTGCAACTTTTAAAGTGTAATCTCCACGAATATCTTTAATATTCATATCTATTATTGTGTTCTTGTTTCCTTGAACCCAATTTTCAAAAACCTTTGTTTTCTTCTCAAAAATTTCTCCTGAAGTAATTAAGAAGTTAGCATAACTACCATTGTTTAAAGTCCCAATTTCAGAACTTTTTCCAAGCAATCTTGCAGGAATAGTTGTCAATGCTTCCAATGCTTTGTTTTTGTCGAATCCATATTTGATTGCTTTCATCAAATTACCTTTAAAATCTTTAGCAGATTTTAAATCGGCAGTAGTTAAAGCAAATGTTACTCCTTTTTTACTTAGTATTACTGGATTTGTAGGAGATTGGTTCCAAGAACGCATGTCATCCAATTCTACTTGTGATGCCATATGTGGATCACTTACATCAAATGGTTTTTGAAATTTTATAGGAATAATATAACTTGCATTCGTATTTACCACCTCATTTAAGCTGTTATACTCATTTCCTCCACCTTTAATGATATACTTTAAGCCAAACTCTTTTGCAATTTTACTTGCTCTTAAATCGTTGTCTAAACTATTTGCTTCAAAGATAATTGGCAAACTCTTAGAACTATTTAAAGCTTCTAAAGCCAAATCCTTTGTTTTAGAATTTCCTCCTGCATACCAACTAGCATCATGATACACTTGACGTAATAAAGCCATAGACCCCATACTAGACGTTGGATATGCTTGACGAGAAGCAACAGACTTCTTTAAAGATATGTGCTGTGTTGCATCTGTATCAATAATTCGAATCTCATTTCCTTCTGCTGTATTCAAAGCAACTATAAGGCCTGTTCCACGCATAATTCCGTCTTGTTGATGTGTTCCAACAACTCCAAATCCTGCATCAATCAATTCTTTTGCTTTTTTTGTATCAAATTTAAAATCTTTGAATCCTCTTTGATCAGGCATTATATGATCATTCCAATAATATCCTTCTCTAGAAGCGTCATATTGAGGTCTTCTACTAGTACTTGAATTCTTTTTTGTTTTTTCAATTCCAAAATTGGTATACATATCTATGAAAGAAGGGTAGATGTGTTTTCCATTCAAGTCTATTGTGATTGTATTTTTTGGAATGCGAATGTTTTTTCCTGAACTTATTACTTTTTGGTTCTGAATTAATAAGGTTCCATTTTCGATTGTAAGGGTTGGGCTTACATGAATTATTGCATTGGTGAATGCAGTAAATTGTTCATTGGAAGTTTTAACTCCTTCATTTACAGGAAAATATTCCTGAGCGTGCACTTGGTTGATTGATAATAACATCAAGCAACTGAGCAATAATCTTCTCATAAGGTTTGGTTTTAAGGGATTAAAAATAGAAAAGTGATTACAGTAATCACTCACTGTGTAGAATTTTAACATTACTTTAAGAGTTTAAAGACAGCATCATTTTGCTTATTGTAATTGATAAGCATTCCAACCATTCTACTATAGCTTTTAATTCCGTCTTTTTGTTTATTGGCTTTTAAAAATTGGTCAAAAAGCATTTTTGTATAAGGTTCAATTGAATTTTTATAAGAATTCCAAAACTCATAATTGTCCTTCATATTCTTACGCGTGCCTTTATTTAAAGTTTTAATCGCAGATAGATACTTTTCATTATCTTGTCTATGCAAATCTTTCAGTGTATAGCGAAGTGCTATATAATATCCAGAATATTGAAAATATAGATCGTCATTATATATTGCTGCAAGGAACCCAACAAAATTGGCTTCATTCTCCGCAGCATAACCTAATTGATGCGCAACTTCATGTGAACTTGTTGAAGGATATACTACTATTGGATTTAGACTGTTTACTTGCGCTTCATTTGTAAATGGATTGAGATATCCTGAAGTTCCTAAATAGGTCATCGGAAGACTAATGATAGAATGTTTTATAGATTTAGTTTTATAAGTGAGTTCTGGATATAGAAGTGCAAGGTTTTTATAACCGTTTTGAACTTTAGTATAGATCTCTGTTTTATCAAATGGAATTTCAACTTTGAGGGTGTCATTTTGCATGATCTCTTTTTGCAAATGATTTACTTTTTCAATCATTTGATAGGTAAAAGTTTCCAATTCGTCGGTAGTATAATTTAATTCTTTAATCTCTAGAGATTTGTGCAATGGACTTCTATAATAATTAAGTCCCCAGAAAAAATAGAAACAGAAATAGAATACGGAAATGGTTGCAAGAATTTGCAAGAAATTAATTCTTCTGTTTTTCACACATCCAATGATGGATTTAATAACCAATATCGCTAAAACTATATAGAGTACATCACCAATAGAAAAAGGAATCCAACCAAATAATATTCTAAAGAAACTAGAAATGAAAGGATAGATTCCTCTGGAATAATATTTTTCAATCCCATTCGGATATCTAGAGATAATTTGGATAAAAACCCACTGTATGACAAGAAACACACTCAGAAGGCGATACAATTTGTTATTTTTCATCATTCAAAAATAGGCAATAATTTTCAAAAAAAAACGTTAAAGAGTTATTAACAAAACAGTTACTTGTTAACAAAATATGTGTACAAGTTAATTTTAAAATACTACCAATTTTAGAAGAAGAAAATCTACTTTTGTTTTATGGAGGACTTAAAACCAATTCGATCAAATACTATCAAAAAAAGTGCGGTAATCAACCTTGCAAAAGGAAAATTACCACCACAAGCGATAGATTTAGAACAAACTGTTCTAGGGGCAATGATGATTGATAAAAAAGGGGTTGATGATGTGATTGACATTCTCCATCCTGAGGCTTTTTACAAGGAATCACACCAAGAAATTTACCGTGCTATATATACGCTTTTCCAAAACTCAGAACCGATTGATTTACGTACGGTTTCGAATCAATTGAGAAAAGATGTAAAACTGGAATTTTCAGGAGGAGATTTTTATTTGATAGGGTTAACTCAGAAAGTTGGTTCTACAGCACATATTGAATTTCATGCGAGAATTATTTTACAGAAATTCATTCAACGTAAATTAATTTCTATTTCTTCTGAAATTATTGAAGAAGCATATGATGAGACGATTGACGTGTTTGATTTATTGGATACTGCCGAGACTAAACTATTTGAAGTAACCCAAGGGAATTTAAAGAAAGGATCTGAAGATTCTGAAAGTCTTGTGCAACAAGCGATTAATAAAATTCAAGAAATTTCTAATAAAGAGGGAATGAGTGGTGTTCCTTCAGGATTTACTAAACTTGACGAACTTACTTCTGGATGGCAACCATCAGACCTTGTGATTATTGCTGCTCGTCCTGGAATGGGTAAAACAGCATTTGTTATGTCTATGGCCAAGAATATTGCAATAGATTTCAATCAAGGAGTTGCTATATTTTCATTGGAAATGTCATCTGTACAGTTGATTACACGTATGATTTCTAGTGAGACAGGAATTGATTCAGGAAAACTAAGAAAAGGAAATTTACAAGCGCACGAATGGGAACAACTGAATGTTAAAGTTAAAAACCTATCTAAAGCACCAATATTTATTGATGACACACCTTCGTTATCTATTTTTGATTTAAGAGCTAAGGCAAGAAGATTAGTTTCTCAGCATGATGTAAAAATTATTATTATTGATTATTTGCAATTAATGACTGCTGGAACAAATTCGAAAGGTGGAGGAAATCGTGAGCAAGAAATCTCAATGATTTCAAGAAACTTAAAGGCCCTTGCTAAGGAATTAGCGGTTCCAGTAATTGCTCTTTCTCAATTATCACGTGCTGTGGAAACTCGTGGAGGATCTAAAAGACCTTTATTATCGGATTTACGTGAATCTGGAGCAATTGAACAAGATGCAGATATTGTTTCATTTATTTTTCGTCCAGAATATTATGGACAGACGGAATGGGATGATGATGAACATTCACCATGTGAGGGTCAAGGAGAGTTCATTGTTGCCAAGCACAGAAATGGAGGAATGGATAATATTCGATTGAAATTTACAGGTCATTTGGCACAATTCTCAGATTTAGAAGAAGGTTTCGGTACGGAATTCCAATCGAAAATGAATACTTCCATCCCTGAAAGTGCTCAGAATATGAATCCAAGTGATGCTTTTGACGAAGGAGATGTTCCTTTTTAAATAGAATTCTTTATTTTTATTGCAAACAAATGAAATATGCTATTAAAAGTTAGATTGAAAATTAAAAACTTTTTACTATTAATAGCATTTATATTTTTAACCAATTCCCTTTTTGCCTCATTCATTTTTATCCCAATGGATGCCGAAGTTCAAGAAAATCACTTGAAAGCTTACGGAATCACCTACTGGTCATTAGAGAAAGGCTATAAAGCACAATGGCTGTTGAATTATCAAGGGGGTTCTTTCTTGATAGAGAATACTCCTCAGATAGAAAACGAGTGTAAGATTCGTGGGGTTTCTTATCAAGTAATTTCTGATTTACAAGCCGAAAAAATCCTATTAGAAATAAGCAGTCCTTCTGAGAATATGGAAGCTGTACTATTAGAAAAAGCACCAAAAATCGCGGTGTATTCGCCAAAAGATAAATTGCCTTGGGACGATGCCGTTACGATGGTGTTGACCTATGCCGAGATACCATTTGAAGTTATATATGATGAGGATGTATTGAATGACAAACTTCTTTTATACGAATGGCTGCACTTACATCATGAAGATTTTACAGGTCAATATGGAAAATTTTATGGAGCGTATCGCTCAGCACCATGGTATATAGAAGCCAAAAAAAGATCTGAGAAACTTGCTGCGGAAATGGGCTATGAAAAGGTGTCTCAAGAGAAACTGGCAGTTGCTAAGAAAATCCGGGATTATGTGATAGGAGGAGGATTTATGTTTGCCATGTGCTCGGCTACAGATAGTTTTGACATAGCACTTGCAGCAGAAGGGATAGATATTGCTGAATCGATGTTTGACGGAGATGCTTCAGAATCTGATTACCAATCCAAGATTGATGACAGCAGGACATTTGCTTTTAAAGAATTCCAACTGGAACGAAGTCCTATTGTTTATGAGTTTTCTTCAATAGATATGACTCGTAAGCGAAAAATTAAACGTACTTCTGATTATTTTTCATTGATGAATTTTTCTGCCAAATGGGACCAAGTTCCAACAATGTTATGTCAGAATCATACGCAACTTGTAAAAGGTTTTATGGGACAGACAACATCATTTGATAGGAATACTATCAAGCCAACGATACTTGTAATGGGAGAAAATAAATCCAATAGTGAAGCAAGATATATTCATGGAACAAAAGGTAAAGGAATGTTTACCTTTTATGGTGGTCATGACCCTGAGGATTATAGCCATCGCGTTGGAGATCCTAAAACGGAACTAGATTTACATCCCAATTCTCCTGGATATCGCTTGATTTTAAATAATGTATTATTCCCCGCAGCAAAGAAAAAGAAGCAGAAGACTTAGATATGAAAAAGATGATAAACAGAAATATTTTATTTAGCATTATTATAGTTGCATTGATTTTCTTATCATGTAAATCCAAATCATATAATTCTACAGTTACTAGAAACTCGAAAGAATCACTTGAAAAACCATATTTAATATTAATTTCATTGGATGGTTTTCGTTGGGATTATGTGGATAGGTTCAATCCGCCACATTTAAGTAGTTTTATTAATAGCGGCGTAAAAGCCGAATCATTAATTCCTTCTTTTCCTTCTAAAACATTTCCAAATCATTATACCATTGCAACTGGATTGTACCCTGAAAATCATGGTTTAGTAGGGAATTCATTTTACAGTAATGAGTTAAAACTAAATTATGCAATTCGAGACCGTAAAATGGTAGAGAATGGAGCGTTTTATAAAGGTACACCAATTTGGGTACAAGCAAATAAAGAAGGTGTGGTTTCTGCAAGTTATTTTTTTGTTGGCTCAGAGACCAAAATTCAAGGAATACTGCCTACTTATTATCATCGATACGACGGTAGTGTAAAGAATGAGAATCGTGTTTCTCAAGTTCTAAAATGGTTAAATCTACCAAAAGAACAAAGGCCTCATATGATTACCCTGTATTTTTCTGATATGGACGATACTGGACATAGATATGGCCCAAATAATGATGAAGAATTAAAAAAAACATTATTTGAATTAGATAAAAATTTAGGAGACTTATTTGAAGGAGTAAAATCTACTGGATTGCCAGCAAACATTATTGTCGTTTCTGATCATGGAATGTCTGAAGTTGCTTCTGAAAATTATATTGCTATTGAAGATGTGAAAAATGACAGTAAATATTTAACTGTTAATAATGGAGCAATACTAAATATTCATCCAAAAAATAATTTCAGCACAGATTCTATATATAAATATTTAAAGAAAAAGGAATTAAATTTTAAAGTATATAAAACTAAGGATACTCCAGGATTTGAATATATTCCTAAAAATAAAGATTGGGGAGCAATCCAAATCATACCAGACTTTAGTTACTATTTTTCAATCAGTAAAAGCATTGAATTTAAAAAGAACTCATTAAGGAAAGTATCAGGTGTTCACGGATATAGTCCTGAATATAAAGAGATGCATGGTATTTTCTATGCAAATGGACCTGCGTTTAAAAAAGGATATGAAATTCCTTCAGTAAAGAATATTCATATCTATCCATTGATGTGTGAAATATTGGGATTAGACATTTCAGATAATATTGATGGGAAGTTACTTGAAATTGAAAACGTGCTGGAAGTTAAGTCAAGTAAAGTTATTAATTATGAATGGTAATCTTCTCTATTCAATCAGTTTAGTTTTTATTTTTATTTCATAAATTAGTCACTTAGTAAAAAAACATAACTGCACTATAATAATTTAATAAACATCTAATGAAATACTTGTTAAAAACCTTGCTAATTACCTTACTTATTGTAAGCTGTAAAACAGATAAAAGTAACATTGTAATAGCGGAAGTAAGCCAAGAAACACTTAGTAAGCATATAGAAATACTCGCGTCTGATGATTTTCAAGGACGTATGCCTTTTACTGAAGGTGGGCAAAAAACAACAAAATATTTAAAGCAAGAATTTGAGAGATTAGGGCTATTACCTGGAAATGGCGACAGTTATTTTCAAGATGTTCCCATGGTAGAAATTTCTGGAACTCCTTCTGACAAAATGGAGGTTTCTGGTAATAATCTAAAATTTGATTTAGACTTATTAAAAGACTTTGTCGTAACAACTTCAAATATTGATACAGAAGTTTCATTAGTAAATTCTGAATTGGTATTTGCTGGATTTGGAATTGTGGCTCCTGAATATGATTGGAATGATTATGAAGGGATTGATTGGAAAGGGAAAACAGCAGTTGTATTGGTTAATGATCCTGGATTTAAATCTGGTGATAAAACTTTATTTAAAGGAAATGAAATGACTTATTATGGTCGATGGACTTATAAATTCGAAGAGGCAGCAAGACAAGGTGCTGCAGGAATATTAATTATACACGACACTGAACCAGCTTCCTATGGTTGGAATGTTGTGCAATCTGGATGGAGTGGAGCACATCTAACTTTAGAAAGTGATACGCCTAAGGTTGATGTTCAAGGTTGGATTTCAAATGAAACTGCCAATAAACTTTTTGAGTCTTCGTCAATTAAAAACAAGAATTTTAATGAATTGGCAAAAAGCAACAGTTTTTCTGCGGTGTCATTTGGATTAAACGCTTCCGTAAAAATTAAAAATAAAATCAAAAGAGATCAATCTAAAAATGTAGTTGCCTTATTACCTGGAACTGACTTAAAAGAGGAATACATTATTTATTCTGCACATTGGGATCATTTAGGTGTTGGAAGACCTATTGATAATGATTCAATTTATAACGGAGCGGTAGATAATGCTTCTGGTACTGCAGCGCTTCTTGCAATTGCTGAAGCATTTAAGAATTCACCACAGCAAAAACGTTCTATTGTTTTATTGGCGGTTACAGCTGAAGAGCAAGGATTGTTAGGTTCCGCATATTATTCTGAACATCCTATTTATGAGCCAAGTAAAACAGTAGCCAATATTAATATGGATGCTTTTAATAGTCCTGGACCAATGAAAGACTTTACGATTACAGGTTTTGGACATTCAGAAATGGATGAATATGGAAAGGCTGCAGCGGAAGCTCAAGGCCGCTATATCATTCCTGATCCAAGTCCTGAAAAAGGATATTTCTTTAGATCAGACCATTTTAATTTTGCCAAAATAGGGATTCCGCCAATTTATGCTAAAGGAGGTCATGAAGGGTTTGATATCAGTATTGATAGTATGAAGGTACTCAATGATACTTATAGAAAAAGCGTCTACCATCAGCCTTCTGACGAATATATCCCAGGAGTAACAGACTTGAGTGGTATTCGATTTGACGTGCAATTATTATTCAATATCGGTTACAAATTATCGAATGAGACTTATTTCCCGAAATGGTATGATGGAAGTGAATTTAAGGCTGCTAGAGAATAAATTACTTTTTAAATACCTTTGGATTAACTTAAAGTGTTAAACCTCAATATTTTATTGTATTCAGTTGTTTTGTTATAACTGAATAGTTATTACTAATTTTAAAATTTGAGTTATGAAACGTATACAGTTACTAACTATTTTACTTTTTTCTATTATTTTAGTATCACTTAATTCTTGTAAGAATAAAACTCAGCAAGTAAATACTGCACTTGCATCAATAGATTTTATTCGTGGTGATATTTTACTATGTGGAAACCCAGAATTTGGGGAAGTGAGTTTTTCATTAGATTGTAATTATGAAAATAGAGAAGCATTTGAATTGGCACTCTCGTTACTTCATTCATTTGAATATGAAGAGGCGGAGAAGGCATTTGTAAAAGTAATAGATCTAGATCCAAGTTGCTCGATGGCATATTGGGGAGTAGCGATGAGTATGTTCCATTCTCTTTGGGCTCCACCAAGTATTCCACAACTTGAAAAAGGGGCCAAACTACTTGAAATTGCAAAAACATTGCCTAAAAATGAACGAGCAGAACAGTATCTTAATGCAATAAGTGTCTTTTATAGTGATTGGGATATTCTTGGTAATAACGAAAGAGAATTATTGTACGCTGAAAAAATGAAAGAAATATATCTGAATTATCCAGACGATACAGAAGCCGCTATTTTTTATGCATTGGCAATAAGATCATCTGCAGACCCTAATGATAAACAATATATTAAACAAAGAGAGTCTGGGAAGATACTAGAAGGATTATTCAAAGAGCAACCTAATCATCCTGGAATTGCACACTATATTATTCACACCTATGATTATCCTGAATTAGCTGAATTAGGATTGGTTACTGCACGGAGATATGCACAGATTGCTCCATCTTCAGCTCATGCGCAGCATATGCCTTCTCATATTTTTACGCGTTTAGGGTTATGGAAAGAATCGATAGATACTAATATTAATTCGGCTTCATCTGCTGTTTGTTATTCAGAAAATAAAGGACGTGATGGACATTGGTCACAAGAAATACATGCATTGGATTATTTAGTTTATGCTTATTTGCAATTAGGAGACACTAAAAACGTTCAAGAGCAAAACGAATATATGAAGTCCGTTAAACAAGTATTTCCTGCCAATCATTTTGCTGTAGCATATACAGCCAATGCAATTCCTGCAAGAATTGCCATTGAAAATCGACAATGGAAAAAAGCAGCTAAACTTGAAGAGCCGACACTTGAGTTTAAATGGGAGAATTTTCCTTGGGAAAAATCTATATTACATTTTGCAAAAGCATTAGGTTCCGCACGTTCTGGAGATGTAAATGCCGCAGAAATTGAATTGGAAATTATAAAACCTTTTTATCAACAATTACTTGATATTAATAATGCACAATCAACTTATAAAGCAGGCCAAGTTGCTATTGAAATTAAGACGATTGAAGCATGGATAGAACTTGGCAAAGGAAATAATGAACAGGCCTTAACACTTATGAAAGCTGCTGTAGAGCTAGAAAGTGAAACATCAAAACATCCTGTAACTCCTGGAGAAGTATTGCCTGCTGATGAACTTTTAGGAGATATGTTATTGGAATTGAATAGGCCCGAAGATGCGTTGGTCGCTTATGAAATAAACTTGAAGGGACATCCTAACAGGTTTAACGGTCTTTATGGTGCTGCAATTGCTGCAAAGCAGTCGGGTAATGAAGAAAAAGCACGTTTATATTTTAATCAATTATTGGAAATGACTAAAAATTCTAATAGTGATCGACCAGAACTTATAGAGGCAAGAAAACATGTCATTTAGAAGTAAATAATCGAGTAAAATATCATTGTTAAAACCATGTGCATAAGTATTGAATTTATCTTTTGAGAAAGTGTTGAAATAGCCTATTTTTGTCAAAACAAAACAACTATTTAATGGCTTCAACACAAGAATTACAAGATTTTTCTCAACAAGTAAGACGTGATATCGTACGTATGGTTCATGCAGTAAATTCTGGTCATCCAGGAGGATCACTAGGATGTACAGAATTCTTTACTGTATTGTACCAAGAAATTATGGACTATTCTACAGATTTTTCAATGGATGGGGAAAATGAAGATTTATTTTTCTTGTCAAATGGTCATATCTCTCCTGTTTTCTATAGTGTACTTTCAAGAAGCGGATTTTTTCCAGTCTCTGAATTGGCAACTTTTAGGTTGTTGAATTCTAGACTACAAGGACATCCTACTACACACGAAGGATTACCAGGAATTCGTATTTCTTCCGGATCTTTAGGTCAGGGAATGAGTGTTGCAATTGGTGCAGCTCAAACAAAAAAATTAAATGGAGATGATAAAATTATATATTCTCTTCATGGTGATGGAGAGTTGCAAGAAGGTCAAGTTTGGGAATCTTTAATGTATGCTGCTGGAAAGAAAGTAGATAATTTAATTTCTACGGTAGATTTAAACGGTCAGCAGATTGATGGTTCTACGGAGACTGTATTGCCAATGGGAGATTTAAAAGCAAAATTTGTTGCCTTTGGCTGGGATGTTTTAGAAGTAAAAAAAGGAAATAATATTGATAGTATTATTGCTGGATTGAAAGAAGCGAAAACAAGAACAGGGAAAGGAAAACCTGTTTGTATTTTATTATATACAGATATGGGTCATGGTGTAGATTTTATGTCAGGAACTCATGCATGGCATGGAAAAGCGCCAAATGATGAGCAACTAGAAAGTGCGCTGGCGCAGAATCCTGTTACGCTCGGAGACTACTAAAATTTTAACTCGCCTATTATTGGCGAGTTTTTTTATCATTTTACTGAAAATTTACTGTAAGTAATCTTGTACATTTACGTCCTGGGATTTATAAAAAGATAGATATTTATTTATATGAAAATAGGAATTGTATGTTATCCAACTTTTGGAGGTAGTGGAGTAGTAGCAACTGAACTTGGTATGGCGCTGGCCGATAAAGGACATGAAGTACATTTTATTACTTATAAGCAGCCAGTTCGATTGGACTTATTGGCGAAAAACATTAATTTTCATGAAGTTTATGTTGAAGAATATCCTCTTTTCCATTTCCAGCCTTACGAATTGGCACTTTCAACCAAATTAGTCGAAATTGTTTCAAGATATGATTTAGAGATTCTCCATGTACATTATGCGATTCCACATGCATATGCGGCATATATGGCTAAACAAATGCTCGCTGACAAAGGAATTGATGTGAAGGTAGTAACTACGCTTCATGGTACAGATATTACGTTGGTGGGAAGCCATCCTACATATAAGGCAGCAGTAGAATTCAGTATCAATAAATCAGATGCAGTTACTGTAGTTTCAAATAATTTAAAGAAAGATACTTTGCGACTGTTTAATATCAACATTGATATTGAGGTGATTTATAATTTTATAAACTTAAAAAAGTATCCTGAAATTGAACATTCTGAATGCAATCGTTCTGCATTAGCTGCTGAAGGAGAAAAAATTATAGCACATGTGAGTAATATGCGTGAAGTTAAAAGACCTCTTGATGTTGTGGAGATATTTTATAAAATTCAAAAAGAAGTCCCTTCCAAATTATTGCTTGTTGGTGAAGGTCCTGAAATCGAAAAAGTGGAGCAACGAGTTAAAGATTTAGGTATCTATGAAAAAGTGATATTTATGGGAAATAGTAATGACGTAAATAAGATTTTATGCTATTCGGATATTTTCCTTCTTCCTTCTATAACGGAAAGTTTTGGATTAGCTGCACTAGAGGCTATGGCTGCTAAAACGGCAGTGATATCAACTAATACTGGAGGATTGCCTGAAGTAAATATTGAAGGTGTAACAGGATATTTAAGTGATCTTGGAAATATAGATGAAATGGCAGCAAATGCTATTCACTTATTGAAAAATGAAACGTTGCTAAATACCATCAAAAAAAATGGCCTAGAACAAGCAAGAAGTTTTTCTTTAGATGAGATATTACCTCAATATGAAAATATCTATCGTAAGGCAAGAGCGGTTGTTACTAACTAGAATAGTAGTCAAGGCTTTCAATAATCAAATCATTAGACACTTTACAATTTAATTTATAGTTCTCAACATCAGAGAGTAAAACAAAATTTACTTCTCCATTAGAATTCTTTTTATCATGCTTTAATAAATCCATGATAGGTCCATAATCTGACTTTTTTATTGAAAACTTAGTATAAATTGATATAATCACATTTTTTATCTCCTCTAATTTTTCTTTTGGAAAATTAAAGAGTTTATGAGAAATATAAGTTTCCGTAATCATTCCGATGGCAACAGCTTCTCCATGCGTTAAGTTATTTTTTTCTTCAGATTCTAAATGGTATGACTCAATTGCATGTCCTAGTGTATGTCCAAAATTTAATATTTTACGCAAACTTTTCTCTTTTGGGTCTTTAAGGACGATAGTGTTTTTAATTTCAATTGAACGATTAGTAATAGAGTTTAATATGTTGGCTTCCAGTTTTTCAAGGCTTTTTATTTGATCCCACAGTTTAATATCATATGTGAGCCCATATTTTATAATTTCTGCCATCCCTGAGCGAATTTCTCTTTCCGAAACTGTAGTCAAATATTGAGAATCAATCACGACCATTTCAGGATTCGAAAATAATCCAATTTGGTTTTTTAAAACCCCAAAGTCTATTCCAGTTTTTCCACCTACAGATGCATCTACCATACTCAATAAAGTAGTAGGAATATTGATGAATTTTATCCCTCTTTTAAATGTTGAAGCAACAAATCCTCCCATATCTGTAACAACACCTCCTCCAAGATTGATAAGGAGACTATTTCTATCTGCTCCAGATTCAGTCAATTGATTCCATATATCAATACAAGTATCAATATTCTTAAAAGATTCTCCTGCAGGAATTTGAATAAGTTCACCTTCTATTTCCGTTGTAATATGATCTTTAAAAATCGAAAAACAATGCTTATTCGTGTTTTCATCTACCAAAACAAAGACCTTACTTGTTTTGTTTTCAAACAGATACTTGTTTAATTCTTTATAAGCATATTCATTAAAATGAATTGAATAATTGTCAGATTGAATAGATTTCATGGGTAAAAGTATTTAATTGCAAATTACGTGTAAAATGTTAAAAATATCAACTTTGTAAGTATATTTGTACTGTCTATTTCACTAAAAAAGACAGTAGTATTTATGAGAAAATTATTTGATGACACGAAAATTGCTTTTTCTTTAAAATCTGATTCAGAACTAGAAAGAGCTTATTTTTTATTTAAATTGATTCAGAAGCAACCTTTGGTGCGTATTGGAACTGCTGTAACCAATTTTGCATTGAATGCACATTTACCTGTAGAGAAATTAATTCGTTCTACAGTTTTTGATCATTTCTGTGGGGGAGTTAATGAGGATGACTGCTTACCAGTTATAGAGAAAATATATAAAAAAGGGAATGTCCATAGTGTTTTAGATTATTCTGTAGAAGGCAAAGATGAAGAAGGAAGTTTTGATGATGCTTTGGCTAAAACTATAAAGACAATCAACTTTGCTGATGAAAAGCAATCAATCCCATATGCAGTTTTTAAACCAACAGGTTTTGGAAGGTTTTATTTATATCAAAAATTATCTGAAGGAAAAAAACTCACAAGTGAAGAACAAGAAGAGTGGAATAGAGTAGTAGCTAGGTTTCATACTGTATGTAAATTAGGTGTAGAAAAAGATGTTCCTCTATTAATTGACGCTGAAGAAAGTTGGATGCAGTCTGCAGCAGATGATTTAATTGAAGAATTGATGGAACTATATAATAAGGACAAAGCCATTGTTTTCAATACATTGCAAATGTATCGTCATGATAGAATGGATTACTTAAAAGATTTATATAAGAATGCTCAAGAGAAAAACTATTATATAGGGATGAAAGTTGTGCGAGGAGCCTATATGGAAAAAGAGCGCGAACGAGCAAAGGAAAAAAATTACGAATCACCTATTTGTTCAGACAAACAGGAAACAGATGATAATTATAATGAAGCAATTAGGTTTATGATGAATCATGAAAAAATGGCTTTATTTGCAGGAACTCATAATGAAGAAAGTTCTTATCTGTTGATGGACCTGGCTAAAGAACAAAACATCAGTCCAAATGATATGCGATTATGGTTTGGTCAATTATATGGTATGAGTGATCATATTAGTTATAATTTAGCAAGTGAAGGTTATAATGTAGCGAAGTACTTGCCTTTCGGACCAGTGCGGGATGTGATGCCATACTTGATAAGACGTGCAGAAGAAAACACTTCTGTTGCTGGCCAGACAAGTAGAGAGTTAAACCTCTTAAAAACAGAAAGGAAAAGAAGAAAACTATAGAGAATAGAGTTGAAGAAGTAAAAATTGTAATTCATAAAAATAAGAAAAGACTTACAAAAGACTTACAAGAAAGTAAGGAATTGGTTCGGCTATCAGGAAAGGCAACTTATCAAAACTTGTCTAAAAAAGAAAAGAGCAAATTAAAGGACAATTACTGAATATATGTAGAAGAATTCCAGCATTTACAGTATTCATGCTTCCTGGAGGAGTTATATTATTGCCGCTACTTATAAAATATATTCCTACTTTATTACCAAGTGCTCATAGAGAATCTAATAATACGATGCACACATACATAGCCTTATTGAGAGGAATCAATGTAAGTGGTCATAAAAAAATTAAAATGTAAGGTTTAAAAAGAATTCTTTCATATTCTGATTTTAAAAACATTAAAACTTATATTCAAAGTGGCAATATTATTTTTAATTCATCAGAATATAATCAAGAAATATCCCAACAAGTTTCCGACTATATATATAAGGAGTACAAATTTCAAGTTCCAGTAATTGTAAAAAATCTTCAAGAGTGGTCTATAATTACAGAAAACAATCCGTTTATTAAAGATCCTACGATTGCAATGAAGTCGCTGTATATTACTTTTTTATCTGATTTTCCGACAGTGGAGAATATTGAAATACTAAAAAGTTATAAATTCGATTCTGAAAAATACTTTATCGATGGCACAATCATTTATTCCGTATATCCTAATGATGCTGGAAAAACTAAAATGATGAATAATTTTTTTGACAACAAATTAAAAGTATCAGCAACTTCAAGAAATTGGAATACAGTATATAAATTATTCTCTATAGCAAGTAATAATTAAAACATATTGCTTACTTCCTGATTGTTTTTCAAAATAAACAACTACTTTTGCACTTTCAAAAAATGAAGTATGCAATCTATTAGAAACATCGCTATTATAGCTCACGTCGATCACGGAAAAACTACGTTGGTTGATAAAATTATTGATCAAGCCAAAATTTTGGACGACCGTAAAGTTCGTACTGATTTATTATTGGATAACAATGATTTAGAAAGAGAACGTGGAATTACAATTTTGTCAAAAAATGTATCTGTAAATTATAAAGGTGTAAAGGTTAATGTAATTGATACTCCTGGTCACGCGGATTTTGGTGGAGAAGTAGAGCGTGTATTGAAAATGGCTGATGGTGTCCTTTTATTAGTAGATGCTTTTGAAGGACCAATGCCTCAGACAAGATTCGTATTAGGAAAAGCACTAGAATTAGGATTAACTCCTATTGTAGTTGTAAATAAAGTTGATAAAGAAAACTGTACTCCTGATCTTGTTCATGAGAAAGTATTCGATTTAATGTTCGCCTTAGAAGCAACAGAAGATCAATTAGATTTTGCTACTATTTATGGTTCTGCTAAAAATGGTTGGATGAATACTGATTGGGCAAAACCAACTGATAACATTATTCCATTACTGGATGCTGTGCTAGAGCATATCCCAGAGGCTCCGTATAGAGAAGGAACACCACAAATGCAAATTACTTCATTAGATTTCTCTTCATTTACAGGAAGAATTGCTATTGGACGTGCATTTAGAGGAGATTTAGAAGAAGGTAAAGATTATATGTTGTGTAAAGCAGATGGTTCTACTAAAAAAGTAAGAATTAAAGAATTACACGTTTTCGAAGGAATGGGTAAAGTTCAAGTAGAAAAAGTACCTTGTGGAGAAATTTGTGCTATTACAGGTATTGACGGTTTTGAAATTGGTGATACAATTGCTGATTTAGAAAACCCAGAAGCATTACCAAGAACAGAAATTGACCAACCAACAATGAGTATGTTGTTTACAATTAACAATTCTCCTTTCTTTGGTAAAGAAGGAAAATTTGTTACTTCTCGTCATATTCGTGATCGTTTGTTTAAAGAATTAGAAAAGAATTTAGCTTTAAAAGTTGAAACAACTGATTCGGAAGATAAATTTAACGTATACGGACGTGGAGTATTACATTTATCTGTATTGATTGAAACAATGCGTCGTGAAGGATATGAATTACAAGTGGGTAGACCACAAGTAATTATTAAAATGATAGATGGTAAGAAACATGAACCAATGGAAACATTATCTATAGATGTGCCAGAAGATGTTGCTTCTAAAGCTGTAAACTTGGTTTCTTTGCGTAAAGGAGATTTATTGATTATGGAACCTAAAGGAGATTTACAACACTTAGAATTTACAATTCCGTCTCGTGGTTTAATTGGTTTAAGAAACAGAATTTTAACAGCAACTGCTGGTACAGCAATTATTAACCATAGATTTTCTGAATATGGTCCTTATAAAGGAGACTTTACAGAAGAAATAAAAGGTGCTATTGTTTCTTCTGCTGCGGGTAAAGCAACAGCGTATGCATTAAATCGTTTACAAGATAGAGGTCGTTTTTTTATAGATATTAACCAAGAAATTTATATTGGTCAAGTAATTGGAGAAAACAGTAAATCTGATGATATGGCTGTAAACTTAATTAAAGGAAAGCAATTAACAAACATGCGTAAATCTGGTACAGATGAAGCGATGAAAATTGCACCAAAAGTAGATTTTTCTTTAGAAGAAAATATGGAATACATTAAAGGTGATGAGTATTTAGAAGTTAC
>JAWUWX010000057.1:0-73826 GCA_034111625.1 Flavobacteriaceae bacterium | reverse complement strand
GGTCTTATTTTCAAAAACCATTTCTAATTCTATTTTTTCTTTTCTTTCGGATTTTCTCAATGATAACGATATTGTACACCTGTTAACTTCTGGTTCTACAGGATCTCCTGAGTTAATTGAAATTCGTAAGGAGCATATGGTGAATTCCGCAGTAGCAACAGGAGAATTTTTTGATTTAAAAGCGGGGGCTAAGGCATTGTTGTGTATGAACCCTGAATTTGTAGCAGGGAAAATGATGCTTTTAAGGGCGATGGTTCTTGGTTGGAAATTGGATGTTGTAGCTGTAAGTATGAATCCATTAAAAGGAATAGAAAAGGTGTATGATTTTTCTGCAATGGTTCCACTTCAAGTTTATAACTCTATTGATGAACTAAATAAGATAAAGACACTAATTATCGGTGGAGGAATTGTTTCAGATGCATTAAAAAATAGATTGCAATCGATTTCTGTAGAGGCATATGCAACGTATGGTATGACTGAAACTGTGACACATATTGCCTTGAAGAAATTAAATCATTTTTTGTCGGACACTGAGCGAATTCGAAGTGTTTATAAAATCCTACCTAATATTTCTATTTCAACAGACTCAAGAGACTGTTTGGTAATTGAAGCTCTTAAAATAGCTGCTGATAAAGTTGTTACTAATGATCTTGTAGAGATTATTTCTGATACTGAGTTTCAATGGCTAGGGCGTTTTGATAACATTATCAATTCTGGAGGAATTAAACTAATTCCAGAGCAAATAGAGGAAAAGTTAGCAGAAATTATTTCAGATAGATTTTTTGTTTCAGGAATTAAAGATGCTGTTTTAGGCGAGAAATTGGTATTGATTATTGAATCCAATCAAGATTCAAGATTCAAGATTCAAGATCTAAAACTTAAAAGCCTCTCTAAATATGAAATTCCAAAAGAGATCTATTTTTTAGAAAAATTTATAGAAACACAAACAAAAAAAATCCAACGAAAAAAGACATTGGAGTTATTGTTCTAAAGCTCTTTTTTAGAACTTCTATATAGTAAAACGGAAGTGATTAATCCTACAAGTGTAAAACCTGCAAGCACCATAAAAACGTGTTGATGTCCTACTTTTCCTGGAGAACTGTCTAATAAAACACCTAAAAGAGGTCCAGAAAAAATATCAGGAGTATAACCTACAATTGATAGAATCCCTACTGCTGTTCCGGTAAGTCCGACAGGGATATTACCTTCTTCCATTGCGGCAAAATATAAAACTCTCGCCGAATACACACCAATCGCCATTAATCCTATTGATAAAGAAAATAGGAGTGTAGTTTGCTCATTTACAATTCCCGTCGCAAAAATAACACTTGTAATTAACGTAAAAAAGAAACCAATAATAAGCCATAAAGAAGCTCTTGTTCTATCTGCCAATAATCCAATAACAACCCCAATAATTGGTCTTAAATAAAGTAATGAAGTTCCAACTTTTGCGGATTTTATGTCGTCAAACCCCATAACTTCATTAGCATACAAACTAAAAATATCAGTCGTTTTATACCCAAAATAAGCACATAAAATAATTATCATCAAGAGCCATATTGAAGGAATTTTTATTATTTTTTTGAAATTATCTTTTGTTAAAGATTTTGATTCTGAAGATGAAGATTCAGCGGTAACTTTTAAATTTTTCAAGAAAAAGAAGACTAAAACACCTATTATTGCTACAATTGCTGAAGATATTAAAATCACATATCGAAAAGCGTCTTTGCGTTCGAGTAAAGTAGTTTGAGAAATGTCTGAAATCAGTATAGAAAAAATAAAAACACCAAGAGAGCCAAAACCAGCAGCAACTAATCCTCTTCCGCCATCCAAAAATCCAAAAGCAACACCTTGTTTTTCACTTCCTCCCCATATTCTTGTAGCCTTAATCATTGCTGCCCAAAACAACAGAATAGTTGTAAATCCCCAATATCCGAATAGGATTTTTAAGTGTTCATATGCTGGAAAGGTCGAAAGAAATACCCCTCCAATGGCAGTTAGTATCAATGCAATTGACATTAAATATCTTGGATGGTATTTATCCGATAATGGACCTCCAAATAAGTAAGAAAATAGGGCGACTATTCCATAAATTGAAAAACAAGTTCCCAATTGAAAATTGTTAATATCAAAAGCTTCTAAGAACGTTGGTCTGAAAATTCTTGCCAATACAAACGGTAAAATAAACACCGCTTCTCCTGCTAAAATCAGAAAAAGTATAATGTATAATGGCTGTTTCTCTTTTGTCTTTATCACAATTTACATAACCATTGAATGATATACTGTCTGTACATCATCATCTTCTTCTAGTTTTTCTAATAATTTTTCAACATCTGCTTGATGCTCTTCAGAAAGTTTGGTTGTAGTTGTTGGGATTCGTTCGAATCCAGAAGATAAGATTTCTACATTTTCTTCTTCAAAAAATGATTGAATCGCACCGAATTGTTCGAATGGTGCATAGATAATTACACCTTCCTCATCATCAAAAACTTCTTCTACGTAAAAATCTATCAATTCCAATTCCAATTCTTCTAAATCGATTGTAATATCTTCTTTTTTTATGGTGAATGTGCATGTATGATCAAACATGAAAATTACTGAACCCGAAGTCCCAAAATTTCCATCACATTTATTAAAAGCAGAGCGGACATTGGCAACTGTTCTGTTATTATTATCCGTTGCTGTTTCAACGACAAGTGCAATTCCGTGAGGCGCATAGCCTTCAAATAAAACTTCTTTATAGTTTGCAGTATCTTTATCAGAAGCCTTTTTTAAAGCGCGTTCTACATTTTCTTTAGGCATGTTGGCTGCCTTGGCGTTTTGAATAACGGCTCTTAAACGTGAATTAGCATCAGGATTTGGACCTCCTTCTTTTACTGCCATCACAATGTCTTTCCCTATTCTTGTAAACGTTTTTGCCATTGCTGACCAACGTTTCATTTTACGCCCCTTTCTTAGTTCAAACGCTCTTCCCATTTCTAAATAATATTTTTTAAATTCTAATTTTCAATTATACTTGAATCACTCCCATATTAAATGGTTTCTCAATCGGAGAATTATTTGCAGCTTCAATTCCCATTGAAATCCATGTTCTCGTTTTTAAAGGATCTATAATAGCATCTGTCCAGATTCTTGCGGCTGCGTAATATGGAGAAGTTTGCTTATCATAGCGTTCTTCAATTGTTTTTAAAATTTCTTGTTCTTTTTCAGGAGTAATTAATTCTCCTTGTTTTTTAAGCGAAGCAGTTTCTATCTGTAATAAAACTTTAGCAGCTTGTGAGCCTCCCATAACTGCAAGTCTGGCGCTTGGCCAAGCAAATATCAATCTAGGATCATAGGCCTTTCCACACATCGCGTAATTTCCAGCGCCATATGAATTTCCTATAACAACAGTAAATTTAGGAACTACAGAATTACTTACTGCATTTACCATTTTTGCGCCATCTTTTATAATTCCTCCATGTTCAGATTTGCTTCCTACCATAAAACCTGTAACATCTTGTAAAAAGACCAATGGAATTTTTTTCTGGTTACAATTGGCAATAAATCGAGTGGCTTTATCAGCGCTATCAGAATAAATGACACCTCCAAATTGCATTTCTTTTTTAGCATTTTTTACCACTTTTCGTTGGTTGGCTAAAATTCCAACTGCCCAACCCTCGATTCGAGCATATGCGCAAATAATAGTTTTACCATAATCTGCTTTATATTCTTCCATTTCAGAATTATCAACCAAACGTTTGATAATCTCTTTCATATCATATTGATCGGTACGTAATTTTGGTAAAATTCCGTATATATCTTGTGGATTTTCTTTAGGTTTTGAAGAAGAAATACGATTATAGCCTGCTTTTTGGTTATCTCCAATTTTGCTAAAAATATTTTTAATTTTATCTAATGCATCTTTGTCATCACTTGCTTTGTAATCAGTTACGCCACTAATTTCACAATGTGTTGTTGCTCCTCCTAAAGTTTCATTGTCTATACTTTCTCCAATCGCTGCTTTTACTAAATAACTTCCAGCAAGAAAAATACTGGGAGTTTTATCAACGATGATAGCCTCATCACTCATAATAGGTAGATAGGCTCCTCCAGCAACACAACTTCCCATAATTGCAGAAATTTGGGTAATTCCCATACTGCTCATTACAGCATTATTTCTAAAAATTCTACCAAAATGTTCTTTATCAGGAAAAATTTCATCTTGCATTGGTAAATAAACTCCTGCAGAATCTACGAGATATATTATTGGAAGTTTATTCTCTATAGAAATTTCTTGTGCTCTTAAATTTTTCTTTCCTGTAATTGGAAACCATGCTCCAGCCTTTACTGTTGCGTCATTTGCAACAACGATACATTGCTTCCCTGATATGTAGCCAATTTTCACAACAACTCCTCCAGAAGGACAACCTCCATATTCTGCATACATTTCATCTCCTGCAAAAGCTCCAATCTCTATAGAATCTGATTTTTTATCAAGTAAATAATCAATTCGCTCTCTTGCTGTTAACTTTCCTTTGGCATGGTGTTTTTCAATCTTTTGTTCTCCACCACCTTTATAAACTTTGAGCAATTTTCTTTTTAAATCAGAAACTTGTATTTTATTATAATCTTCGTTTTTGTTGAAGTTTATATCCATTGTGTGCTATTATTTATAGTTGCTAAAATAAGAAATTTTAATCGTAAGAATTGATAATTTTCTCTACAGTTTCAGCAATTTCAGTGTGTCGTTGTTCTTTTTCTAATCGCCATGAATCTGCAACACGTTCTGTACAATTCTGAACAGAACATGTTTCGCAAGTCACTCCAACTATTTTTTTATCAAAAGTATCTTCTTTATAAAACTTTAATTTATTTTTTAAATGAGGAGAAAGTAGTAAGCCAATACTAATGCTTCTGCTGATATTTTTCTTAAAAGGATCAGAAACAGCGGAAGAAATCACTAGGTATTCGCTTTTTGAGTTCTCGTAAGAAGAAACCTGAACGCCAAATGTCTTTTTGCTCTTTTGAGATTTTTCTAAATCTTGAATTGTTTTAATCGATATCCACCTACGGCAATAATGCTCATTATTTCGATTGGCATGAGGTTCTTGTTGTTGTGTAATGTGTAACTCCTTACTTAATCGATATTCAGATGAGTCTACTTTTTTGGCGAAACGCAGAAAGAATAAATTTTTAATATTAAAATGCTTAGGCAAGATGTTAGTTAAACGCTGATAAAATGTTTCTTCAGAACAATTATAACTATTTATGATTCTATGTAATTTTGCTGGTTTCCATTCTTTTGAACCAAAAAATTCAGTTAGTTTATCCACTAAGTTTTTCTTGGAAATGATCAATGCTCCTGCGAAATAGGATGCTATAAAATTATTTAAAACTTGATCGAAACTATCAAATTTTATCCAAGGGAAGGTGTATAGCCTATTCTCTATTTTTAAATAATTATATGCAATTTCTTTTGCATATATAAATGTTCTTTGGGCTTCAGTGACATCTTTATCAATTAGTAATATTTTCTTTTTTTGAATGAAAATATTTCTTATCCCTTTTAGGTTATCGTGTTTGGAAAGTTCATTACCATCAATTTTATAGCCAAATTCTTCAATTAAAATTTCTTCCAAATCGCTAGATACTACTTTTTTTGATAAATCTAAATGGTAAGAATTCGCAAATTTCTCTACATCATTTTCAATCTCTTCAAAATAATTGTTATGTGCTTCTTGATAGGAGCGCAGCGATGCTAAGAAAAAACTTTCACGCGTTAAGTTGTAATTTTGTGAAATTTTAATAATAGTACTAATAAATGCATTCACTTTCGCAGGAGCATTAGCAACAATATCTATTAAATTATTTTCTTTAATACCAAATAGTTCTAAAGGAATTTCTTTTAAGATTTTTGATTGTAAGATTTCACCTATTGGTGCGAGGTTTTTATCCAGTTTCAATGAAACCATATGATCATAAGGTACTTTAAGACTTTCCGATAAGATTATGATTTTATCAGTTTTAGGATATTTCTTTCCTTTTTCAATTTCGTTTAAATAGGATTTTGACAAGCCTGTTAATTTTGCTAAACCAAACAATGACAGTTTTTTATCTGTTCGTATTTGCTTCAGTTTTAAGCCAAAAATTAATCGAATGTATTCATCTTCTATTGTCATAAAGACAAAGATATGACTATTTAGCGAATTATAATAAATAAAGTTTTTTATAAATTTAGCGAACGTTCGCTTGCGGAGTTCAATATTTATTTATATTATTGCAGAGTAGAAATTTAAATATTCTAATTATGGAGCAAAATAGTATAATAAAAGAAATCAGTTTTAAAGGGTTTAAGATTGAAGATTATCAAGAAATTTTAACAGATGATGCAAAAATATTTCTATTGGAATTACATGATCAATTCAATCAGAGAAGATTAAAGTTACTTGAAGAGAGGGAGATTGAGCAAGCGTATTTTGATGCTGGAAATTATCCCTCTTTTCCAGAAGAGACTAAACATATTAGAGAATCTGATTGGGTCTGTGCGCCACTGCCTGAAGATTTATTGGATAGAAGAGTGGAAATTACAGGTCCTGTTGATAGAAAGATGGTTATTAATGCTTTGAATTCTGGAGCAAAAACTTTTATGGCCGATTTTGAAGATAGTAATTCACCTATTATAAGTAATAATCTAGATGGGCAAATCAATTTAAGAGATGCTATTAATAAAACAATTTCATTTTATAATTCTGCAAAAGACAAAACATATCAACTAAATAATGAAACAGCAACTTTGTTGGTTCGTCCAAGAGGATTGCATTTAAATGAAAAGCATTTTATAGTTGATGGTGAGGAGATGTCCGGTTCCTTAGTAGATTTTGGGTTGTTCTTTTTTCATAATATTAGAGCCCTGCAAGAGCAAGGTTCATCAGCGTATTTTTACTTACCAAAAATTGAACATTATTTAGAAGCGCGTTTATGGAATGATATTTTCGTTTTTGCACAGAACTATTTAAATATTCCTCAAAAAACGATTAAAGCAACCGTTTTGATAGAAACAATTACCGCAAGTTTTCAGTTAGACGAAATTATATTCGAATTAAAAGATCATATGGCTGGATTAAATTGTGGGCGTTGGGATTATATATTTTCATACATAAAAAAGTTTAGAAACCATTCAAACTTTAGGGTACCAAATAGAGATCAGGTAACTATGAAAACGCCTTTCATGAAAGCGTATTCTTTAAAGGTTATTCAGAGATGTCATAAAAGAAGAGTACATGCGATGGGCGGAATGGCGGCTCAAATTCCTATTAAAAATGATCAAGCAGCGAATGATTTGGCATTTGCTAAGGTATTTGCAGATAAAGAACAAGAAGTTAAAAACGGACATGATGGAACTTGGGTTGCGCATCCAGGATTAGTTGCTGTTGCTATGAGTGTTTTTAATGAAAATATGAAAACTAAAAATCAGATTCATGTTAGTAGAGAGGATGTAAAAGTAACTGAGGCTGATTTGGTAGAAATGCCAAAAGGAGCGATTACTGAAGAAGGAATTAGAAAAAATATTAACGTAGGTATTTTATATATAGAAAGTTGGTTGCGTGGAAATGGTGCTGCTGCATTGTATAATTTAATGGAAGATGCTGCAACTGCAGAAATCTCTCGAACTCAGGTTTGGCATTGGTTACGTAAAAATATTCAATTAGAAGACAAAAGAATTTTTAACCAAGAAATGTATCAGCAGTTGAAAAACGAGGAGTTAGAGAAAATTAAAAACTTGGTTGGTAAAAATCGTTTTACAAGTGGAAAATTTCAGTTAGCGATAGAATTATTTGACGAGCTCGTTTTATCAAAAGAGTACAAAGAGTTTTTAACGTTGTCTGCGTATAATCATATCTAAAAAAAATGTCTCGCAACTACTGGAATAGTTAACGAGACGTAATTATCAAAATCTAGAATAACCTTAATAATTAAACAACAAAATTATGAAAAATTTAGCACAAAGTAATTACAGTTCAGCATTAGAAACAGTAAGAAATTTAAAAGCAAAATATGGCAATTCATGGAATGCTATAAATTCTGAAAGCGCAGCTAGAATGGTGACTCAAAATCGTTTTAAAACAGGTTTAGACATTGCTAAATACACTGCAGCAATTATGAGAGAAGATATGGCAGCTTACGATGCACATTCATCAAATTATACGCAATCGTTAGGTTGCTGGCACGGTTTTGTGGCGCAGCAGAAAATGATTGCTATAAAAAAACATCACAAGACAACTAGTAAAAGATATTTATACCTTTCTGGTTGGATGGTTGCAGCATTACGTTCAGAATTTGGACCATTGCCAGATCAATCTATGCATGAAAAAACTGCTGTTCCTTCTTTAATAAATGAAATTTATGATTTTTTGCGTCAAGCAGACGCAATTGAATTAAATGATTTATTCAAAAGACTTGAAAATGGGGAAGATGTACAAGATCAAATTGATAATTTTGAAACACATATAGTACCTATTATTGCTGACATTGATGCTGGTTTCGGGAATGAAGAGGCTACTTATTTATTGACGAAAAAGATGATTGAAGCAGGAGCGTGTGCAATTCAAATTGAGAACCAAGTTTCAGATGCCAAACAATGTGGTCATCAAGATGGAAAAGTAACAGTACCTCATGAAGACTTTATTGCAAAGCTAAATGCAATTAGATATGCATTTTTAGAATTAGGAGTAGAAGACGGGATTATTGTTGCAAGAACTGACTCTGAAGGAGCAGGTCTTACTCAGAAATTACCTGTAAGTCAAGAGCCAGGAGATTTAGCCTCACAATATTTGGCATTTGTAGATGCAGAAGAGATTGATGTTCAAGATGCTAAAGAAGATGATGTTTTATTGAAAAGAGATGGGAAATTAGTGCGCCCAATTAGACTGGCAAATGGTTTGTATAAATTCAAAGACGGTTCTAATATAGATAGAGTTGTATTAGATTGTATTACGAGTCTTCAGAATGGAGCGGACTTGTTATGGATAGAAACTCCAACACCTAATGTTACTCAAATTGCTAACATGGTAAATAGAGTGAAAGAAGTTGTGCCTAATGCTAAGTTGGTTTATAATAATTCCCCATCTTTTAACTGGACATTGAGCTTCCGTAATCAAGCATATGAAGAAATGCTTTTAGAAGGTGAGAATATGACTTCTTATGATAGAAATGATTTAATGGATGCTCAATATGACGGCTCTGAATTATGTCATCGTGCTGATGAAAAAATCAAGACTTTTCAAATAGATGGGGCAAGAGAAGCTGGAATTTTCCATCACTTAATTACGCTACCTACATATCATACTACAGCATTACATATGAACGATCTTACGGAAGGGTATTTTGGAGAAGAAGGTATGTTGGCGTATGTTAAAGGTGTGCAAAGGCAAGAGATTCGTAAAGGTGTATCTTGTGTTAAGCATCAGCGAATGGCAGGATCAGACCTTGGGGACGATCATAAATCATTTTTTGCAGGTGACAAAGCTTTAAAAGCAGGAGGTACAAATAATACTTCAAATCAGTTTAGCACAAATTCAGAAAGTGCTAAAGCTGAAAGTACATTAAATATAGTTGCATAAGTAAGTTATAAATTATATTAGTTTAGAGTAAGAGTCTTTTAAATAAGGCTCTTGCTTTTTTATTTAAATATCCTAGGATTTATTTCCCTTGGAATATAAATATTTTTTTATTACCTTTGTACCTCATATAAAACCAAACATAATGAAACGAAACAAAATAATTTTTTATGTAGCAACAGGATTGTTATCAGTATTGCTATTATTTTCTGTAAGCCAGTATTTTTTAAAATATGACGATATTGCAAATGCATTTGAAAGTTTTGGCTATCCAATTTATATTATTTATCCGTATGCAATAGCAAAATTATTGGGTTTACTTGTTTTGTGGTTGCCAGGATATAAAACACTTAAAGAATGGGCGTATGCAGGATTTACATTCGGCTTTATATTTGCATTTTTCGCACATTTTATGATAGGAGATGGAGAGCAAATGGGAGCAGTAATAGCAACGGTGTTATTAGTAGTTTCATATATCTATAGTAAAAAAATATAATGGCTGGGAAAACAACAGCAACAGTTACGTTGACCACTCGCAATTATTTGGCAGAGGCAAAAATGAGAAATCATTATGCAGTAATTGATGAACCAGTAGATCAAGGCGGTGATGATAGTGGACCGACTCCAGTAGAATATTTATTGACTGCTATCGGAGGTTGCGTTTCAATTACGTTAAGAATGTATGCGGAACGTAAAAAATGGGATGTAGGTAAAATAACTGTGAATGTTATTCAAAAAGAAGAATTAACTTCTGAAGGAATTAAAAAGTCACTGATTGAAGAAATTTCATTTGAAAACGAAATTACATTAGTACAAACAGAGAAATTACTAGAAATTGCAGGTAAATGTCCTGTTGCCCAAATGGTGAAAGGAGAAACAGAAATAAATTCAAAAATAATATAGAAATGAAAAAAATACTCGCTTTTGCAGGTAGTAATAGTAAAACTTCGATTAATAAGCAGTTGGCAACTTATGCGGCTTCTTTAGTTGGAAATGCTGAAGTTAATGTCGTTGATTTAAATGATTATCCATTACCGCTTTATGGGATTGATTTAGAAAATGTATCTGGAATTCCTGAAAATGCTCAAGTATTTTTAGATTTAATATCGTCAGCAGATGGTATTGTTCTCTCATTGGCTGAACATAATGGAGCATACGCAACTGTTTTTAAAAACATATATGATTGGATGTCTCGCATTGATGGCAAGTTATTGAGTAATAAACCAATGCTATTAATGGCAACTTCTCCTGGAGCTAGAGGTGGAGCGACAGTTCTTGATATTGCGAAAGGACGTTTTCCATATATGGGAGGAAATATTGTTTCAACATTTTCTTTACCTAGTTTTTATGATAATTTTAAAGATGGAAATCTCGTCAATGAAGAATTTAAAGTACAATTGAATATTGAGGTTTTAAAGTTTGAAAAGTCGATTTAAAGGATACTATAATTTATGGGTGATATTTCTAAAGATATAAAGTCAAAGTTTCCTAATAATAAGGTAAAAGCTTTAATTAATATTAAATACACAGCCAATTGGTTGAGTAGTAATGAGAATGAGTTTTTTAAACCTTATGGAATTTCGCCACAACAGTTTAATATTCTTAGAATTTTAAGAGGAGTAGAAGAGCCAATTAAAGTTCAGATTATTAAAGATAGGATGATTGAACGTGCACCAAATGCAACACGTTTAATGGACAAACTTTGCGAAAAGGAATTGATTGAAAGATTGCCTTGTGATCTTGATAGAAGAGTTGTTTTTATTAAAATCTCAATAAAAGGACTTGCTTTATTGAAAGTAATAGATAAGACTTTAAAGTTAGACTTTTTAGATAAATTAACAGATAAAGAGGCGATGCAGTTAAGTGATTTATTAGATAAATTAAGATAAAAAAAATTTGCATAAATATTCTCCATGGAGAATAAGTAGAATACAAATAAATAAAAATGAAAACACTAAAAACACTAAAAACAATACAAAAGAAAGTAGGAAGTCCTATGGTGAATATGGGACCGATAAGATTGCGACAACCCATTCCAACAGAAGGAATAAAGAATGTAGATCCTTTTATATTATTGCATCATTATGGGCCTTATGCTATAAGTGAGTTTAATAATCCATTTGATTTAGGACCACATCCTCATCGTGGATTTGAACCGATTACCTTACTATTTAAGGGTGAGCAATTGCATAGAGATTCATTGGGAAATGAGATGCTAGTAAGAGCAGGTGATGTTCAGTGGACAACTGCAGGTAGAGGAGTTATCCATGCAGAAGGACCTACAAAAGAGTTTGTCAAAAAAGGAGGAGACTTAGAAGGAATCCAATTATGGTTAAACCTTCCAGCAGAAAAGAAAATGATGCTAGCAAATTATCAGCATATTAAAAGTGAAGATATGCCAGTAGTAGTAAATGAAGATAAGAGTATTGAGTTGAAAATTGTTGCAGGAGATCAACAAGGAAAAAAAGGTTTAATTGAAACCCAAACATCTGTTAATGTATTTGCTGCAAAAACAATGGCTAGTGGTAAAATGGAAATTGAAATTTCCAAAACTCATCAATCTCTAATTTATCTGCTAGATGGAGAAATTATTGTAAATAGTGAGATTACTTTAAAAAAAGGAGTTGATCAGATGGTAATTTTCAATCAAGATGGAAACACAATTGAATTTGAAGCAAAAAAAGAAAGTACATTATTGATTCTGTCAGGTGAGCCTATCAATGAGAAAGTTGCTCAATATGGACCTTATGTAATGAATACCCAAACCGAAATTATGGAAGCAATGCGTGATTATCAAATGGGTAAAATGGGGTTTTTGCCTGCATAACTGGCCATTTAATTATATTAAACTCAAGAGAAATCTTGAGTTTTTTATTTTATAAAATAATTTAGTTAGTTTTAATATTTATTAAAAAAAAGGTTACATTTGATTTATCTATAATAGGTTAAATGTTAAGTTTTACTTATTTCGTATCCAACTTTTTTTGGAAGACAAAAAGTTGTGACGTGTTTAAGAAACACAGCGAAAGAATTATGGTTTCTTCCTACTTACTATCAAATACACTACAAAATCTTAGATTAAGAGGTGTGTTGCTACAATTTCGTGTTTAGTTTATAATTTCAATTAGGTTATCTAAAACCTTGCTATAAGATAGCATATTGGTTTTTTTAATAATTTTTATTGAAATTAAAACAACTCTTCTGCAAGAATTTAACCTTCATATAAATGAATTTGTAAATTCAAAATTCAAAATTACTTATAAAGAAATTATTAGTGATTTAGATTATGATGAGTTTATAATCTATAAAATTGAATATTTAAAAATTGATAAAATAGTGTATCTTGCAATATGTTATGCGCGCATAACATATTAAAACTCAACTAATGAAATACAAACATATTTTTGAACCTTTAGATTTAGGATTTACTACATTAAAAAACAGAATTTTAATGGGTTCCATGCATACAGGTTTAGAAGAAGAGAAAAATGGTTTAGAAAAAATAGCTACCTACTATGCTGAACGTGCACGCGGAGGTGTTGGATTAATTATTACAGGTGGAATTGCGCCAAATGTGCAAGGCTGGACTGGACCCTTTTCTGCAAGAATGTCTTCTAAAAAACATGCTCTTCATCATCAGAAAATAACGGAAGCAGTACATAAAGAAGGAGGTAAGATATGTATGCAGATTTTGCATGCAGGACGTTATGGATACCATCCTTTTAATGTTGCACCTTCTAAAATAAAATCTCCTATAACACCTTTTAAACCTTTTAAATTAACCCAATCTGGAATTAAAAGAACCATTCGTGATTTTGTGAATAGTGCTAAACTTTCAAAGTTGGCAGGTTATGATGGTGTTGAAATTATGGGTTCTGAAGGCTATTTAATAAATCAATTTATAACTAAAAGAACAAATAAACGTACTGATAATTATGGAGGTTCTTATGAAAACAGAATGCGTTTACCCATTGAATTAGTAAAACAAACAAGAGATGTAGTAGGAGAGAATTTCATTATTATCTATCGTTTATCAATGTTAGATTTGGTAGAAAATGGAAGTTCTTGGGAAGAAGTGGTACAACTTGGTAAAGAAATTGAAAAAGCAGGAGCAACAATTATAAATACAGGGATTGGATGGCATGAAGCAAGAATACCTACGATTTCTACATCTGTACCTCGAGCAGCATTTACTTGGGTAACTCAGAAAATGAAAGAAGAATTATCAATTCCACTGATAACTTCTAATAGAATTAACATGCCTGAGACTGCTGAAAAAGTATTGGCAGAAGGTCATGCAGATATGATATCTATGGCAAGACCATTTTTAGCTGATCCAGAATGGGTGAATAAAGCTGAACAAGAAAAAGATGATGAAATTAATACTTGTATAGGTTGTAATCAAGCATGTTTAGATCATGTTTTTGAACAAAAAGTAGCAAGTTGCTTGGTGAATCCAAGAGCTTGCCATGAAACAGAATTAAATTATATTCCTACAGAAAATAAGAAGAAAATTGCTGTTATTGGAGCAGGACCTGCAGGTTTGGCTGCTTCTACTATTGCTGCTCAAAGAGGTCATGTTGTGACTCTTTTTGATGCTCATTCTGAAGTAGGAGGTCAATTTAACATCGCAAAACAAATTCCAGGAAAAGAAGAGTTTTACGAAACGTTGCGTTATTTCAATAAACAGATCGAATTACATGATGTTACTGTAAAATTGAATAAAAAGGTTTCGACTGAAGATTTGTTGAATTCTGATTTTGATGAAATTATTATAGCTACGGGTATTAAACCAAGAGAATTAAAAATAGAAGGAATTAATCATAAAAAGGTATTGAGTTATATTGATGTTTTAAAGCATAAGAAAGCAGTTGGAAAAAGAGTTGCAGTAATTGGAGCAGGAGGAATTGGTTTTGATGTTTCTGAATATTTAACTCATGAAGGAGAATCTACTTCACTAAATATTGACGCATGGTTAAAAGAATGGGGAATTGATAAAACTTTCAACTCTAGAAGTGGAATTGAAGGTGTTAAACCAGATTTTCATCCATCGCCAAGAGAAGTTTTTATGTTTAAAAGAAGCGAAGGGAAGTTTGGTGGGAACCTTGGTAAAACTACAGGATGGATTCATAGATCAACCTTAAAAAAGAAAGGTGTTCAATTTATAGGCGGAGTTTCTTATACTAAAATTGATGACAAAGGGTTGCATTATACACTAAATGAAGAGGCAAAAATTTTAGAAGTTGATACTATTGTTATTTGTGCAGGCCAGACTCCATTTAAAGAATTATATCAACCATTGCTAGATGCTGGTAAAAATGTTCACGTTGTTGGTGGAGCAGATTTCGCATCAGAATTGGATGCGAAAAGAGCAATCGATCAAGGCAGTAGAGTTGCAGCAGAATTATAAATAGAATAAAAATTCCGCTAAAAGTGGGGTTTTTACTTTTTTAAATATTAAAAATGACTTTTAAAAAATCTAATCTCAAAATCAAAAAATGAAATCATTTACTGTACAAGAAATTAATTCGCTTTTAAATGGCGTATTAATAGGAGATTCTGCACATAAAATTTTTGCACCCGAACAAATTGAAAAGGCAGAAAAAGGACAGATTACTTTTATTGGAAATAGAAAGTTTGCTCGTTTATGGGAAATCTCGAATGCAAGTGCAGCAATTATAGATGAAAAAATAGAGTTACTTCCAGGAGAAGGAAAATCGTTTATAAAAGTAAAAAATGCAGACTTAGCAATGGCGACTTTATTGGAGGCTTTTGAACCAGATTCTCCCTCTTTTGAGGTTGATATTCATCCAACAGCTGTAATTGATAAAACAGTTCAATTAGGAAAATGCTGTAAAATAGGCGCAAATTCTTATATAGGAAAAAATGTTGTTTTGGGTGATAACATTACTGTTTATCCTAACGTTTCAATTTTTGATGATTCTACCATTGGTAATCATACTGTAATTTGGTCAGGAACTGTAATTAGAGAACGTAGCGAAATAGGAAATTCCTGTATTTTTCATGCTAATGTAAGTATAGGTGCAGATGGATTCGGATATCGACCAAGCGAACAAGGTTTAACTAAGATTGTTCATATAGGAAATGTAGTTATAGGTAATAATGTTGAAATTGGTGCTAATTCTTGCGTAGATAGAGGGAAGTTTAGTTCAACTATTTTAGGAGATGGATGTAAAATTGATAACTTGGTACAGATAGGTCACAATTCTGTTTTGGGTAAATTCTGTATAATGTCTGGTAATAGTGGTCTGGCAGGTTCTGTAACTCTAGGAGATGGTGTAATTATTGGTGGGAGTGCATCTATAAAAGATCACACGACAATTCATTCCGGTGCAATTGTTGGTGCGGGTTCTGGTGTTATTTCTGATGTGGCTGCTGGAAAAACAGTTCTTGGTTATCCAGCATGTGATGCTAAAGAAAAGATGAAACAATGGATAGCCCTACGTAAGTTAGGTAGAGCTTAGATATTCATTTTGCATTCTATTTTATAGGATGTATAAACTTTGATAAACAAAATAAATACCGATATTTGTAATTCACTTTTAAAAAAAAAACAGAAAGGAATATGGCAATGAATAAAAATACTGTACTAGGCTGGGCAACATTTATTATGATTTTTGTTGGAATAGCGCTAATTTTAATGGGAGCATATAGGTACAATGATGTTGCTGGTTGGGGATTTGCTTCAGTAGGAATAGGATTTTTGGCAAATGCGTGGGTTTTTAATGCTTTAAAAGGGAGAGTGTAATGAGTGATGATAAGAAGATAATATTTTCAATGACCAGAGTAAACAAGACGTTTCCTGGTGCAAATAAACAAGTTTTAAAGAATATTCATTTAAGTTTTTTCTATGGTGCTAAAATCGGAATTTTAGGTCTTAATGGTTCTGGAAAATCTACTTTGATGAAGATTATCGCTGGAATTGAAAAAAACTACCAAGGTGATGTAACTTTTAATCAAGATTATACCGTTGGTTATCTTTCGCAAGAACCACAATTGGATGATACTAAAACTGTGATGGATATTGTGAAGGAAGGAGCTGCAGAAACAGTAGCAGTTCTTGATGAGTACAATAAAATCAATGACATGTTTGGCCTTGAAGAAGTATATTCTGATGCTGATAAGATGGAGAAGTTGATGAATCAACAGGCAGTATTACAGGACAAGATTGATGCCCTAGACGCTTGGGAACTTGAGACTAAACTTGAAATCGCTATGGATGCTTTGCGTACTCCAGAAGGCGATACACCAATTAAAAATTTATCTGGAGGAGAGCGACGTAGAGTTGCATTGTGTAGATTATTATTACAACAACCAGATGTTTTATTACTAGATGAACCTACGAATCACTTGGATGCTGAATCTGTGCATTGGTTGGAGCATCACTTGTCCCAATATAAAGGAACAGTAATCGCAGTAACACATGATAGATATTTCTTGGATAATGTTGCTGGATGGATATTAGAATTGGATAGAGGAGAAGGTATTCCCTGGAAAGGAAATTATTCTTCATGGTTAGAGCAAAAAGGAAATAGACTTAAGCAAGAAGAAAAAACAGCTTCTAAGCGTCAGAAAACATTAGAAAGAGAACTAGAATGGGTACGTCAAGGAGCAAAGGGACGTCAGTCTAAATCGAAAGCTCGTCTAGCGAACTATGATAAATTGATGAGTCAAGATCAAAAGAAAATTGAAGAAAAATTAGAAATTTATATTCCTAATGGTCCAAGACTAGGAACGAATGTGATTGATGCAAAAGGTGTTTCGAAAGCATTTGGAGAAAAGTTATTATATGATGATCTTAATTTTTCACTACCTCCTAATGGTATTGTAGGAATTATAGGTCCCAATGGAGCTGGTAAAACGACTATTTTCAAAATGATAATGGGAGAAGAGAAACCTGACAAAGGAGAATTTGAAGTAGGTGATACTACTAAAATAGCTTATGTAGATCAAGCACATTCCAATATCGATGCTGATAAATCTATTTGGCAGAACTTTTCTGACGGACAAGATCTTGTGATGATGGGAGGGAAAATGGTAAATTCTAGGGCGTACTTGAGCAGATTTAATTTTGCTGGTTCTGAACAAAATAAAAAGGTAAGTACACTTTCTGGAGGTGAGCGTAATAGATTGCATCTAGCGATGACTTTAAAAGAAGAAGGGAATGTATTACTACTTGATGAGCCTACTAATGATCTTGATGTAAACACCTTAAGAGCATTAGAAGAAGGGCTAGAAAACTTTGCTGGTTGTGCTGTAGTGATATCGCATGATAGATGGTTTTTAGATAGAATATGTACTCATATTCTAGCATTTGAAGGAGATTCTCAAGTGTATTATTTTGAAGGTTCTTTTTCTGAATATGAAGAAAATAAGAAGAAAAGATTGGGTGGAGATTTAATGCCAAAACGTATTAAATACAAGAAACTAGTCAGATAAAAGATAGTAACCATGAAAAGAAATCTAGTTTTAGGTAATGCTCAATTTATATAGATTATCCTTGAGATTGTTATGATTTTAATTGAAGCAATATTTTTAACTAAATTTTATTACTTCCTATAATTACAGGTATTGGATTTGTTATTATCGCTTGGGCATCTAAGTCGTTGAAATATTAGGAATCCAAGCAGGTTTTTTTTAAATACAATTATGAACGATATAATTTTTTCTTAATCCTACTTAATTGAACTTGAGAAATACCTAGATGTCCAGCAATATTTTTTTGAGTTATCAGCGTCTCAATTTTAGGTTCTTCCTTAATTAAGTTAAGGTATCTTTCAGTTGCATTGAAGTTTGCGAAACTAAGATCTTGTTTTTGAAGTGTAATATAAAAAGTCTCAAGATTTTTTCTGTGCCATATGTTTAAGTCCGAATGTGTATCAGTTAATTTAACAAAATCATTGTAATTAGCTTCGACAAGAGTACAAGACGTAATTGTTTCTAGAGTTGATACCGCTGGTGGCTTTCTAAGTATTAAAGACGTAAACTCTGCTATATAACTGTTGTCCGTATATAATCCACTGTTAATTTTTTTACCTTCTTGAGAAGTGCAATAAGATTTAGCAACTCCCTTAAGAAGATAATAGGCTTTTTCTGAAACTTTACCAGGTTCATCCAATTTATATTTGGGAGGATACGTTTTTACTTCCACTAATTTTTGTAGTTCCTTCCAGGAATTTTCTGAAATAGGATGGGTGTTGCTAATACGTTCTATAAATCCTTTCATTGTTATTAAACCTTAGGTTTTAATTTATTTCTAATACGACTAAGTTGTATAGGAGTTATTGCGAGATGGGAAGCAATTAATTTTTGACTTACTAAAGTATCAATACCTGGAATTCTTGTGCGTAATTTTAGATATCTTTCTAAACCACTAAGGCTAAGGAATTCTTTTATTCTTTGGATATAAGATACATAAATTAATTCTAGATATTTACGGTGGAATATTCCAAAGTTTAGATCACTCTCCGAAAGATGGATGAAATCTTGATATGTACATTCTAAAATATCACAATCGGTAATACATTCAATCCCGAAATTTGCTTCGCTGTTTTCAATCAATGCAGTTAAAGGTCCCATAACTTCTCCTTTATTATGTAATCTATTGACATACTCATTCCCATTATCAAGAATAGTATACGATTTAGTAATTCCTGAAATTAAAATATAAAATTTACTAGGAATTTTTCCAAATTCATATAGGTTATCCTTTGCTTTGTATTCTTTAAGAACAGTAATTTTACGTAACTGTTCTAAAGACGTTAAAGATAATTGTGGAGATACTCCTAGAATAAATTGTTTAAATTTATCCATCATTTATGGTTGGTTGGTTGAACAAATGTAAGGCGGATTTAATGATATAACTATTATTAATGAGTCGTTTTTAATTTTTGTTTCATTAAATAGGTAAAAGAGATCGGACCTTCCATGAAAATCAAGTCCAAAATGCTAAGATTCGGTATAAATCCAAACTTATCATCAAAAACTTGGACATATGGTGTATTATTAAACTCTCGAGTAGTTTTAACGACTGCTAATGACCGGAAATCACTTACAACAGGTTTTTTCTCGTAAACCAAAGTTGGAGTATGTGAGATGTCTTCTTGTAATACATCCATTACAAATTCATGACAGTCCAAGTTCAGGTCTAATAAATAAGTGTGTTTCTTATCATAAAGAGCGCGCAAATCATCTTCATAAAATTCAAAATACGGTGAAGATCGATAGGCGGATTCTAAGGTTTTAAAATGTTGCTTTTGCCAATCGTAATAATTATCAATTTTCACATCCTTAGTCAGTTGTTTCGAACCTCGAGTATGTAAAATAGAAATATTTAATAGTAGTTTTCCGCTTGCAGTATAGATGTAGCATCGATTTCGATATGATTGTTTTAAGTAATTATCATGTAATTCTAAGACGATATTTTCACAATTGGCAATGGCAACATATTGTGCTATTGGTGAAAAATAAGTAGGTTGAAATAACATCTATAATTATTCTTTTTTCTTTTTGATAAATGTACTATACCCAATCCAAAGTGCTAATAAACCTAAGAAATAATAGAAATAAGAAACCGGTTTTCCAGTACCGTGAACAGTTGTAAAGAATCGTTCCCAACGAGGATTTCTAAAAATTCCTCCATCGTAACTCATCCATATAAACACAGGCTTTCCTATTACATGATCAAAAGGAGTATAACCCCAAAAACGTGCGTCTAACGACATATGTCTATTATCTCCCATCATCCAATAATAATCTTGCTTAAATGTATAATCGGTCGCAATTTTACCATTGATAAAAACAGTATCACCATCAACAGTGATATTATTTCTTTCATATTCGTCTATTAAATGCTCATAAAATGGAATTGATTTACTATCTAATTTTACGGTTTCTCCTTTTTTAGGAATATAGATTGGACCGAAATTATCTTGACTCCACTTATATTGATCGCTTTGTGGAAAAATGTCATCGTTATTAGAATGAATTAACCTTTCAATCGATTGTGTATTTGATTCTTTTTTAATTTTATCAACTTCTTCCTGAGTTAAGTTTACACTCATTCTATTAGGGACTGAAATTATATTTAATCTACTGATAAGGTTAGAACTTACTCCTCCTGCAACTTCAACATATAAAGAGTCTTCACCTACTTTTGTTAAATAGGCTTCTACTTTGAAAGCATCTTGAACTCTAGTATCGTTCCAATATTCTTTTTTAATCTTGTAATGTCTTTTTCGAGCTTTTGCATTAATATAACTTGGAAAATTTTCAGTAGTAAAACCCTCATTTCCGGTCAGTGTATAATAGTATTGAGGTTTTGCTCTATCAGGCATTATAGATTGTTCTCCATTGATATAAATAGTTCCGTCAATAATTTGTAAAGAATCTCCAGGAATAGCAACACAACGTTTTACATAGTTTGTTTTTTTATCAATTGGCTTATATGTGTATTTCCCTGAATAGTCATTCCACATCCATTTTAAAGAATCTGCAGGCCAATTAAACACCACAATCTCATTCCGTTTTATTTTCTCTAATGCTGGTAATCTATAATAAGGGAGTTGAGGTTTTTTTAAGTAGGATCGTAAGCCTGTAAAAGGAATAGAATCGTGAACCATGGGCAGTGCAATAGGAGTCATTGGAACTCGTGCTCCGTAATGAAATTTACTGACTAATAAATAATCTCCGATTAATAATGATTTTTCCAATGATGAAGTTGGAATTACATATGGGCGCATAAAGTACGTATGCACTAATGTTGCTGCAATTATTGCAAACGCTATTGAACTTACCCATTCTCCTAGACTACTTCTAGGTTGAATACTTCTATCTTTAATATGTTCAACATTCGTAAAATAATTTATATAATAGATATAGAATCCTAGTGTAAATATTACTAATAATGAGTCTATTCTAGAGTGTTTTCCAAAACTTCTAATAGTTTCTATCCATACAATAGGAAACATAATTAAATTAACGACAGGAATAAAAAGTAAAATTACCCACCATTTTGGGCGGTTGATGATACTCATTAATACGATGCCATTATATATTGGAATTACTGCTTCCCACCATTTTCTTCCTGCTTTTTCATAAAGTTTCCATGTCCCAATAAAGTGTATTACTTGGATAACTATGAAAAAGATAAGCCATTGCATTGCTGTCATAATATTATTTTATTTGTTTCTCGTAATTAGTATAAAGTGTTCAGCATGACGTATAATTAAACTATATTCCCAATACATCTTTCATTGTGTAAACTCCTTTTTTATCAATCAACCATTCTGCTGCTATTATTGCTCCTAAAGCAAATCCATGTCTATTGTGCGCTGTATGTTTAATTTCAATAGTATCTACGGTAGATGTATATGTTATTTTATGAGTTCCAGGGACTTCCGGAACTCTCTTTGATATAATTGGTATATTTTTCCCGCTATTTGTTACATCAGTTGTCCAATCTTTTTTATCTGTATGCTTGATAATTCCTTCTGCAAGTGTAATCGCTGTACCACTTGGACTATCCAATTTTTGTATATGATGAATTTCTTCAATAGATGCTTCATAATGACTTATTTTTGCCATCATCTTTGCAAGTTGTTGGTTCAATTCGAAAAAAACATTAACTCCGAGACTGAAATTAGAAGCAGCAATAAAACTTCCATTGTATTGATCACATAACGCTAAGATCTCTTGGTATTGATCAAGCCATCCTGTTGTTCCTGAAACGACTGGAACTCCATTTTCAATACAGTTTTTTATGTTTGAATAAGCAGCTGTTGGAGTACTGAAATCAATTGCAATATCTGCCAATGTGATATCATAATTTTTAGTGTCTAAATCTATTTTTAGAATAATTTCATGATTTCGATCTAGAGCGATTTCTTCAATTGCTTTTCCCATTCTACCGTATCCTAATAGCGCTATTTTCATTAAAAGTTATAAGTAAGTACCATTCCTCCAATAGTTTTATTAGTAATAGGATCTATTATTATTTGGGGATTTAAAGTAAGATCATCATTTGTATTTATAGATGACAAATGTGCGTTTACACTTGCTTCAACAATCTGTAAAACATAGATTCCTACAGTAATTAACAATGATAAATCTCGATCTTCTTTAAAACGAGTTTGTGCTCGTATCAATGTATCTCGATTTAAAAATGTATTACCGTCTATGCCATCAAATTCATGTGGCTTCCCGGATTCCAACAATTGAAAAGCATCTCTAAATTGGTTGTATTTTTTATTATTATCAATATAAAAAAAAGCGGAAGTTCCCAAAGCAGCATATACAACAGGGATTTTCCAATATTTTTTATTATAAGCTTGTCCTAATCCTGGTAAAATAGCAGAATAAAATGCAGCAGTTGCAGGTGCAAGAGGATTTAATTCTTCTTCTAATGTAATAATTGAATCTGTACTTTTTATAACTTCCTTTTCTTGAGAGTATAAGGAAGTTATCAAGCAAATAATAAAACTAACAGTAAGAAAGGTTCTCTTGATTTCCACTACTGTAATAGTTTTTTAATTCGATTGAAATCTTCTTCTGAATGAAATGGAATAATGATTTTTCCCTTGTTGTTTTTTGCAACTTTAACTTCGATTTTATGACCAAAGTATTCGTTTAAATTTTTCAAACTTTTTTTTACAAATTCTGGCGTTTCTTGCTTTACAATATCCTTTGATACAGAAGTGCCTTCTTTTAGATTCTTAACCAATACTTCTGTTTGTCGTACGGATAATTTACCTTTTAAGACATTTTCATAAATAGATAATTGTGTGTCTTGATTATCAATATTAATCAAGGCTCTACCATGACCCATAGAAATGAAACCATCCCTTATTCCAGTTTGTATAATAGGATCTAATTTTAATAGTCTTAGATAATTGGTTACTGTAGATCTTTTCTTACCTACACGTTGACTCATTTCTTCTTGTGTCAAATTAATTTCATCAATCAATCGCTGATATGACAATGCAACTTCTATAGGGTCAAGATCTTTTCTTTGAATATTTTCAACCAATGCCATTTCAAGCATTTCTTGATCATTGGCAACTCTTATATATGCAGGGATTGTTGTATTTCCAATCAATTTAGAGGCTCTAAATCGACGTTCTCCAGAGACTAATTGGAACTTATTAGAATCTAGTTTTCTTACTGTGATAGGCTGTATCACTCCAAGTTCTTTAATCGAAATGGCCAATTCTCTTAAGGCTTCTTCATTAAAATAAGTTCTCGGTTGGTAAGGGTTTATTTCAATCATTTTAAGATCTAAGTCTATGATTGAGCCGACAAGCTTATCTGGCGAAGAAACTTCAGTTCCAGAATCATTTAACAAAGCAGATAACCCTCTTCCTAAGGCTTGTTTTTTAGTTGCTTTTGCCATTACTTTTTATTTCTTTTAAGAATTTCATTTGCTAAATTAAGGTAATTTTCAGCACCTTTACTTGTAGCATCATACTTTATAATACTCTCACCATGACTTGGAGCCTCACTTAATCTAACGTTTCGTTGGATAATAGTTTTGAAAACCATATTATCAAAATGTTTTTTCACCTCTTCTACTACTTGATTGGAAAGACGTAAACGAGAATCATACATTGTTAATAGTAAGCCTTCAATATCCAGTTCTGCATTATGAATTTTTTGTACTCCTTTTATCGTATTTAATAGTTTTCCCAATCCTTCTAATGCAAAATATTCACATTGTATCGGAATGATAACAGCATCAGCAGCAACTAGTGAATTTAGTGTAATTAAACCAAGAGAAGGAGCGCAGTCAATTAAAATATAATCATAAGAATCTACAACTTCTTGTACTGCTTTTTTAAGCATATATTCTCGTTGTTCTTTATCAACAAGTTCTATTTCAATTGCTACTAAATCTATATGTGCAGGAATGAGATCAACATTGGGCGAGTTTGTTTTTATAATTGCGTTCTTTGCAGAGATTGTATGTTCAAGTAATTGATAGGTTCCTGAGACAACTTCATCAACATTTATTCCTAGTCCCGAAGAAGCATTTGCTTGTGGATCCGCATCAATCAATAATACCCTTTGCTCTAAAACACCAAGGCATGCTGCTAGGTTCACAGAAGTGGTAGTTTTACCAACACCCCCTTTTTGATTGGCAATGGCTATTATTTTTCCCATATAAATATAGAGTTTGTTAAGTCGTAAAAATACAATTATTTATGATTTATAAAAATCTAAGTAAATATAGTTGTTAGACGTTTGTTAATAGTGATAGGTAGAATTTTCACAAAAAAATTCCGAGGCATATGAGACATGTCTTAGACATCTCTGATTCTGTTTTTACTGGATTTCCGAATGGACATGTAGATTTAACTGCAAGGAAAAGGAATGAAGATGTAGAATTAAAAATTGAAAATGGAATTAATTATTTTAATACCATTTTAAATCAAGTAAAATCAATCAATCCATCAGATTTTGATGTGTTGTTTTTAGTATCTGATGATTTTGGCAACGGGAAAATAGAGCAAAATTATACTTTAGGAGGATTACTTGCTCAGGCTCATAGTCATGCGATTCATCACTTTGCAAGTTTAGGTTACATTATTTGTCAATTAGGAATAGAGATTCCTGATGAAGATTTTGGATTCAATCCAACAACGCCTAAAAAGGAAGTTTTACAGGCTTAACTTTTTCACTTTGTCTGTGTAACTTTTTAACTCTCTTACTTCTTTTAAAAATTCTTTAGTACTTGTGAAATTTGATTGTTTTAATTGACGATTTATTTTACTAATCTCATATATAATCTTCCAATGATTTCGTAAGATTTTCAAAGCTTGAAAGTAAGTGTATTTTGTAGAGTCATAGATATGTGTTGGTTCAGAAATAATTCCGTTTATTTCTAAAATTTTAAAGTCTTCACCTCTTTCTAGTCCCTCAATAGAATCATATTTTATATCCAATCTTCCGTAATACCAACCATCAATCTGCATATTTATAGTGTCTATAACTCTGGTTAAATCACTGCTTATTAAGTGGTTTCCACTAATAAATTGAGTTCCTTTTACATGGTTTCCTATGTCGTTGAGTAAGAAATTTTTATCTTTTTCTAAAACTGAATTTAATTTTTCTTGATGAATTTCTTTCAGAAGTTCATAGTATATCTTTGCTCGATCGTTACGTAAAATAAGTTCAGAAATTGTTGAAATACCATCGCCTTTTACGGTAAGAAATTTTTTTAATGTTATTGATGTTATTTTCCCATTCTCTTTGTTTGGTAATCTATAATAAAACAATCCACATTCATTAGGATATGAAATGAACTCTTGAAGGATAATTTTGATGGGATACTTGTCTAAATATATTCTTAATTCATCTTCAGAACTAATTTTTTTTACCAATAACCCTCTAAAACCAACATCAGGTTTCACAATAAGCGGAAATTGGATCTCTTCATTTTTAATATATTCTAGAACTTTATTGAAATTATCAGTTGGTATTATAAGAACTGATTTTGGTCTGTACTTTTTAGGAATTAGTTGAACGGTATCATATTTAGATTCCGTACCATTTCCAGAACTTTTAATTGCAGGATTAACTGCAGAAAAAAATACTATTTTTTTTGATTTTAGGACTAAATAAATTCCGTAGGGTACATTAGGGATATAGAACATATATATAGGCCAATATTCCCAATTTAAAAAAACAGAAAAGAATTTATTTACATTCATTTGTCTAGAAAAATACCTTTAACGATTGTACGTAAACCGAGTAAAGAAACAACAATTGCACCAAGAGATAGTATAATACCAATAACTAACCATATATAAATACCATCTTCCTTTGCTCTAAATCCTATGGAAAGAATAACGGGTCCTATAAAAAAGAATATTGTGGAAATGGCAATGTATTTCACACCTTTCAAAATTGTTTGTTTAGAATTACTCATGGTATTTATTAATTGCATTTCTCACACTTCCGTGTTTTATTAATAACGCATTTGCTATTCTATAGTCGATTCTTAATTCATCAACTATCATTTTAGTGCCTCTATCTATCAATTTGTCATTTGATAATTGCATATCCACCATTCTGTTTCCTTTCACTTTCCCAAGTAGAATCATGGTTGTAGTAGAAATCATATTGAGGATTAATTTTTGGGCTGTTCCTGCTTTCATTCTTGAGCTTCCAGTTATGAATTCTGGCCCTACAATACATACAATAGGGAATTGTGCAGTAAGAGCGAGAGGGCTTTTCTCATTCATGGTTATACATCCAGTACTGACATTATTTTTATTACAAATTTCTAATGTAGATACTACATAAGGAGTCGTTCCAGAGGCAGCAATACCTATTACAATATCTTTTTCAGAAATGAAATGTGATTTTAAATCTTTCCAGCCTTGTGTAGTAGAATCTTCTGCATTTTCTACTGCTTTTCTTATGGCTTTATCACCTCCAGCTATCAACCCAATGACAACATCATCTGAAACTCCAAAAGTAGGAGGACATTCAGATGCGTCAAGAACTCCTATTCGCCCACTAGTTCCAGCGCCTATATAAAAAAGGCGTCCACCATTTTTTAATTTAACAACGATTTCTTGAACCAATATTTCTATTTGAGGGATTACTTTCTCTAATGCTGATGTGACGGTTTTATCTTCATTATTGATATTGATCAATAATTCATGTGCACTCATAGTTTCAAGTGCATCATAATTAGAAGATTGTTCAGTAGTTTTTTTGAAATCCATAAACCAAAAGTACTAAAAAAGCATCAACAATGTTGATGCTTTCTATTTGAAATAAAAATATATTTACAACGACTCCAATATTTTATTTAAGATATGGCTAGGTCTCATAGCGTCTGCAACTTTTTCAAGATTAGGAAAATAATAACCATCTATTTCTACAGGATCTCCTTGTGCGTTATTAAGTTCATCAACAATTTTTAATTCGTTGTTTTCAAGTTCTTTTGTAAGTTCTTGAAATTCATTTTTCAATTCAAGGTCATCATTTTGTGCGGCTAATTCTTTTGCCCAATATAAGGCTAAGTAAAAATGACTTCCTCGGTTGTCCAATTCATTTACCTTTCTTGATGGAGATTTTCTATTGTCCAATAATTTGATAGTTGCTTTATCAAGAGCGTCAGCAATGACCTGTGCCTTAGGATTGTCATATCTTTCAGCAAGATGTTCAAGAGAGACAGCAAGAGCCATAAATTCTCCCAGAGAATCCCAACGTAAATGTCCTTCTTCAATAAATTGCTGTACATGCTTAGGAGCAGATCCTCCAGCACCAGTTTCAAACAATCCTCCACCATTCATTAAAGGAACAATTGAAAGCATTTTTGCGCTAGTTCCTACTTCTAGAATAGGGAAGAGGTCCGTATTATAATCTCTCAATACATTTCCAGTAACTGAAACTGTATCTAATCCATCTTTAATTCTTTCTAATGAAAATTGAGTTGCTTCAATTGGAGACATAATTCTAATATCTAATCCATTAGTATCATAATCCTTTAAGTAGAAGTTAACTTTTTTAATCAATTGAGCATCATGTGCTCTGTTTTTATCTAGCCAGAAAATTGCAGGAGTTTCAGTTGCTCTCGCTCTTTTTACGGCCAATTTAATCCAATCTTGAATCGGTAAGTCTTTCACTTGACACATTCTCCAGATATCACCTTCTCCAACCACGTGTTCAATAAGGGTAGTATTCTTTTCATCTACAACACTTACTTTTCCATTAGAAGAAATTTCAAATGTTTTATCATGTGAACCATATTCTTCTGCTTTCTGAGCCATTAATCCTACATTTGAAACTGATCCCATAGTTACTGGATCAAATGCTCCATGTTTTTTACAGTAACCAATTGTTACTTGATATATTCCTGCATAACTACTATCTGGAATAACAGCTTTAGTGTCTTGCAATTTCCCATCAGAACTCCACATTTGTCCTGAATTACGGATCATTGCAGGCATTGAAGCATCAATAATTATATCACTTGGAACATGAAGATTGGTGATTCCTTTATCAGAATTTACCATAGCAAGTGAAGGTCCATTAGCAATTGTGTCTTTAATATCTGTAAGAATTTCTTCTTGTTTAGAAGTTGATAATTCTTTTATTTCACTTAATAAATTTCCAAGTCCGTTATTTACATTAACGCCTATCTCCTTGAAAACTTCACTATGTTTTTTAAAGACATCTTTAAAATAGGTTTTTACAACATGCCCAAAAATGATAGGGTCAGAGATTTTCATCATTGTTGCTTTCATATGTAATGAGAAAAGAATATTTTGCTCTTTAGCATCATCAATTTGTTTTTCAATAAATGAAATCAATGCTTTCTTGCTCATTAATGTACTATCAATAATTTCTCCAGACAATAAAGAAAGGTTGTCCTTTAAGATAGTTTCGTTACCATGAGAATCAGTATGAACAATCTTCACAGTAGTATCTCCGTCAATTGTAACAGATTTCTCATTATTATTAAAATCTCCATGATCCATTGTAGAAACATGAGATTTAGAATCTGAACTCCATTCTCCCATGGAATGTGGATTTTTTCGAGCGTATTGCTTTACTGGTTTTGGTGCTCTCCTGTCAGAATTCCCTTCTCTTAATACAGGATTTACTGCACTTCCGAGAACTTTGGAAAATCTCGATTTCAATTCTTTTTCTTCAGCGGTATTTGATTCTTCAGGATAGCTAGGTACTGCATAACCATTGTCTTGAAGTTCTTTAATTGCTGCTTTTAATTGTGGAAGTGATGCACTAATGTTTGGCAGTTTTATAATATTTGCCTCTGGTTTTTTAACAAGTATTCCTAATTCTGTTAAAGCATCTTCTTGTTTTTGATTTCCAGTAAGGTTTTCAGGGAAGTTTGTCAATATTCTTGCGGCAAGTGAAATATTTTTTGTTTCTACTGAAATTTGAGCCTTTTTAGTAAACGCTTTCACGATTGGTAAAAAAGACTGAGTTGCAAGCGCAGGTGCTTCATCAGTAATAGTATAGATTATTTTTGCAGTATTTAATGCCATTTTCTTTAAGATTTTTAGTGGCGTAAATCTACTAATTATTAGTGAGTATTAAGTCTGTAAAAAGGTATTAATTAGTAGTAGTTTTTATGGAAAGAATAAAAAAGAGGTTGTGTTTTTTAGATATATAAAAAACAAAAGCCATAATAAGGATTACTTGTTATCATGGCTTTTGCTGGAGTTACTGTTTCTAATAATTTAGCAATAATAAATCATCACTTGGCTGAATCTTTCAATCTACTTTCATAATTAATTAACTAACATCACTTACTGATTTTTTTGCAAAAACCATAATCTTAGTTATCTATTAATTACTACTTCATTGTTGATTTTCTCTAGTCAACCTTCATTATTAGTTTCGTTACTCCGTTTAAAATAAGTATTTCCTAATTTAATAAGTATAACTTAATTTAAACTCGCTTTCTAGATTCATATTTCCTTTTATTCATGCTAAACACTAGGCTATACTTCTACTAAATCTAAAAAACTATGTTCAAGAACATTTAGAATTACTTCGAATAAATTCTCCGTTGATTCTTTTACAAAAATATATTAAGAATTAATAAAACTTGATTTCTAAAGTTTTAGTTTTCAAAAAGATATGAACTTAGGTTGTCAACAATTGTTAATAATAGAAAAACCCCGAATTGAAGATACAATTCGGGATTTAAATTTTTTAAGAGAAAAAGAATTTATTTTCTTCTTACTTCTTTGATTCTAGCTTTTTTACCAGTCAATTCTCTAAAGTAGTAGATACGAGCTCTTCTAACTTTTCCTTGTTTGTTTACTTCGATTTTTTGAAGTGCTGGTAAATTGACAGGGAAGATACGTTCAACCCCTACAGTACCAGACATTTTTCTGATTGTGAAAGTTTCAGAACTACCCGAACCTTTACGCTGAATTACAACACCTCTAAAGAACTGTGTACGTGTTTTTTCTCCCTCTTTAATTTCGTAATAAACAGTAACTGTATCTCCTGCTGCAAAGTCAGGGAAATCTTTTCTTGTTACAAATTCGTCTTGAACAAATTTTATTAAATTTTCCATTCTATTCTTTTTAATGGTTTTCGTAAAGGCAACATTCACGATTTTCGTCAGCGGTTGATTTTAGCGTTTGCAAATTTATAAAATAACTTTGTTTTAACAAATATTATTTTGAGTTAATTTTCTTTGCTATTTTCCAATAAATCAGGACGAATGTTCCTTGTATGTTCTATAGCTTTCTGAGATCTCCATGCATCAATTTTAGGAAAATTTCCAGAGAGTAATACTTCAGGAACTTTCATACCGCCGTATTCTGAAGGGCGTGTATATACTGGAGGTGATAATAAGTTGTCTTGAAAGGAGTCAGTAAGCGCAGACGTTTCATCTCCTATTACGCCAGGAATCAATCGAATAATAGCATCGCATAAAACGGCTGCAGCAAGTTCTCCTCCACTTAATACATAATCTCCTATCGAGATTTCTTTAGTGATAAATTTATCACGTACTCTTTGATCAACACCTTTATAATGACCCGTTAGAATCAAAATATTTTTGGCTAATGAAAGGGTATTTGCTGTCTGTTGGTTCAATGTTTTAGCATCTGGAGTCATATAAATGATCTCATCATACTTTCGCTGTTCTTGTAATGTTGAGATACACTTATCAATAGGTTCAATCATCAATACCATTCCAGCGCCACCCCCAAACTGATAATCATCAATTTTACCATATTTATTCAATGCATACTTTCTCAAGTCATGAAAATGAACTTCCGCCAATCCTTTATCAATTCCACGCTTGATTATGGAATGTTCAAAGGGGCTTTTAATTAATTCTGGGGAAACAGTGATTATATCTATTCGCATGTGGCAAAGATACAGTTTTTTTAAAGTATCACTTTTATTTATAATGCTATAATTTTCCATTTACTAATGGAAAAATTAATGAAATAATGTAAATTTGAAATTCACTAAATAAGAAAAATGAAAATAGTACTCTCTCCAGCAAAATCATTAGATTTTGATTCGAATGCGCCTACACAAGAATTTACCCAAGGGGTTTTTCTTGAACAGGCTGAAAAGTTAAGTACAGTATTAAAAAAGAAATCTGCGAAGGCTATTTCCAAGTTGATGCATGTTTCTGATAATTTAGGTCAACTGAATTACGAACGCAATCAAGCATGGGGTTTACCATTTACTCTAGAGAATTCAAAGCAAGCCATTTATGCTTTTAAAGGAGATGTGTACATAGGATTGGATGCCTATACCATTCCAGAGGCTAAATTAGCTCAACTACAAGGTAAACTTCGAATATTATCTGGACAGTATGGGTTGTTAAAACCATTGGATTTAATGCAAGCATATCGTCTTGAAATGGGGACTAAATTAAAAATTAGTCGAAAAGATAATTTATATCAATATTGGGGGAGTTCAATTACCAATACTTTAAATGAAGAGTTTTCTGAAGATGATTTCTTGGTAAACTTAGCGAGTAATGAATATTACAAAGTTATTAAGCCAAAAGAATTAAATGTGCCTGTTATAACTCCGGTTTTTAAAGATTATAAGGATGGGAAGTTGAAAATGATCAGTTTTTTTGCTAAAAAAGCAAGAGGAATGATGGTGAGATATATCATTGATAATGATATAGATAGTGTTGAAGGGTTGAAAGGGTTTAATTATGACAGCTATGGATATGATGCGAATATTTCTACTGAGACGGAACTAGTCTTTACAAGATAGAATAAATAATATTACATAAAAAAAACCAACTCACTGAGTTGGTTTTTTATTTTAAGAATATATCTTCCTAGAATCCATATACTGATTCCTTGTCAAATTTTTTCATAAGCATATAATAAACCACTGCTCTATATTTTTTTCTTTCAGACTTCCCAATTCTGTCCATAACTTCTTCAATTCCAGCATCTAGTTCAGGGCCATCAGCCAATCCTAGTTTCTTCATTAAAAAGTTTTTCTTAACAGTTTCAAGTTCTTTAGCATCAGAACCAGAAACAGTTTCTGCATCTGCTTTATAGATTGATGGACCCAATCCTTTAGTAACAGCAGCTAATAAATCTAAATTAGATCTAAAATCTCTGTCATCCATAAACTTTTTATACAATGCTACTTTTTCATCAAATTTACTCATGAGTGAATGTTTTTATAGATTATTAATTGGTTTATCGTTTCCCAAATATAAAAAATATTATTTATATTTTAAAAATATTTTACTTAACAATCTGAAATATTTACGCTTATGGCAAGTCCACCTTCTGAAGTTTCTTTATATTTCGTATTCATATCTAGTGAAGTCTTCCACATAGTAGCTACTACTTTGTCAAATGGAACTTTTACATTATTTACATCAGATTCCAAAGCTAATTCAGCGGCATTTATTGCTTTAAGTGCTCCCATCGCATTGCGTTCTATACATGGGATCTGAACCAATCCTCCGATCGGATCACAAGTCAATCCTAAATGATGTTCCATAGCAATTTCACTTGCAATTAATACTTGTTCAGGGCTGCCTCCAAGCAATTCAGTTAAGGCTCCTGCAGCCATAGCTGAAGAAACTCCAATTTCTGCTTGACAGCCTCCCATTGCCGCTGAAATAGTAGCACCTTTTTTGACGATACTCCCTATTTCTCCAGCAACCAATAAAAATTTCTTAATATGCTCAAAATCTCCTTCATGATTTTCAATGACTAGATAATACATCAATACGGCAGGAATAACTCCAGCACTTCCATTGGTAGGAGCAGTTACAACTCGACCTAAAGAAGCATTTACTTCATTAACACTTAGCGCAAAACAACTTACCCATTTTAGAATTTGTCGAAATTTAACTTCTGTATTTCTTATTGAATTCATCCATTGCTGAGGATTTGAATATGAAGTCTCTCCTTTTAATCTTTGATATATATCAAATGCTCTTCTTCTTACATTTAATCCTCCTGGTAAAGTTCCTTCAGTATGACAGCCAAGATACATGCATTCGAGCATGGTGTTCCATATCCTTTCTAATTCGTTATGAATTATTTCTTCAGAGCGCAATGATTTTTCGTTTTCTAAAACGATTTCAGAGATTTGTTTATGCTCTTGCTTGCAATATGCTTCTAATTCCTTTGCATTTTGAATTGGAAAAGGAAATGAATTATAGAGTTTAGTTTTCTTTTTCGAAATAATTCTCTCTTCCTGTACTACAAAACCTCCACCAATAGAATAATAAATATCTGACGAAATTTCACTGTCATTGTTATAACCTGTAAATTTAATACCATTAGAATGGTAGGGTAAAAAATCTCTATTAAAGATAATATTGGAAGTTGGATTGAATTTAATTAAATTACTCTTTCCAAAATGTAATTGGTTTGTATTTTTAACTTTAGAAACTAAAGAATTAATGTCTTCGATGGGAATCGTTTCAGGATCATTCCCAGAAAGGCCTAAAATAACTGCTAGATCTGTAGCGTGCCCTTTTCCTGTTAACGATAATGACCCGTATAAATCAACTTTAATTTCAGTTATTTGATTGAATAAATCGTTATTCTTTAGATGTTCAATCCATCTTTCTGCTGCTCTCCATGGGCCTAAAGTGTGAGAACTAGAAGGACCTACACCAATCTTAAGCATATCAAAAACTGAAATACATTCCATTTATTTATTGACTTTTAAGTTGCTAATATAGGATATACCTAAAATATGCTATGTTTATCACTTAATTTTATTTTAATATAATGACAAATGGATGAATACTTATTTTAAATATGACAAGTTGACATAAAATTTCTATTGGCATAAAGATTGACTATTACATTATAATAAAAAAATATTCAACACAATAATAAAAATTAATAGTATGAGTAAAATAATAGGAATAGATTTAGGAACAACTAACTCGTGTGTTTCAGTAATGGAAGGTAATGAGCCAGTTGTAATTCCTAATGCAGAAGGTAAAAGAACTACACCATCTATTGTAGCTTTCATTGAAGGAGGTGATAGAAAAGTTGGAGATCCTGCAAAAAGACAAGCAGTAACAAATCCATTAAATACAGTTTATTCTATCAAGCGTTTCATGGGAAATAAATTCTCTGAATGTTCTCAAGAAATCAAACGTGTACCTTACAAAGTAGTTAAAGGAGATAATGATACTCCAAGAGTTGATATTGATGGTCGTTTATATACGCCACAAGAAATATCAGCAATGGTATTACAGAAAATGAAGAAGACTGCTGAAGATTACTTAGGTCATGAAGTGTCAGAAGCTGTAGTAACAGTTCCAGCATATTTTAATGATGCACAACGTCAAGCAACTAAAGAAGCGGGAGAGATTGCAGGGTTAAAAGTAAGTAGAATTATCAATGAGCCTACTGAAGCAGCATTGGCTTATGGAATGGATTAAAAGCATGATGATAAAAAAATCGTCGTATTTGATTTTGGTGGTGGAACACATGATGTTTCTATCTTAGAATTGGGTGACGGAGTTTTTGAAGTATTAGCAACTGATGGTGATACACACCTTGGAGGAGATGATGTAGATGAGAAAATCATCAACTGGTTGGCTGAAGAGTTTAAAAGTGAAGAAGGTATAGACTTACGTGAAGATCCTATGGCACTTCAACGTTTAAAAGAAGCAGCAGAAAAAGCGAAGATTGAATTATCATCTTCGGCACAGACAGAAATTAACTTACCATATGTTACAGCAACAGCTAGTGGACCAAAACATTTAGTTCGTAGTTTAACAAGATCAAAATTTGAACAATTAATTGACGATTTAGTAAAAAGAACAATTAAGCCTTGTCAGACTGCATTGAAAAATGCTGGGTTAACTACCAAAGATATTGATGAAGTAATTTTAGTAGGAGGTTCAACACGTATCCCAATAGTACAAGCAGAAGTTGAAAAATTCTTTGGAAAAGCGCCAAGTAAAGGTGTGAATCCAGATGAGGTAGTTGCAGTAGGTGCCGCTATTCAAGGAGGAGTTTTAACAGGTGATGTAACAGATGTATTATTACTAGATGTAACTCCATTATCCCTTGGTATTGAAACTATGGGTAATGTATTTACGAAACTGATTGAAGCAAATACTACGATTCCTACTAAGAAATCACAAGTGTTTTCAACAGCAGCAGACAATCAGCCATCTGTAGAAATTCATGTATTACAAGGTGAACGTGCAATGGCAGCTGATAACAACACGATAGGACGTTTCCATCTTGATGGACTTCCACCAGCACAGAGAGGTGTTCCTCAAGTAGAGGTAACATTTGATATTGATGCAAATGGTATTATCAATGTTTCCGCTAAAGATAAAGGAACAGGAAAAGAGCATAACATTCGTATTGAAGCGTCTTCTGGATTGACTGAAGAAGAAATCCAAAAAATGAAGGAAGAAGCAGAGGTAAATGCTGAATCTGATAAAGCGGCAATGGAAACTGCTGAAAAAATTAATGGTGCAGATTCAATGATTTTTCAAACAGAAAAGCAATTGAAAGAATTTGGAGAAAAATTATCTGATGATAAAAAAGGTCCAATTGAAGCAGCATTAACAGAATTACAAGCGGCTCATGAGTCTAAAGATATTGCACAAATTGATGCTGCAATGGAAAAGATTAATGGAGCATGGCAAGCGGCTTCTGAGGAGATGCAAGCAGCAGCTCAACAAACACAAGATGCAGGAGCAGGAGCACAGCAAGATGCTGGAGACTCTGCTTCTGAAGATGATGTTCAAGATGTAGACTTCGAAGAAGTTGAAGAAGAAGTAGAAGAAAAATAATTCTTTATCTTATTCTGAGCGAAAGCGAAGAATCTAGTCTAAATAAAAAAACGCTCTCAATATTGGGAGCGTTTTTTTATGAATGATTAAAACGGTAGTTTTAAGATCAAACTTTATACTATTAAATAATGAAGCGATTCTTACGATTTTTACTAAAAGTTATAAGTTTGTTTATACTTGTTTCTTTTCTTTTTTTCTTTTGGGCTTCTTCTTCAACTTTAAATAAGGAAGAATATTCTAAAATTGTTAAAGTAGACATTCCTATTTCTATTTCTAAGGATTCTATTTATTCAATTGTAACTTATAATATTGGTTATCTAAGTGGAATGACCAACAATCGAGCTGTTGAAAAACAAAAATCATTATTTGATTTCAATTTAGAATTGGTAAAAAAAGAATTTGGAATTTTAAATCCGGATATAATTGGATTTCAAGAGATAGATTACAATTCTTCTAGATCATTTGGTATAAATCAGCAGGATGAAATTGCAAGTTTAGGATACGCATATATAGGACAAGCAGTGAATTGGGATGAAAGATACTTGCCTTTTCCTTATTACCCTATTTCTGCACATTTTGGAAAAATAAATTCTGGACAATCTATTTTAAGTAAATATCCAATTCTAGAACAGAAAAGAATTGTCTTAGAGCGAGATCAAACAAATTGGTTCTATAGAGATGTATTTTATTTGGATAGAATACTTCAAGTTGTTAAAATTCAATTAGATAATGAGCAAGAAATAATTGTTATGAATCTGCATCTAGATGCATTTAATAAAGAATTGAGAAAAGAGCAATTTGATCGAGTAATGGTTGAGTTTACTAGTTATAAAGAAGAATTTCCTGTAATTTTAATGGGAGATTTTAATAGTGACCCTAATTATCCTAATCCTATAATAGATCGTTTATTAAATGATACATCACTTGGAAACGCAGCATTTAAAAAACAAGATTATTCATTTACTTTCAATACAGATATTCCTTTCGAAAGATTAGATTTTATTTTTTATGATATGTCAAAAATAGAAATGCTTGATTCAAGAGTATTAATTAAATTAGGACAAGCATCTGATCATTATCCAGTTTATATGCAGTTCCAGTTTAAATAGATGATTTATTTAATTGCTTTTGAAATTCATCGATAAATAAACTTACATGATAGCCATCTAGTAAGCCATGGTGAACATGTATAGAAATTGACATCATTTTTTTACCATTTTCATCAATCATTTTGCCAAAAGAAATTTTAGGACAACTATCATTGAAAGCATAATTTCGAGCATGAGATAGTGATGTAAAATCTATCCAAGGCATAGACGAAAAATGAATTACATTGTCACCAGAAGTTGCAGGGTCAAGTCCTTGAGTGCTTTGTACTCTTTCAATCTCTTTTTTTGCAGTACTATTAAATTTGTCAAAATTGGCATCGTAATCCATATATGAAAAACCAAAAGTACCATCTTCACGACCAATGGTAGGAGAAGCGTTTATAGTGTCATAAACCACAACTTTATCATCAATAATTCTATATCGAAATGGTGTTGTGTTATTCGCTGCAACGAGTGCTTTGTGCAAGTAGTATAAGAAAAAGGAGTTTCCGTTTTTTTTAGAATATTTATAGGCAATACTACAATCAATTTTTACAGTAAGACCGAAAAAGGGTTCTTCAAATTGCTTGAAAAAATTAAAATGATCTTTACGATTCCATGAATCAAGATCTAAGATTGTGTACATAGTTATTTTAATATATAAGCCTTGGTTATATAATCCAATTTAGGATAATTTTCTTTCAAATATGTATTTCCCTTAGCATAAATTTGACCTTGTTCTTTTGCAGGTTTTGGACCATAATCAGCATAAAATTTATGTACATTTTCCATTCCATTTATTATTTTGGCAATCACAGGAAATCCTTTAACTCCACCATAATCAAGTTTATCCAATCGAGGGTTGTTTTTCATATTGATGAATATTTGTGTTGTACGAGATTCTTTTCCTCCACGTGCAAAAGAAATAGTCATTGAGTCATTACTTTTTATAACAGACTCATCTTTTAATTTAACATCACTCCAACGATTATTTAGTATCGAATCATTGTGAATTCCAAATTGCACTACAAACTTTGGTAAAACTCTATACAAAGCAATATCAGTATAAAAATCATGTTTTATAAGTTGATATAAGCGATCAACTCCATTTGGCGACCATTCTCTTTTTGCTTCAATATCAAAATTTCCTTGGGTTGTTTCAAATCGTGCTTTAAAATATTCTGGCGCTTGTTTTTCAGTCCAACTTTCTTTAAAAATTTTTGGGCTACAAGAAATAAATAAAATAGCAAAGAGAGCAGTAATAATTTTTTTCATGTGTTTATTTTATTATTTTTAATGGTCACATGCTATTCGCAATTAAGCATTCCCATTGGTGATAAAGATTTTAATATGCTCGTTTCATATCATTTTTATAATTGAATTGTACTTCTTAAATTAATTTCTCTAATAATGCTCTAACTTGTACAGGAGATTTTATTTTATATTTTGCTTGTGTTTTTGTGGAGCCTACTTTGATAGTAGTTGCATTATTAGGAGCAGCCTCAAACATGTCTTCATCTGTCCAATCATCACCCATTATTAAAATAAAATCGTAATCCTTTTTTATAAATAACTGACTTGCGGCTCTTCCTTTATTAACATTACTACTTTTTATTTCTATGACTTTGTTACCTTTTAATATAGATAAATTATTATTTGACACCATACTTGTTAAAACTGTATTCAGTTCAATAGTTCTTATTTGTGCTAGTTCTGGATCTGCAGTTCTGTAATGCCATGCAAGTGAATATTCCTTAGTTTCAATAAATGTTCCAGGCGTTCGATCAACAAAACTTTCTAAGATGGGTTTGATGTTTGCCATCCAATCTGTTTTAATAATTTCCAAAGCAGTCCATTTTTGTTTTTGACGCATCCAAATCCCATGATCTGTAATTAAATCATACGGTTTTTTACCAAACCATTTTTCAAAGGTTTCTTTGTCCCTACCACTTATTAGGCTTAGCGAAGTATTATCTTGACCTTGTAAACAATCTAGAATTTTAAAAAGTTCATTATCTGGTTTAGCATCTTGAGGATTGTCTTTAAAGCCCACGAGTGTGCCATCATAATCTAAAAGGACTAAGCGTTTTTTGGCATTTTTATATTGACTAATTATTCCATCAATATCTTTAGAACTTAGTTTTTTAGAAACAAATATTTCCTTCATCTTATTAGTAGCATCCAATGATTTAAGGAACTCTTCTGCCCATTTTTCTACATTATAACGTTTTAATCGTTTCTGTAAAACTTTCATTCTGCTTTTCTGTTCTTCAAGCGGCATTGTTAATGCGCGTTTTAAAGCCGTAGCAAAATCCTCAAAACTGTTTGGGTTTATTAATAAAGCTTCATTCATTTCTTTAGATGCTCCAGCCATTTCACTTAATATTAAAACACCATCTTGATTCGTTCTGGTAGCAACATATTCTTTAGCAACCAAATTCATACCATCTCTAACAGGTGTAATAAGTGCCACATCTGAAGAGGTATATAAATCAATTAGATTTTCAAAAGGGAGTGATCTATAGAAATACCAAATTGGGGTCCAACTAACTGTTGAAAACTCTCCATTGATTCTTCCGACCAATTCATCTGTTTCTCGTTTTAATTTTTGGTATTGAGGCACGCCAGACCTTGAAGGAACTGCTAACATTACAAGTCTTACTTTTTCTTGATATTCGGGATATGTCTTTAAGAAATATTCATAAGCTCTAAGACGATTGGGAATACCCTTTGTATAATCCAGTCGATCTATTGTCAGAATAAATTTTTGATCACTTCCTTCTTTTATATGCGTATCGAGGCGTCTTTGTAATTCGGATTTTTCACTGTTAGAATTATTATGATCAAGTGCTGAATCATAAAATTTATCGTAGTCAATACCCATTGGAAATGAATCTACCTTTACGATACGATCGTAATAGGAAATTTCATTAAAATTGACATCCAATCGTAGTATACGTTTTACAGAACTTAAAAAATGACGTTCGTAATCATACGTATGAAACCCTAATAAATCAGCGCCTAACATTCCTGTAAGTAACTCTTCACGCCATGGAAACGTTCTGAAAATTTCATAGGAAGGAAATGGAATATGTAAAAAGAAGCCAATTGTTACATCAGGTTTTTGTTCTTTTATTAATGCAGGGAGCAGTAAAAGCTGATAGTCGTGAACCCAAACTGTATCACCATCCTCAATAGTATCTAAAACGACATCGGCAAATTTTTGATTTACCCTTTTATAGGCTTCCCAATGTGTTTTTTCAAATTCGGTATATTCTGTAAAATAATGAAATAAAGGCCATAATGTTCGGTTACTAAACCCTAAATAAAAATCATCTACATCAGCTTCATTTAGAGAAACTGATCTGCATTTTGCTTGTTTTATTTTTAGATTTACTTCCGCTTCTATAGTTTCGTTTAAGTCTTCATCTGTAATACCAGACCAACCAACCCATAAGCCGTTTCCTTCTGCATGAACAGATTTCATTCCTGTAGCTAAACCGCCAACACTTGGCGTAACTTCAAGTTGATTATCATTAATAGAGATTTGCAGTGGTAAGCGATTTGAAACAATTATTGTTTTATTCATACTAAAATCTTGTGTGTGTATTTATAATTTCGTTAATTTAAAAAAAAAATTGAAGTTTTACCAGTGTAATAAACAAAATATTTATGAATAATTTAGATTACGGAATAATAGGGAACTGCAGAAGTGCAGCATTAGTATCGAAACAAGGATCCATCGATTGGTGTTGTTTACCAAAGTTTGATTCACCTTCAGTTTTCGCAAAACTCCTTGATGAAAAAAAAGGAGGTAGTTTTGGTTTTATTGTGGATGAAAGTTATAGAATAACTCAAAATTACATCAGCAATACCGCTATTCTTGTAACAAAATTTAGTAATGGCCTTGATGTTTTTGAAGTTATAGATTTTATGCCGCGTTATCATAAATTGAAAGGAGGATATCATTCGCCCCCAGAATTTATTCGATATATAAAATACATATCAGGAAAACCAGAGATAAAAGTCGATTATAATCCAAAACTTGAATATGCTAAAGGGGTAACCTCTAATTATGTTAAAACAAACTTTATTGTAAGCCTTAACGATGAATATGCCTATGACACCTTATTCTTATATACAGATTTAGATAAGAGTATAGTTGCCAATGGCGCTCCAATTGTATTAAGTTCAGATCATTATTTTTTAGTCGGTTATAATGAAAAACTCTTTATGCCTAATTTAAAATTTGCGCTATTAGAATTTGAACGAACTAAAGTGTATTGGCTCAATTGGATGGAGCGAACACCTACATATAATAATTATAACGAACAAATCGGTCGTAGTGCTATGACATTAAAATTGTTGAGTTATGAAAAAACAGGAGCTGTATTGGCAGCCGCTACAACGTCTTTACCTGAAACAATTGGTGAAGTACGTAACTGGGATTATAGATTTTGTTGGATTCGTGATGCTTCAATGGTTATAAAGGTAATGTCTCAATTAGGACATAAAGATATAGCAAAACGTTACTTAAAGTTTATCATAAATTTGATGCCGGATAAAGATGAAAAACTACAAATAATGTACGGTATTAGTGGTGAGAAAAAGTTAACAGAAGAGACTCTAGATCATCTTACTGGATATAAGAATTCAAGTCCTGTGCGAATTGGTAATGCTGCTTATGAGCAAAAGCAAAATGATATTTATGGGATATTAATGGATGTGATTCATCAACTTTTAGTCAACTTTAGTAACGATATTGAAGATGGTGAAGAACTTTGGACAATGACCAAAGGTATTGTTTGGGTTGTTGGTAAACATTGGCAAGAACCTGACAAAGGGATATGGGAATTCAGAGGTGATGATCAGCATTTTACATTCTCTAAAGTTTTATGTTGGACTGCAGTAGATAAAGCGCTTAGGGTTGCTAAATTACTGGGTAAAGAATCTAAAGTCGCGCGTTGGCAATTATTAGAAGAAGCCATTAGAACTGATATAATGGACAATGCATGGAACGATAAAGTTCAAGCATTTACCCAAGCGTATAATTCTGAAGATTTAGATGCCTCTGTATTATTAATGGAACCTTATGGTTTTATAGATGCTAAGCATCCTAAATACGTGAGTACGGTAAAAGCTATAGAGCGCGAATTATGCCATGAAGGCTTATTATATCGTTATAAAAATCAGGATGATTTTGGATTGCCTTCATCTTCATTTACTATTTGTACGTTTTGGTTTATAAATAGTTTATATAAAATAGGAGAGGAGCAAAAGGCAAAGGAACAATTTGATAAACTATTATCATATAGTAATCATTTAGGACTTTTTAGCGAGGATATTGATTTTGAGACTAAACGTCTGTTAGGTAATTTTCCACAGGCCTATTCACATTTAGCATTAATAGAAACGGCTATTAATTTATCTAAGGTTACTAAAAAAGAGCAAGTAAAAGATAGTATGAGATAATATTTTTAGGCTTTTAGAACTTGACATTTAATTTTAAACTGATATATTAATAAGTCTTTTAACTTTAATTAGATTTTAGATACTTTTTTATAGTTAAACTTTACAGTTTCAATAGTAGCATCTTCTTGTTGAATATCGACATAAATATTTATTTCGTTTTCAGAAACTCTTTCGAATGTCATGCCTTCAAAGACAACGGTATCGGCTGTAATTTCTTTTAAATGAAAATCTAAAGTTTCATCCTTGGTTTCCTAGCCTTTTAAGTCACCACCAAAGTGTTTTAACTGTAAAATAAGGGAGTCTTCAATCTCTCTAATAATTTCGATTTCGTAGAAAGAAACTTTATTGTCTATGACCAATTTAAAAGTCGCCATCATAGAATCGCCAAGTGGTTCACTCCAGTTTTCTTCAACTATTCCTCCAAATGCTTCACCTTTCCAATTTCCCGAAATCCAAGAGATGTTTTCTAGAACTGGTTCAAGTTTATCATCAAGATCAATAATTACTTTCTCATTTGATCCACAACTATTTTCTCACCAACTACAGCAATTTTAGTGCCATTTGGACTCGTAGCTAATCTTGTAATATTTTTAACTCCATACTTTTTAAGTGATGCAATTTTTTTCCAACCTATATCTGTTTTTGGATTTAATTTGTATAAAACATCACCTTTCCCCATTAAGATTGTTCCATTAATAGTCCAGCAGAGATCTTCAGAATTAGGTAGTGTATTTGCTATAAATTTAGTCTCAACAGTTTCAGGGTCTAGAGATTTAATTTCCCATTTTTCATTCTTCTTACTAATATAACTTACTAAATTACTTTTAGGGATATTGTGTAAAGAACGGCCAATATTTGTATCAACTTTATAGTTTTTTGGTTCGTCAGTATTAGTTATAAAAAGCGACAACCCGCCATCTTCTAATACAGATGAAATAATTGTTTTATCGTCATACCAATTGTGATAGCCTATAATAATATGGTCAACTAAAGGTTTTGATACATTTTTTTTTAAATTATAACTATACAATTTTTGTGTTCCATCTTTCTCTAATCGTATTGCCGATGCTCTATTTCTTTTAGGGATTTTTAATGGCGAATATTCACTTCCATCCGTATCTGTAATCCAAGTGTTCTCTCCAGTTCTAATTGAATATTTTGCTATATCAGTCTGTCCATTTCTGGTTTTAGCATAAAGAATTGTATTGTCATTCAGAAACGATGGTTGGTTGTCATAACCTTCGTTATTTGAAATATTTATAAAATTGGAAAGATTGATTTCATTGGTGTTGATTCCTAAGTCAAATAAAAACACATCAGTATTTGGCTGCGCATAACTTAGAATTGAAATGAGTATAAAAAGGGTAAGAAATTGATGTTTCATCATTGTGTTTTTAGTAGTAACCAAAATTAACAAAAAAAACCCAAAGCGAATGCTTTGGGTTTTTTCATTTATAACCAATTAAATTTAAAAACAGTATTTATTCTCTGCTTTAACTTTTTCTGCGATTTCGTTTCTTAAATCAACTATATCTGGATAGTTAGTGTACTTTGTGAAACGCTTAAGTCCCATTAACATCATACGTTGTTCATCACCTTCAGCAAAAGAAATAATACTTTCTTTTCCTTTGCTTTCAACAATACCTACAGCATTGTATAAATATAATTTTGACATTGCTATTTGAACAGTTTGCTCTTTCTCACTAGTACGCTTTACATTTTTTTCAGTTCTTAAAATTGTAGATTCTGCCATATATATTTCAATCAATATATCTGCAGCAGCAATTAGTAGTTGTTGGTGATCTTCTAGGTCTGGACCATATTTTTGAACAGCACCGCCTGCAACCATTAAGAAAGTTTTTTTCAATTTCGCAACCATTTCCTTTTCTTCAGTAAATAATACTGAATAATCTGGAGTGTCAAACGAAGGAATTCCCATAAGTTCTTCTTGAACTTTAGAAGCAGGGCCTAATAAGTCTACGTGACCTTTCATTGCCTTTTTTACAAGCATACCAACAGATAACATTCTGTTAATTTCGTTAGTACCTTCATATATACGAGCGATACGAGCATCTCTCCATGCAGATTCCATTGGTGCTTCTTCAGAGAATCCCATTCCGCCAAAAATTTGAATACCTTCATCTGCACAATTTTGTACATCTTCAGATACGGCAACTTTAAGAATAGAACATTCTATAGCATATTCTTCTACACCTTTTAATTCTGCATCTTGATGAGTATTTCCAGCAGCTTCACGCATTGCGATTCGATCTTCTATATTTTTTGCTGCTCTATATGTTGCAGATTCACCTGCATATGTATTTGTAGTCATCTCAGCTATTTTAATTTTAATAGCACCAAAATCTGAAATAGGAGTTTTAAATTGTTTACGCTCATTAGCATAATTTACACCAATACTTGTAATTCTACGTTGAGAATCTAAACAAGCAGCAGCGAGTTTAATACGACCAACATTTAATGAGTTCATTGCAATTTTAAATCCATTACCTCTTTCAGATAGCATGTTTTCAATAGGAACAACTGTGTCATTAAAGAATACTTGACGAGTAGATGATGCACGAATACCTAACTTGTGCTCTTCTTCACCCATCGTAATCCCATTTTCAGGATTGTTTTCTAAAATAAATCCTGTAATATTTTTATCATTTTCGATACGAGCAAAAACAATCATCAAGCTACAAAAACCTGCGTTTGAAATCCACATTTTTTGTCCGTTTATCTTATATGATTTACCATCTTCAGAAAGAACAGCAGTAGTTTTTCCTGAATTCGCATCTGATCCTGCTCCAGGTTCAGTAAGGCAATATGCACCAAACCATTCTCCTGTTGCTAGTTTAGGAACATATTTTAATTTTTGTTCTTCTGTACCATATAGTGTAATTGGCATAGTTCCAATTCCTGTATGTGCTCCAAAAGCGGTACTGAAAGATCCAGTTCCACTTGAAATATAATCACAAGTTAGTACAGTTGAGACAAATTCCATCCCAAGCCCACCATAAGCTTCAGGAACTGCAACACCTAAGAAACCAAGTTCACCAGCTTTTTCCATACATTCTTCAGTTAGAGCATAATCTTTTGCTTCAAATCTTGCTTTGTGAGGGATAATTTCTCTATCATTAAATTCTATCACAGCTTCCTTCATCATTTTTTGCTCTTCTGAGAAATCTTCAGGAGTAAAAACATCTTCACATTTTGTTTCTTTAACTAGGAATTGACCTCCTCTTAATAAATCTGCCATTGTATTATTTTTTATTTTTATAATTGTCTTGTTCTAATTTAAAAACTCATATATCCCACAAGCTCCTTGTCCAGTTCCTACACACATCGTTACGGCTCCATATTTTCCTTTCATATTTCTCTTACGCATTTCATCAAATAGTTGTACTGATAGTTTTGCTCCAGTACAGCCTAACGGATGACCTAATGCAATTGCACCACCATTAACATTTACCAATTCTTGATTTATATTTAATTCTCTCATTACTGCTAATGATTGTGAAGCAAAAGCTTCATTTAATTCAATTAATTCTAAATCTTCTAGTTTTAATCCTGCTTGTTTCAATGCTTTTGGAATTGCTTTTACAGGTCCTATTCCCATAATTCTTGGTTCAACACCAGCTGCTGCATAGTTTACCATTCTAGCAATTGGCTCTATATTTAATTCTTTGACCATTTCTTCACTCATGATCAGTACAAATGCTGCACCATCACTCATTTGTGAAGAATTTCCAGCAGTTACACTTCCTCCAGCAGCAAATACCGCTCTTAATTTAGCAAGTGCTTCTTTACTTGTTCCAGCACGTGGGCCTTCATCTTTATTTACAGTATAAGATTTTGTCGCTTTTTTTCCATTTGCATCCATAAAAGTTTGTTCAACATTTATTGGAACAATTTGGTCTTGAAAACGATTTTCTGCTTGTGCTTTCAATGCTTTCATGTGAGAATTGAAGGCAAACTCATCTTGATCTTCACGAGATACTTTAAATTGGTTGGCAACAGCTTCAGCAGTATTTCCCATTCCCCAATAATAATCTTCATTACCAGTTTTTACAATAGCATCGTAATTTAATTCTGGTTTGAATCCTGTCATTGGAACCGAACTCATACTTTCTGCTCCGCCTGCAATAATACAGTCAGCCATTCCTGCTTGAATCTTCGCAACTCCCATACCTATAGTTTCTATTCCAGATGAACAAAAACGGTTTACTGTTACTCCAGGAACATCAACAATGTCTAATCCCATTAAAGAAATTAAACGAGCCATATTTAATCCTTGAGCTCCTTCTGGCATTGCGTTACCAACAATTACATCGTCAATACGAGTTTTGTCAAAGTTTGGCAATTCACTCATCATATACTTAATGGTTTCTGCGGCTAACTCATCAGTTCTTTTAAAACGGAAGACACCTTTAGGTGCTTTACCTACGGCTGTTCTATATGCTTTTACTATATATGCTGTTTTCATCTTTTTAATTTCTTAATGGTTTACCAGTTTTTAACATGTGTTGAATACGTTCTAAAGTTTTACGCTCAGTACATAAACTTAAGAATGCTTCACGTTCTAAGTCTAATAAGTATTGTTCTGAAACTTTGGTAGGTTCTGACAAGTCACCACCAGCCATAACATAACCTAATTTATTGGCGATTTTTTGATCGTGTTCTGAAATATAATGACTTGCATTCATAGAGTCTGTTCCTACAAGGAACATCCCTAATGCTTGCTTTCCTAATACCAATACATCATTTCGTTTAATGGGTTGCGTGTAACCAGACTCTGCCATTAATTTTGCATATGCTTTAGCAGTTGCAATTTGGCGGTCTTTATTTACAACAACGATATCTTTTCCTTTTTGTAATAATCCTAAATCAAATGCTTCGTAAGCAGAAGTTGATACTTTTGCCATACCGATTGTTAAGAAGTGCTCTTGTAAAACATTTAATTGGACATCACCTTTGTGAAATAAATCAGATGCTCTTAAAGCCATTTCTTTTGATCCACCACCTCCAGGAATTACTCCAACTCCAAATTCTACTAATCCCATATACGTCTCTGCAGCGGCAATAACCTTATCAGCATGTAATGATATTTCACAACCACCTCCAAGTGCCATTCCGTGGGGAGCAGCAATAGTTGGGATTGAAGAATAACGCATACGCATCATTGAGTCTTGGAAATATTTGATTGCCATATTCAATTCATCATACTCTTGTTCAGCAGCCATCATGAAAATCATTCCAATATTTGCTCCTACAGAGAAGTTAGCGGCTTGATTACCTACAACCAATCCTTGGAAATCTTTTTCAGCGATATCTATAGCTTTATTTAATCCCGTAAGTACATCTCCACCAATTGTATTCATTTTTGATTGGAACTCAACATTTAAAATTCCATCTCCTATATCTTCAACTACAACACCTGAATTTTTAAATACTTCAGAAGTTTTTCTAATATTATCTAAAATGATAAATGAATCTTGTCCAGGAATTTTCTCTTGTGATTTCTTAGGAATATCATAATAAAATGTTGCTCCCTCTTTTATAGAATAGAAAGAAGTAGTTCCTGAAGCGATCATATCAGTTACCCAAGATGCAGGTCCATATCCTTCAGCCTTCATCATTATAATTCCTTTCTCCAATCCAATTGCATCCCAAATTTGGAAAGGACCATGTTCCCAACCAAATCCTGCTTTCATTGCGTCATCGATTTTATAAAGTTCGTCAGAAATCTCTGGTATTCTATTAGATACATAAGCGAACAATGCTGAGAAACTTTTTCTATAAAACTCTCCTGCCTTATCTTTTCCTTTTACCAATACTTTAAAACGATCCACAACTTTATCAATAGTTTTAGTCATTTCTAAAGTCGCGAAATTGGCTCTTTTCTTTGTTCTATACTCTAGTGTGTTTAAATCCAAAGAAAGAATTTCTTTTTTCCCTTCGGCAGAAACAGATTTTTTATAAAAACCTTGTCCAGTTTTACTACCTAACCATTTATTTTCCATCATTGTATCGATGAAATCTGGCAGTTTAAATAATTCTAATCTTTCGTCATCTTTACAATTTGCACCAATTCCATTAGCAACATGCACCAAGGTATCTAAACCGACAACATCAACTGTACGGAAAGTTGCAGATTTTGGTCTACCGATAACTGGACCAGATAATTTATCTACTTCTTCAATGGTTAAATCCATTTCTTTAACAGCATGAAACAAACTCATAATGCTGAAAATTCCAATTCTATTTCCAATAAATGCAGGAGTATCTTTAGCTATAACAGAAGTTTTTCCTAAATACTGTTCTCCATAACCATTTAAAAACTCAAGAACTGAGGCATCCGTTTTCGGTCCAGGAATTATTTCAAATAACTTTAAATAACGTGCAGGATTAAAAAAGTGCGTTCCACAGAAATGTTTCTGGAAATCTTCACTACGTCCTTCACTCATAAATTTAATAGGAATTCCAGAAGTATTGGAAGTAATCAATGTTCCAGGAGTTCTGTATTTTTCTAATTTTTCAAAAACTTGCTGTTTGATATCTAGCCTTTCAACTACAACTTCCATGATCCAATCAACATCTTTTACCTTAGCAATATCATCATCAAGATTACCAGTAGAAATTCTATTGGCAAATTTTTGATCGTATATAGGTGAAGGTTTCGATTTTAAAGACGCAGTTAAAGCATAATTTACCAATCTATTTCTTACCACTGTGTCCTCAAGTGTAAGCCCTCTAGCCTTTTCTTTATCGTTCAATTCTCTAGGAACTATATCCAATAATAAAACATCCACACCAATATTGGCGAAATGACAGGCAATACCACTCCCCATAATTCCGGAACCAATAATTGCAATCTTCTTTATATTTCGTTTCATTCTATAATATGTTATGCAATGCTATTTTCAGGTTTGAAAACAACTTTCTTGTTAATTAGTTTATTTATTACATCGGTAACTTCAAAGAAGTTATTTAGCTTTTCTTCAGAGATATTGGCACGGACAGCATCATTAAATTTTAATACAGTTTCTTTCGATATTTCACGTTTTTCTATGCCGTACTTTGTTAATTTAATAAGAACACTACGACCGTCTTCAGGGTTTTTCTCTCTATAGATAACTCCTTTATCCTCCATGCTTTTTAAAATCCTTGAAAGACTTGTAGACTCCATTCCCATTTGTGGGCCTAGTGAAGTAGAAGGAGAGCCATTTTCAAAATCAATATTCAGTAATACAAATGCTGCCGCCATTGTACTATCATGCTTTGAAGCCTGTTCGTTATACATTTTAGCAACTGCTTGCCAAGTTGCGCGTAGGTGATGATCGATTGTTCTTTCTTTTAACATTTCTCAAATATATAAAAAAATATTATGCGCGCATAGTAAATTACAAAAAAGTTATGCACGCATAGTAAATTATTAACTATTTAAATATGAATAGCGTGTAGGATTTATTGCAAAAATGTATCTTTGAAAAAACGTTTCAAATAGATGAGTGATTTATTGGTTGTTGACAATATTGTTAAGAGTTATGGAGATTATACAGCATTAAATAAGGTTTCTATATCTGTTCCTAAAGGAAGTATATTCGGATTGTTAGGGCCAAATGGCGCAGGAAAGACATCATTAATCCGAATAATTAATCAAATCACTCTTCCTGATCATGGGAAAATTTACCTTGATAATGAAGAGTTGAAGCCACATCATGTACAACAGATCGGATATTTGCCAGAAGAAAGAGGACTGTATAAGAGTATGAAAGTAGGAGAGCAAGCATTGTATCTTGCTCAATTAAAAGGATTGTCAAAATCTGTGGCGAAAAATAGACTGAAATATTGGTTTGAAAAATTTGAAATAGAGGATTGGTGGAATAAAAAAGTGCAGGAACTTTCCAAAGGGATGGCGCAAAAAATACAATTTATTGTAACGGTTATGCACAAACCTAAATTGTTGATTTTTGATGAACCATTTAGTGGATTTGATCCAATAAATGCCAATCTTATTAAAGATGAGATCTTACAATTGAGAGATGAAGGGGCAACCGTGATTTTTTCTACACATCGAATGGAATCTGTTGAGGAGTTATGTGAGTATATTGCGCTGATTGATAAGTCAAATAAAATATTGGATGGAAAATTAAGTGATATAAAACGTGATTTTAGAACCAACACATTTGACATAGTTCTAGATACCAATGATCAGAACGTGGAGGTTAAAACAGAGGTCTCTTCAAAATTTGAATTATCAGAGACAACTATTAATGCTCTAGGAAACGATTTAGCATTAAAAATAAAACTACCTAATGGAACGTCTTCCAATGAATTGTTGAATTACCTTTCTACCAAGGGTAATATCACACACTTTGCAGAACAAATTCCAAATGCTAATGATATTTTTATCAAAGCCGTAAACCAGAATAAATAGATGAGCAAATTAAAATTAATAATACGACGCGAATTTATTGCCAAAGTAAGAAATAAGACATTCCTAGTGATGACAATTTTAAGTCCATTGTTGGTTTTAGGAATGGGAGCTTTAATAGGGTATTTAGGGAAATTAAATCAAGAGAATGTAAGAGTGATTGCTTATCTGGATGAGTCAAGTTTATTTCAAGATCAAGATTTTGAAGATACTGAGTCTGTGAAATATTTGGATTTTTCAGAAGATGATTATGAAGTTGCTAAAACTAAAGTTGATATAAGTGATTATTATGGACTGCTGTATATTCCAAAAAAAGATAGCATAAATGATATTGCTTCCAATGTCGAATTTTATTCTAAAAAATCTCCAAATATTATTGTTATAAATTCATTAGAAAATAAAGTTGAAGAGAGATTAAGGCACGTAAGAATGACTCAACTGGGAATTGATATAGATAAATTAAATGAGTCAAAGGTAAATGCGAATATAAAACTATTGGATTTTGAAGGAGGGAAATCTTCAAAGTTGATTAATAGTATGAAAATAGGTGTTGGAATGTCGGCAGGATATATGATTATGATGTTCATCATCATTTATGGTGCTATGGTCATGCGAAGTGTAATAGAGGAGAAAACAAGTAGGATTGTTGAAGTAATAATTTCATCAGTAAAGCCTTTTCAATTAATGATGGGTAAAATTATAGGGACTGCACTTGCTGGTTTATTACAATTTACTATTTGGGGAATTTTATTATTGATTATTAGCGCAGTTTTATCTTCAATTTTTGGAGTTGACACATTGGATATGCAAGTTGTAAATGTACCTTCTGATCAGGCTGAAGTTATGAAGTCTATGGCAAAGAGTGACGCGCAATTGGTGTTTGAAGAATTAAAAAACTTACCGATTGCAACTATGTTTTTCTCTTTTCTCATTTATTTTATAGGAGGATACTTATTATACAGTTCTATTTATGCAGCTATAGGAGCAGCGGTGGATAATGAAACTGATACACAGCAATTTATGTTGCCAGTAATCATTCCATTGATGCTTGGAGTGTATATTGGGTTTGCTTCTGTGATAAGTGATCCACATGGACCTATTTCTACAATTTTTTCAATGATTCCATTTACATCTCCTATAGTGATGTTAATGCGTATTCCATTTGGAGTTCCTTGGTGGGAAATAGCAATTTCTTTACTATTATTAATTGGAACTTTTTTATTGATTGTCTGGTTTGCTGCTAAGATATATCGAGTAGGAATTTTAATGTATGGTAAAAAACCTAGTTATAAAGAATTGTATAAATGGTTAAAATATTAGTATGGAAAAGATACGGGAAATTTTAAATCACACATTTTATTTTAGTGAAAATATGCATATATCATTAAAAGCAATATTTGTTGTTGTAATTGCATTGATATTAACATCTATTGTATTAAGATTAATTCGAAAAATAGTATCAAGAAAATTACCAATTGAAGACAAAATTAAGTTTGTCTCGATTTTTAGTTTTGCGAGATGGCTGATTTATCTGATTATATTACTTGTTACTTTTCAAACTGCAGGTATAAACTTAACTGCAATTTTAGCAGCATCTACAGCATTGCTTATTGGAGTTGGATTAGCATTGCAGACATTTTTTCAAGATATTATTTCTGGAGTTTTTATTCTATTAGATCAATCAGTTCATGTTGGAGATATTATTGAGTTGGATGGGAAAGTGGGTAGAGTAGAAGAGATTAAGTTAAGAACTACAAGAGCTGTAACATTTGATAATAAAGTTTTGATTATTCCGAATCATTTATATTTAACCAATAGTCTTTACAATTGGACGCAGAACGGAACAGAAACTCGAGAAAATGTTAGAGTTGGTGTTGCTTACGGGAGTGATACAGAACTTGTAAAGAAGATATTGATTGAAGTCGCATTATCACACCCCAAAGTATACCAACATCCTGCTCCTATGGTTCTTTTTACTGATTTTGGTGATTCCGCGTTAATGTTTAAGTTGATTTTTACATTAAATGATAGTTTTGCATCTGCAGTTCCTAAAAGTGATATCCGTTTTGAAATTAATAAAAAATTTACAGAAGAAGGAATTCAAATACCATTTCCTCAAAGAGATATTCATATTATTAATAAATAACGGCAGAGTTTTTGATTTCAATTCTAAACAAAACTATAATTAAATAAAGGAGAACATGTCAAAAATATTAATCATAGAAGATGAGTCAGCAATTCGAAGAGTGTTGACCAAAATTATTTCTGAAGAGAATGATGCATATAATGTTGAAGAAGCTGAAGACGGATTGGAAGGAATAGAGAAAATAATGAATGGAGATTATGATTTGATACTATGTGATATAAAAATGCCCAAGATGGATGGTGTTGAGGTATTAGAAAAAATAAAAAAAATAAAACCTGAAATTCCAGTAGTTATGATTTCTGGACATGGAGATTTAGATACAGCAGTTAATACAATGCGTTTAGGAGCGTTTGATTATATATCAAAACCACCAGACTTAAATAGACTATTGAATACTGTAAGAAATGCTCTTGACCTTAAAGAACTAGTTGTCGAAAATAAATTACTAAAGAAAAAAGTTAGTAAGAAATATGAGATGATAGGAGATAGTAAAGCAATGACTCATATTAAAGATATGATTGAAAAAGTCGCAGCGACTGATGCACGTGTGCTTATTACGGGATCTAATGGAACGGGTAAAGAATTGGTGGCGCATTGGTTGCATGAGAAAAGTAGTAGAACAAAAGCACCAATGGTTGAGGTGAATTGCGCAGCTATACCATCGGAGTTGATAGAAAGCGAGTTGTTTGGTCATGTAAAAGGGTCTTTTACTGGGGCTAATAAAGATAGGGCAGGAAAATTTGAAACAGCAAATGGTGGAACAATTTTCTTAGATGAAATTGGCGATATGAGTCTTTCTGCTCAAGCCAAAGTTCTTCGCGCATTGCAAGAAAGTAGAATCAGCAGAGTAGGAAGTGATAAGGATATTAAAGTAAATGTAAGGATTGTTGCAGCAACGAATAAAGATCTGAAAAAAGAAATTGCAGAAGGTCGCTTCAGAGAAGATTTATACCATCGATTGGCAGTGATTTTAATTAAAGTTCCTTCGTTGAATGATAGAAGAGATGATATTCCATTGTTGATTAATTTCTTTGCTTCTAAAATAGCTGAAGAACAAGGAACAGCAACCAAAAAGTTTTCTAGCAAAGCGATTAAGTTATTGCAAGAATATGATTGGACTGGAAATATTAGAGAACTTCGAAATGTAGTTGAACGATTGATTATTCTCGGCGAGAATGAAGTTTCTGAAAGTGATGTAAAACTATTTGCCAGTAAATAAATAAAAAAACCGAGTTTTAAACTCGGTTTTTTTTATTAGATTTTTAATCTAAACGTATTGATAATTTCTTTTACTTCTTCACTGATTTTTCCATTTTCAACCCAAGCATGTATGTCTCCAAGGTAACTCATTCCAAGATAATTTGCAGTTTCTATAAATGGCATAGAAAAACCTTCTTTTAAATCATTGGCATTACTGCAACTTATCATCGCCATACTTTTACCTCTAAGTTTGCGTCCAATATCTTTTTCTGTTTTTAGCAAATCAGAAATTCGATCAAAAAAAACTTTTAAAATTCCACTCATAGAGTACCAATAAACTGGTGTTGCAAAAATGATAGTGTCATATTTTTCAATAATTTCTTCCATTAGCTGTAGAAAATCATCATTTGCGTTTTTAAAATCATAGTCAAAATGACCAATATTCTTTGTGTTTAAATCGATTATATCAAATTGATTGGATGTATTTAAATAGTTCAAAATAGTATTGGTGTCACCATTACTTTTCGAACTTCCTTGTATAATTACAGTTGTATTCATTTGTCGAAAAATTAGACAACTAAATAACGAATTTGTTTTAAGACTAAAATTGCATTAGGATAGAAATAAATAATAGGTCTAAAGATAAAATTGATGGATAGTTTAATTTGTAAACCAATTTTTATGTCGGACACAAATTTTATATATTTGGATATATAAATATTATAAAATGAATAACTATAAAGTTACGAGTCCAATTTCTTTAAAAAATTCAATAACCAAAGAAGTTAATGATGATGCAGAACAGCAATTAAAAAAACTTCGAAAAAAAATCAGCAAGCGTCAAGATGCGATGTATGCACATGGAAAATATAGTATGTTGATATGTCTTCAAGGAATGGATACATCTGGAAAGGACAGTCTGATTCGTGAGGTTTTTAAAGATGTCAATGCTCGTGGAGTTGTGGTGCATAGTTTTAAAGTGCCTACAGAACAAGAATTGAAACATGATTTTATATGGCGTCATTATATTGCACTTCCTGAACGAGGAAAAATAGGTGTTTTTAATAGAACACATTATGAAAATGTATTGGTAACTCGTGTTCATCCTGGATATATTATGGGAGAAAATATTCCTTCTATAAAAGGTATTGAAGATTTAGATGATGCTTTTTACCATGCTAGAATGGATTCAATTAATGAATTTGAAAAACATATTTCAGATAATGGAACGATTGTGTTAAAGTTCTTTTTGAATTTGTCAAAAGATGAGCAAAAAAATAGATTGTTGCGTAGATTGAATATTCCTGAAAAGAACTGGAAGTTTTCTGCTGGCGATTTAAAAGAAAGAAAATTGTGGAATCAATATCAAGATTGTTATGAAGATGCAATCAATCGCACTTCCAAAGAGCATGCGCCTTGGTATATTGTTCCTGCAGACGATAAGCCTACAGCAAGGTTAATCGTTGCGGAGGTTGTTTATAAGGCTTTAAAATCGAGAGAAGATATTAAAGAACCAAGACTACCTGACAAATATCAAGCAGAAATTGAGAACTATAAAAAGGAGTTGATTGACGAGTAGTTTTCTGTTAAAAACTCCTCAATAAATCTCAATTATTTAACATTTACTTATCATTAATAATTCTTATTTTTATGGTGAATTAAAACGAACCAATGACCGAATTAAATTTAAAAAAACCGATTGTCTTTTTTGATCTTGAGACTACTGGAATCAACATTGCTAAGGATCGAATTGTAGAGGTTTCAATTTTAAAAGTATTTCCTAATGGAAATAAAGAAAGCAAAACTTGGCTAGTAAATCCTGAAATGGAAATTCCAAAAGAAGCCTCTGACATTCATCATATTACCAATGAAAAAGTGGTGACGGAACCAACGTTCAATGAGTTGGCTTCTAAGGTGAGTGAGATGATAGAAGGCTGTGATCTGGCTGGATTTAATTCCAACCGTTTCGATATACCTTTATTGGCTGAAGAAATGTTGAGAGCAGAAGTAGATTTTGATATGAATGATAGAGTAGCGATTGATGTGCAAGTTATTTTTCATAAAAAAGAACAACGAACACTTGGTGCTGGATATAAATTTTATTGTGATAAAGAATTGGTCGATGCGCATTCAGCAGAAGCGGATACATTGGCAACTTATGAGATATTGCTTGCTCAACTAGAGAAATACGAAGATTTAGAAAATGATGTGTCTAAATTGAGCGAATATTCTACACATAAAAAACGTGCAGATATGGCAGGTTTTATTATGTATGATGATGAAGAAAACGAAGTTTTTACATTTGGAAAATACAAAGGCCAGAAAGTTATTTCGGTTTTAAATAAGGATAAAGGCTATTACAATTGGATTCAAAATGCTGATTTTCCATTGTATACTAAAAAAGTTTTAAAAAAAATTAAAGAGAATAGTCGTCCGAAAAAAGAAGCGACTACACTTGATGATTTAAAAAATAAATTCAACCAAAAAGTATAGTATGATTGTACATTTTGATTCTTTACCAATGGATGCAAGAGTATGGGTTTATCAATCCAGTCGCGAGTTTTCAGATATTGAAGTAACAACAATTGCTTCGAAAACAGAAGAGTTTATGGCGACTTGGAAACGTCATGGAGATGACTTAAAAACATCTTATGTAATAAAGTATAATCAATTTATAGTGTTAGGAGTTGATGAAAATCTCAACAATGTTTCTGGATGTTCAATTGATTCTTCTGTACACTTTATGCAACAGTTGGAAAAAGAATTTGACATTGACTTGATGAATAAAATGAATACAGCTTTTAAAGTTGGAGAGAATATAAATATTGTTTCCTTGTCTGATTTTCAGAATTTTGCCAAAGAAGGAAAAATCACGAGTGATACAACTGTCTTTAATAATATGATTCAGTCTAAAGGCGATTTTGATTCCAAATGGGAAATTCCAGCAATTGAAAGTTGGCACAAGCGTTTTTTGGCACAGTAATTTCATAATAATAAATTGTTATCTATTATTGGCTATATAATAGAAAATCCTAATTGAATGAGAAAAAGAATACTTTTTATTACGCTATTTTTTGTGACATTTTTTGCGAATGCACAAAGTTTAGATCCATTATTAACCGAAGATTATGAAGTTCAAGAAGAGTGGGTAACAAGTCTAATGGATTCTATGACTGTAGAAGAGAAAATAGGTCAGTTGTTTATGGTGGCTGCATATTCTAATCTTGATGAAAAGCATGAAAAATTCATTTCTGATTTAATTAAAGACTACCATCTTGGCGCACTTATTTTTTTACAAGATCAACCCATAAAACAAGCCGAACTCACCAATAAATATCAATCACTTTCTAAAATTCCATTATTAATAGGGATTGACGCAGAATGGGGATTAAACATGAGATTGAAAGAGACATTTCGTTATCCATGGAATATGACTTTAGGAGCAATTCGGGATGATAAATTGATTGAAGATTTCGGAAAACAAGTTGGAAAACATTGTAAGAGAATGGGAATTCATATTAATTTCGCTCCAGTTGTTGATGTAAATACCAATCCTGATAATCCAATTATTGGGAATAGGTCATTTGGCGAAAATCATATTGATGTAGCTAATAAATCGGTTGCTTTTTCTAATGGAATTCAAAGCGAAAATGTGATGGCTTGTGCCAAGCATTTTCCAGGACATGGAGATACTTCACAGGATTCTCATTACACACTTCCTGTTGTAGATTTCACACAACAAAGACTAGATTCTATAGAATTGTATCCATATAGAAAAATAATAGATTCAGGAATAGGCAGTGTGATGGTTGCACATCTAAGTGTGCCAAGTATTGAGCCTAATATTAACTTACCGTCTTCACTTTCACATAATGTTGTAACTAGATTGCTGAAGCAAAAAATGGGATTTGAAGGATTGATTATAACAGATGCGATGAATATGAAAGCATCGGCTGATTTTTCTACTTCTGAAGATATAAATTTGGAAGCAATACTGGCTGGAAATGACTTGTTGGACATTCCTCTTGATATTCCGAAAACAGTAGCGAAATTTAAAGAAGCACTTGCTTCTGGTGTGTTGACCGAAGAACGTCTTGATGAATCGGTTAAGAAAATATTAAAAACTAAATATTGGGCAGGATTGAATAATTATCACCCTATAGAAATGCATAATTTGTTAAGTGATATTAATACTATTGAGGACGAATTATTACATAGAAAATTGGTAGAAAATTCTATTACTTTGTTGAAAAATGACGCTGATATCTTTCCGGTAAGACATCTCGATCGTCAAAAAATCGCCTATGTAAAATTAGGAGATGATGACAATACTCATTATGTGCGAATGCTTAAAAGGTATGCGCAAGTTGACGTGATTGAGGTTGATAAGTTAGATGGTGCTATGGCATTATTAAAGCCTTATAATCTTGTAATTGTAGGTTTTCATAAGTCCAGTGCTCATCCATGGAAAGGATATAAATTTGCTGATAAAGATTTAGTTTGGTTGCAAGAGATCGCAAGGGTAAAGAAAGTGATTTTGGATGTTTTTGCAAGTCCTTATAGTTTATTACAGATAAAAACTTTCACCAATATTGAAGGAGTATTAGTTTCCTACCAAAATAGTGAAACGGCTCAAGAACTATCTGCCCAAATGATTTTTGGAGCCTTATCTACCAAAGGGAAATTACCTGTTTCCATTAAAGAAAATTTTGCTGAAGGCGATGGAATTAATTCTAATGAATTAAGAAGATTAGGATATTCTATTCCTGAAGATGTGGGAATGAGCCGTTATAAATTACAACGGATTGATTCTATGCTTAATACTGTTGTAGTTGAGAAAATGGCTCCTGGAGTACAAGTTTTAGTTGCAAGGAAAGGCAAAGTTATTTATCAAAAAAATGTCGGGTTTCATACAGATGAAAATAAAAAAACTGTAGCGACTGATGATGTATATGATGTTGCTTCTATGACTAAAATATTATCTTCTTTGCCATTGATAATGAAATTAGATGAAAAAGAAGTTTTAGACCTTGATACTACTTTGGGCAGTTTGTTGCCAGAATTAGTCAATACTAATAAAGATACTTTAACAGTGAAAGAAGTGTTGTCACATTATGGGCGCTTAAAGGCTTGGATTCCGTTTTTCAGGCATACCTTGGATAGTGTTACCAAACTTCCTTCGGATGAATATTATAGAAAGAAAAAGAGTAGGAAATTTTCGATTAAAGTTGCCAAAAATTTATTTTTAAGAACAGATTATAGTAGAGACTCAATTTTCCAAAGAATAGTTGATGAAGAACAACGATCTGAAGTAGGCTATCAATATAGTGACTTGTCTTACTATTTATTTAAAAAATTTATAGAACGTCATTATAATAAAAATCTAGACGAATTAACCCAAGAGTTTTTTTACAAATCATTAGGAGCAAATAGAACTGGATATTTTCCTTTGGAAAAATTTGAGAAAAAGACAATCATTCCTTCGGAAAAAGATGATTACTATAGAAATCAATTGGTTCATGGTTATGTCCATGATCAAGGGGCTGCGATGATGGGCGGAATAGGAGGGCATGCTGGATTATTTTCCAATGCCAATGATGTTGCTAAGATCATGCAGATGTACCTTCAGAAAGGATATTATGGAGGTCAGAGGTATTTCAAGACTCAGACTATTGAAGCTTATAACACCCGTTATTATGCTGATAAAAAAGTGCGAAAAGGTGTAGGTTTTGACAAGCCACAATTAGATCCTAAGGTAAAAGCAACTTGCGGTTGTATGTCAGATAGAAGTTTCGGACATAGTGGCTTTACAGGTACCTACACTTGGGCAGATCCTGAGACGGAATTATTATACGTTTTCTTGTCCAACCGTGTATTTCCTAGTATGGAAAACAAAACATTAATTGAGAAAAATATCCGAACAGAAATTCAACAATATATAGTTGATGCTATTATAGAATAACAAAAAAGCGACATTATTTAATGTCGCTTTTTTGTTAGTTATAATTTTATAATTATTTAATTTTTTTTAATTAATCTTTAGAAATTTTAGTTAAAATAAGAGTTGTAAGAATTGAAAAGATAAAGTAGTATAAGGCAATTTTTCCGCCAAAAAAGTATTTTAGTATTAATGATTGTAAGACATAAAAAAGCGGAAATAAAGAGATTCCTAAACCAAATCTGATTGAGCTGATAAACTCAGGTTCTGAAATTCCTTTTTGTAATTTTTTCCAAAGTTTCCACGGAAGAAAACTATTGATAAGAAAAATATAATAGAATATGCTTTTGTGGATTTTTGGTTGTGATTTAGAATCTTTAATACTTTGATTATCAATCTCTTTTATTATTTTGTTTGTTGCTATTGGATTTAAATAATCAACCTTTAATTGATTCAATTTTGAAGAAGTTGTATCATACTCTTCACCATTTTTATCAATGTGAGTAGTAAGTACTTTCATGCCATTATGGACAACTTCCTTAAGAGAATTAGTTGATTTAAAAACATCGTTTTTATCCCAATAATTGTTTACAAGAATTGGCTCTCCATAATAGACTGCAGCCGAACTAGGATAATCAGTTATTCTTGTGTAATTCAAGCCTACAGGAACAATGTGAATATCGAGATTATGATATTTTTCAATTGCACCAAATAATATTCGTGTGAAACCTTTACTCAATGGTCTTACTTTTCTTACAAGATTATGGCTTCCTTCAGGAAAAATAAGCAATGCCTTCTGACTGTTTAAAATTTCTATGCATTTTTCGAAAATCGCATTATTTTTGGCTAATGTTGTCCATCCATCTCGAACTCGATAAATAGGTATCATCTGTACACTGTCAAAAAAAAAGATAATTAATTTCTTTTTAAAAACTCCTGCTCGTGTTAAAAAATGTGTGTTCCGATTATTGGTTGTAGCAATAATTAAAGGGTCAATCAGTGCGTTCTGATGATTACCTACAAATAATACCGCGCCTTTTTTTGGAATGTTTTCTTGGCCTACAACTTTTAATTTTTTATAATAAAAAAACAAGCCCAAACGGATGTAAAATTTAATAATACAATACCAAATAATTTTCATATTGTACTATGTTTTTAGAGTTCTTACGCTATCTTTTCTTGCCCAATAACTTGCCAATAACAATCCAGATCCAATATCCCATATTCCCCAAAAAGCAACTAATAAAGCCATTCCACCCAAATCTAAACCGCTAACTCTAAAAAAGAAATCGAAGTAGAGTAGAAGCCCTAATCCAGAATTCTGAATTCCTGTTTCGATAGAAAGTGTTTTTTGATTTTGGTAACTGAGTTTCATGAATTTGGCAAAATAAAACCCCGAAAGATATCCTAAAATATTGTGTACAATCACAATCATAAGAACATAATGAATATAGGTTAAGAAAATATCAATATTTTGAGAGAATGCACCAATAATTAAGATTACAAATACAATAAGAGAAATTGGTTTTAGAATTTTCATAACTCGTAAAGCTAATTTAGGTTTATACTTTCTAAATAGCATTCCTAATATCAACGGTATTCCTAATATCAATATCACCAATTTAATAAGCGTAAAAGGATCTAATTCTACAACTCTTAATATCTCTGCTGTTGGTTCATGGAGGTTACTCCAGAATTGAAAGTTTAAAGGAGTCATCACAATTGAAACCAACGTCGCGAAAGCTGTCATACTCACTGATAATGCAGCATTCCCTTTAGCCATTACCGTCATAAAGTTGGATATATTTCCTCCTGGACATGCGGCAACTAGAAACATTCCAAGTGCAATACTCGGTGCTGGGTCTATAATTTTTACTAATAAAAATGTCAAAATCGGGAAAAGAATAAACTGAGAAAAAACACCTGTAATGAGTATTTTTGGAGTTTTAAAAAGACGCTTAAAATCATCAATTGTAATTCCAAGTGCAACTCCAAACATTATAACAGCAATGGCAATATTGAGAATCCATAATTTGGAATCGTCAAAATTTATTTGGAGAGCATCTAATTGTTCATTCATATATTATATCAAATAAATGATAAATCCGGTTACAATATAATGGTTTTTTGTGGAAAGAAGTTCTTGCTAATTTTTAAACGCGTATTCAATAATATTGGCACCCATTTTAAGAGCGATTACTCTATTTTCAGGAAGATTATTGTGTACAGATTCATCTTCCCATCCATCACTCAAATCAGACTCATAATCATAGAAACATACTAACTCTCCTTCATAAAAAAGACCAAAACCTTGTGCCGGTTTGTTATCATGTTCATGAATTTTAGGAAGACCATTTTTAAAAATAGATGACTGATTGTATATTGGATGATTGTATGGAATCTCTTGAAAATCTAATTTTGGAAAAACTTTTTTCATTTCTCTTCTTATATATTGATCCAATCCATAATTGTCAGAAATATGAAGAAACCCTCCTGAAGTCAAGTAAATCCTTAAGTTCTCAATGGCATCATCATTAAAAAAAACATTCCCATGTCCAGTCATAAACACAATAGGATAATTGAAAATATCAATGCTTGAGGCTTCAACAGTTTTAGGTTTTTCTTCAATTTCAGTATGAATAGTCCTATTTGAATAATTAATTAAATTAGGAAGTGCTGTAGGATTGGCATACCAATCTCCACCACCATCATATTTTAAAATGGCAATATCTTGTGCTTGAGATGCGACTGAAATGAGGGAAAATAATAGAATTAGTCTTTTCATGTGTTTGATTTTATTGTTTTTAACGTTCACACGCAGTTCGCTATTAATCACTGCCTTGGACTATAAAAATTTTAACAAGCTCGTTTCATATATTATTCATTAAAGAATGCAACGCTTTGAACTGCTACAATTCCGGCAGTTTCTGTTCGTAATCTACTTTCACCCAATGTAACTGGAATGAATTTTTTATACAGTGCTTGTTCTATTTCTTTGGTAGAGAAATCACCTTCGGGACCTATCAGAATAGTAATTTTTTGTTTTGATCTTAGTTCCTTTTTAAAGGATTTTTTATCAGTTTCTTCACAATGTGCAATACATAAATCTCCATCTATTTCTTGATCAATAAAATCTGTAAATGAGGTTGTAGGATTTAATTTAGGAAGTTGAAATTTAAGAGATTGCTTCATTGCAGAAACTAGTACTTTTTCAAGACGTTCTTCTTTAACAACTTTTCGTTCAGAATGTTTACAGATGATAGGAGTGATTTCATCAACACCTATTTCAGTGGCTTTTTCTAGAAACCATTCTAGGCGATCATTATTTTTGGTAGGTGCAATTGCGACGTGTAAATAATAATCCCAACGTTTCGGTTTTTGTATCGTTTCTAAAATGGTAACATTACATTTTTTATCATTTGCTAATATGATTTCTGCAGTAAATAACTGGCCATTTCCATTGGTTATATATAAAATATCGCCTTCCGATTTTCGCAAAACCTTTACAATATGACGACTTTCAATTTTGTCAAAAACAAATTGAGTAGTTGTAGAATTTATTTCAGAATTGTAGAATAATTGCATTTATAAATCTTTTCTATAAGTTCGTCGTCTTTTATGATTTACAGGCTGAAAATTTCTAAAAATATTATTGATTGCTTGATTTTCTTCAAGTTCTGGAGTTCTAAATATTTTATCAACTCCTCTTTTCGTATATGTTTTATGAAACGCATCAAAAATAAGTGCAGCGGCACCTTTTTTCTGATAATCGGGATGAACACCTATTAAATATAAAATTACTTCTTTACTTTGTTTTTTTGCTTTTAATAAGTGGTAAAACCCAAAAGGAAATAACTTTCCATTTGCTTTCTGTAACGCTTTTGAAAAAGAAGGCATTGAAACTGCAAATGCTACTAAATTGTCATCTTTATCAGCAATATATTCAATATATTCTGGATTGATAAGGCTTATGTATTTCTTTTTAAAATATGCCTTTTGTTCGTCTGAAATCGGAACGAAAGAAGATAGGTTAGCATAAGAAGCATTGAATAGATCAAACATCTTATCTACATAAGGAAGTATCTGTTCTGTTTTTGTGAAATTCATTGAATGCAATTGATATCTTTTTTGAACCATTTTCGCCACACGAGAGAAATCGTCAGGATTTAGATTTTTTAAATGCATATAATGTTCTAGCCATTCCTTAGCTTTAACATAACCCAATTCTTCCAAATGCTTCATGTAATACGGATGGTTGTACCAAGTTATCATGGTTCCTAGATGGTCAAATCCATCAATTAAAACGCCTACTTTATCTAAATTACTGAATCCAACAGGACCTTCGACAAACTCTAGGTTATTTAGTTTCCCAATCTCTGCAACCTTATTGAGTAAGACTTTGGAGACTTGAACATCGTCAATCACGTCAAACCATCCAAAACGCATTTTGCTGATTTTCTGTTCTTCAATTTCTGTTTTATTCATAATAGCGGCAACCCTTCCTACAATCTTATTATCTCGATAAGCAAGGAAATAATGCGCTTTAGCATGTTTAAAAACAGGATTGATATTCTTGTCAAACCCATCTACTTCATCCTTAATAATAGGAGGGACCCAATATTTATTATTTTTATAAAGTGAAAAAGGAAATTTGACAAAATCTCGCATTTCATTTTTGGTGATTGCTTCTTTTAGGGTAATCATTTATTTTTCTTATTGAAAATTCGAGAGAAAAATCCTCCACCTCTTTTTTTCTTATTTCCATTAGTATCTCTTTCAATAAGTTTGTCACTATGACGATCAAGTCGCCAAGCAACGCCGACACTAGCAATATATGAAGATTCATTGCTGTTAAGATTCGTACGGATAGAAGCGTTAAACTGTAAATCTTTAGTATATAAATATGCGGCTCCTGTACCTATTTGAAAATCAGTTTTATTTACATAAAAATCACCTTGATTTTCAACAAAGAAAGACCATTGGTCAGTTATTGAATACGTCATTGTAGCAATATAGGAATAGGATTTATTATCTTTTCCGATCCTATCTGCAATTAAATTGGTGATTAAAATCAAACGCTGTGTAAAGTCATTTTGTAATAAAATGGCCGCTTTGGGGCTCATTCCTTCTTCTTTATATTCTTCTCCAACAAAGTTGGTGTTTAAACCAAGATAAACTCCTACTGATGGAATCAATCTTTTTTTATCAAATTCGGTTCTTTTTTTCCAACTTCGAATTTCTTTAGATTTATCGTCAAATTCTTGCTGGAAAATTAAATATTTAGCTCCAATAGTTAATTGGCTTATTCCTTTAATATCTTTGGTTGAAGTAAAAATATTATTGAATTGCAGTTCGTTTTTTTGATAGGTAATATTGGCGTTGATTTCGAGTTTTTCCATAAACTTTCCATAGCGTAAAAATAAATTTACACCTTGAGGGCTAATTTTAGAAAAAGTAGCGTTTGAAGTATTTTTGCCAAAAAATACGCCAGTTTCAACTTGAATCACGTCAGTTCCAACTCCATAAGGGCTTTCTGAAAGTCCTGGTCTTTTCGAATTGATAATTTCTGTATATTGAGCATTAACAAATTGATAATTAATCAATAATAATACGATTACCCAAAACTTTTTCATGAGTTTAATTTTTATTGTTTTCAATGGTTACATGCTGTTCGATATTAATCATTCCATCTCGTGATAAAAATTTTAACATGCTCGTTTCATATAATTGAGTTTAGTTACGTCAAATATAAGATTTTATATAAGTAAACGTTTTAAGTTGGTTCAAATTGTTATTTTTGAAGTAAATTTTTAAAAGAGATATTAAGCAGTAGCACAATCAAAGATTATGAGGTTTTTAGTAGGGATAGTCATATTTTATTTTGTCTTTAAATTTATTGGAAGAATCATTTTTCCAATGTTTTTAAAAAGGGTTGTAAATAAATTTGAACAAAAAGTTAAAGATCAACAGGAGCAGCAAGCACCTAAAAGCCAACAAAAAGTTGGAGAAACCGTTATTGATAAGAAACCAAGTGCAGCTAAGGATTCTGACAATAGTGTAGGTGAATATGTGGATTATGAAGAAGTCGATTAGTCTTTAAAATAGAAATATGAATTTTAAAAATGCGTTTCCTTATCTGATAGCGGTTGCAATTTTCGTTATTGCATCATTGGCTTACTTTTCTCCGGTTCTTAAAGGACAAAAAATCCAACAAAGTGATATCACACAATTCATCGGCTCTTCCAAAGAAATTGTTGATTATCGCAAGGAAAACGATGAAGAACCTTATTGGACCAACGGCACTTTTGGAGGAATGCCTTCTTACGCAGTCAGTACTTACTATCCATATGATTTTATAAAAAAGATTGATAAGATATTACGTTTTTTACCGAGACCTGCAGATTATCTATTTCTTTATTTCATTGGTTTTTTTATACTATTACTAGTTTTAAAAGTCGATTGGAAATTAGCAATTGTAGGATCATTAGGTTTTGGGTTTTCAACATATTTGATTGTCATACTTGGAGTCGGCCATAATGCAAAAGCACATGCGATTGCTTATATGCCAATGGTTTTAGCAGGGATTTTATTGGTTTTCCAACGAAGATATTTGGTAGGCTTTATTTTAACTTCACTGTCAATGTCATTAGAATTAAGTGCAAGCCATATCCAAATGACTTATTATCTATTGTTCATTGTGTTAATTCTTGGAATTATTCTATTGATTGATGCAATTAAAGAAAAGGAAATCCCACATTTTGTAAAAAGTATAGGAATTTTAGTAGTCGCTGTAACTCTTGCTATTGGAACCAATGCAACGAGTTTATTGGCAACACAAGAATATGCGAAGCATAGTACACGAAGTCAGAGTGAATTGACAATTACTCCTGATGGTTCACCGAAAGAAGTTACTTCTGGATTGACCAATGATTATATTACTCAATATAGTTATGGAAAACTGGAAACGTTTAACTTGTTTGTTCCAAGATTTATGGGAGGAACAAGTCGTGAAGAATTAAAAGATAGCGAGTTACAGCGATTTCTCCAAGATGCTATAAATGAAGGTTTAAATCCTGATGATGCCAATTATTTATATCGAATTTCATCGATGTATTGGGGAGACCAACCTATTGTTGCTGCTCCAGCATATATTGGCGCAATATTTATGTTCTTATTTGTCTTAGCATTGTTTTTGGTTAAAGGGAAATTAAAGAATTGGCTGGTCGCTGCAACTATTTTTTCAATCTTGATGAGTTGGGGAAGAAATTTTTCTTTCTTGACCGATTTCTTCATTGATTATGTTCCAATGTATAATAAGTTTCGCGCAGTTTCATCCATACAAGTAATTGCCGAACTATGTATTCCATTATTAGGGATATTAGGATTGAAAGAATTATTTTCTACTTCAATTTCTAAAGAATTAAAGGAATACGCACTGAAGTGGGCGACCATTATTGTGGGTGGTTTAGCGTTGTTATTTACAGCAGTTGGAACAGGACTATTTGCCTTTGAAACTCCTGTTGATTTACAGATTGACGAACAAATAAGCGGATTTTTAGATGCTATAGTTGCGGATAGACAATCCTTATTTTTTAACGATAGTCTGAGAACATTGCTACTTGTACTAGGAATTTCAATTTTAATTTGGTTATTTTTAAAGGAGAAAGTGAGCCAACTAATTTTGATTGTAGGATTGGGAATCTTGATATTATTTGACTTGGTGGATGTTGATAAGCGTTATGTAAATAATAATTATTTCACATCAGCAAGGAAAGTGAATAAGCCATTTAAAGCAACTGAAGTTGACAAAGAGATTTTAAAAGACAAAGGATATTATCGTGTGGCCAATTTCTCTAAAGATCCTATGAATGATGGTTCTACATCTTATTTTCATAAGTCAATAGGTGGATATCATGCTGCAAAACCTAGACGATATCAAGAATTATATGATTTCCATATTTCTAATGGAAATACAGAAGTGATTAATATGTTGAATACTAGATATATTATAGGGACAAATGAAAAGGGTGAACAAGTATTAGAAAAGAATACAAACGTAAATGGTAATGCTTGGTTTGTGCAAGATTTAAAATTTGTTTCAACTGCCAATGAAGAGATCAAGTCTTTAGATAGTTTAAATACAAAGACTACTGCAATAGTAAGTGGTGAATATGCATCTGAATTGAAGAGTAACTATTCTCTGGACAGTATGGCAACAATCAATTTGACAACTTATAAAGCCAATGCGATATCCTATGAAAGTAATGCTTCTTCTGATCAATTTGCAGTGTTTTCAGAGATGTATTATAAAGATGGCTGGAATGCATATGTTGATGGCGAATTGACTAATCATGTTCGAGTTAATTATGTTTTAAGAGGAATGGAAGTTTCTGCGGGAAAACATAGTATTGAATTCAAATTTGAGCCAACCATCATTAAAAAGGGAAATATGATTACCTTATTTTCATATGTGTTGTTATTATTAATTCCTGTTGGATGGTTTTTATTTGACAGAAAAAAGAAGTTGCATGAGCCATCATAATAGACGTTATAAATTAACTTTAGAATTTTTACAGAGAGTAGTTCCTGCACCTGCAACTATATTGGATTTAGGAACCAGAAATGTTTTTAGCGAAATCATGGAACAAAATGGTTATACAGTTATTAATACTGAAGGTGAAGATCTAGATGTATTGCCAGAAGTTGTAAAAAAGCATAAAGTAGATGCTGTAACAGCATTTGAAATATTCGAGCATTTAATCGCGCCATTTAACGTTTTAAGAGCCATAGAATCTACTAAATTAGTCACAACGATTCCTTTAAATTTATGGTTTGCGAAAGCATATCAATCCAAGACTGATAAATGGGATCGTCATTACCATGAATTTGAAGATTGGCAATTTGACTGGCTATTGGAAAAGTCAGGATGGGAAATTAAAGCCACTCGAAAATGGACAAGTCCTATTCACAAAATAGGATTTCGACCAATTTTAAGAAAATATACGCCTAGATATTACGCAGTATATTGTGAAAAATAAGGCTTCTATGAGAATCGGAATGATATTGGACAAAACATTTCCACCTGATCCAAGAGTGGAGAATGAGGCAATTTCATTAATTGATAATGGTCATGAAGTGTTTCTTTTCTGTCTGAAATATGATATTCATAAAAAAGACGAACATATAAACGGAATCCAAGTAAAACGAACCCTTTCCAATAAACTTGAATATAAATTATCAGCATTAGTATATACGTTTCCTTTTTATACAAATAGTATGAAAAGAAAAATTGAAAGTTTTATTTCTATAAATAATATTGAAGCACTACATATTCATGATATTAGAATTGCTGAAGCGGTTTTTAAGGCCAATAAAAAAACAAACTTACCTGTAGTTTTAGATTTACACGATAACATGCCGGAAATAATGAAGTTGTATCCACACCTTCAGAAATTTCCCGGAAAACAATTGATTTCGCCCAAAAAATGGAAGCAGAAAGAAGAGGAATTCATTGATAAGGCTGATAAAATTATTACGGTTTCTCAGGAGTTTATTGATGAGGTAGTTGAAAGAACGAAAATTTCTACAGATAAGATTGTACTTGTTCCCAATACTGTGCATCAATCTTTTTATAAAGATGCTACTATAGAAGAATCAATTGTAAAAAAGTATAAAGATGATTTTGTGATATTATATTTGGGCGATACTGGATTGCGTCGAGGATTACAGACGGCAATTGAATCTGTATCGGTTTTAAAGAATAAAATTCCAAATATCAAGTTAATCATAGTTGGGAAGAATACAACTGATACTGTATTAAAAGCAAAAGTTAAGGAGTTGCAATTGGAAGAGTTTGTCGATTTAGAAGGTTGGAAAGCCGTTGCGTTATTTCCTTCGTATATTGTAGCAAGTTCGGTGTGTATTTCTCCATTGCATAGGAATATTCAACACGACGTAGCATACGCCAATAAGCTGTTTCAGTATATGAGTTTTGCAAAACCAGTTTTAGTAAGTGATGCGATTGCTCAGAAAAACTTAATAGAAAGGACACTTACGGGTTTAGTCCACGAAGAGAGAAATGCTGATGATTTTACTGAGAAAATAATGAGATTGTATGAAGATGAATCTTTGCAAAAAGAATTAGGAGAAAACGGAAAACGATTTATTGAAGAAGAATTTTGTTGGGAAAAGACTTCTAAAAAACTAATCCAATTATATGACCAATTAAAAAATTGAAAGTACTCATCTTAACATATTACTGGCCTCCAGCAGGAGGAAGTGGAGTTCAACGTTGGTTGAAATTCGTGAAGTATTTTAGAGACTTTGGGATTGAGCCTGTAGTTTATACAGTTGAGAATCCATCATATGCAATAGAAGATAATAATCTTAAAAATGATATTCCTGTAGGTGTTGAGGTTTTGCGTCAACCGATTTGGGAACCTAATAATTTATTAGGCAAAAAAAAGAGAACAAGCGCAGGTTTTTTAGAAGCCAATCCTAGTTTTATTGGAAAAATAGCACACTATATTCGTGCGAATTATTTTATTCCTGATGCTCGAAAATATTGGGTTAAACCTTCTGTAAAATTCCTTTCACAATACGTCCAGGAACATAAAATTGATGTAGTTATTTCCACAGGTCCACCTCATAGTATGCATATGATAGGAATGGAGTTGAAGAAAAAATTTGGAATAAAATGGATTTCTGACTTTCGGGATCCTTGGACAGATATTGATTATTTCTACCAACTTCCATTGACCAAAAGATCAATTAGGAAACACACCAAATTAGAGAAAGAAGTATTGTTAAACTCTGATGCTGTGCTTGTCGTAGGAAAAACTATGAAAGAGAATTATAGGAAATTTAATCCTGCAATTCATGTTGTTACTAATGGTTATGATGCCTTAATTCAGAAATCTGATGTACATCTAGATGAGAAATTTTCTCTAACTCATATCGGAATGATGAATGATGATCGTAACCCAAAGATATTATGGAAAGTATTATCTGAAATAGTAGAGGAGAATAGTGAGTTTAAAAAAGATTTAGAGATTAAATTAATAGGGAAAGTTTCTGAAAGTTGTTTAGAAGAAATTAATGAAAATGGATTGTCTGAAAACTTCAGTTTAATTGATTATTTACCTCATAGCGAGGTGTTAAGTTACCAACAATCCTCACAAGTATTATTGCTTGCAATAAATGATGTCCCAAGTGCTCGCGGAATTATTACTGGAAAAATATTTGAATATTTGAATGCCAATCGCCCTATATTAGCAATTGGTCCTACAGATGGAGATTTGTCAGAAATTTTAAATTGCACAAATGCTGGTATTGTGATAGATTTTAATGACGAAACAAGTTTAAAGTCAACATTATTAGAGTTTTATCGGTTGTATAAAGAGAAGAGTCTTCAAGTGTATTCAATGAATATAGAGCAGTATCATAGAAGAAATTTGACCAAAAAAATAAGTAAAATTATTAAGAAAATATAAAACAAAAAATTGGGAATTGTAATTAAACAATCTTTAAGGAATACAGTTATAATTTATATTGCATTTGCAATAGGAGGGACCAATGCCTTGTTTTTATACACTCGATTTTTAACGGATGAGTATTATGGATTGGTTACTTATTTACTCTCTACGGCCAATATTTTAATGCCTTTGACGGCATTTGGAGTTCAATATTCTATTGTTAAATTCTTTTCTTCTTATACGACTAAAATCGAAAGGGATAAATTCTTAAGTTCTGTATTATTATTGCCTTTATTTATCGCAATTCCTATTGCAATTATGGGGAATGTATTTTATGAACAAATAAGTTCATATTTATCGATTAAAAACCCAATTATTAAGAATTATACTTTTGTCATTTACCTTGTTGCTGTTGCTACGGCATACTTTGAAATATTTTACGCTTGGGCGAAAGTCCAGATGCAATCTGTTTTTGGAAACATAATAAAAGAGATGTTTACGAGAGTTACAGTGATGTTGTTGTTAGTTTTGGTTTTTCTAAAAATTATTAATGCGCAACAATTTATTTATATGCTCACGGTCGCATATTTTTTACGAATGCTTATCATGATGTTGTATGCGTTGAAATTATACAAACCAAAATTCACGTTACAATTTCCTAGCAATTTTACTGAAGTATTAAAGTACTCGTTATATATTATATTAGCAGGATCGGCAGGAGCAATCTTATTGGATATTGATAAGTTTATGCTACCGCAAAAGAAAGCAATTGAATTGGCGGCATTCTACGGAGTAGGAGTTTATATTGCTTCAGTTATTGAGGCTCCAGGAAGAGCCATGAGTCACATTTTACAACCATTAACGGCGAAGGCTTTAAATGAAGGGAATAATGAGGAAGTAGCATCATTATACAAGCGAAGTTCTATTAATTTATTACTGATCTGTGGATTGATTTTCTTGCTTGTAAATACGAACTTACATGAGTTGTACTATTTATTACCAACTGATTATTCACAAGGAGCTATAGTCGTTTTAATGATTTCATTTGCCAAATTATTTACCATGTTTTTGGGGAGTAATGGCGCGATTATTTCTAATTCTCAATACTATAAAATCTTATTACCTTATGGTATTGCAATGGCATTTTCAGTATACTTTTTGAATGATTGGTTAATTGATGAATATGGAATGAACGGTGCCGCATTGTCAACACTATTAGTTGTTTTTATATTTAATTTAATTAAATTATGTTATGTAAAAAAGAAATTTGGAATCGTACCTACGACCAATAAAACAGTACCCATTATTATTGTAATTACTGCTTTATTTGGAATTTTTTACTTTTGGAATTTTTCATTCCATCCGATTATAAATATTATTCTAAAAAGCGCTTTGTTGACTATGGTTTATCTTTTTCTTGCTGTCAAAATGAACATTTCAAAAGATATCAATAATTTGATTTATAAGTTCGTGAAATTTTAATAAATCACCTTCTAATAAGACTAAAATGCCCTTTTTTATCTAGCGTTGCTCCTTCAGAGTTAGTTAATTGTACTCTAAACCAGTAATCACTTGCTGGAAGTTGTATTCCATTATAATATCCATCCCATCCTGAACTTTGTGGATCTAAGATGGCTACTATCTTCCCAAACCGATCAAATATCTGTATAGG
>JAWUWX010000056.1:0-8813 GCA_034111625.1 Flavobacteriaceae bacterium | reverse complement strand
CACAATGTAGAGATTGGATATTTTGCTCAAAATCAATCAGACCACTTACCACCAGAAAAAACTGTTTTACAAATTATGTAAGATGCTTCAACAGATTCTAATAGGTCAAGAGTTAGAGATATGTTAGGGTCATTTTTATTTGGTGGTGATGCTGCAGAGAAAAAAGCAAAAGTACTTTCTGGAGGAGAGCGTAACCGTTTAGCGCTATGTAAATTATTATTATCACCATTTAATGTGTTAGTAATGGATGAGCCAACAAATCACTTAGATATGGCTTCTAAAAACGTATTGAAAAAAGCCTTAAAAAATTTTGCTGGAACATTGATTTTAGTGTCACATGATAGAGATTTCTTGCAAGGATTAACAGATACTGTTTACGGATTTAAAGATAAGGTCATAAAAGAATACCTTGGAGACATTGATTATTTCTTAAAGAAGCATGAGATGGAAAATCTTCGTGAAGCAGAAAAACGCACTAAAGTTGTTATAGAAAAAAAAGCAGTTGATTATAATTCTAAAGAGGGTAGAGAAGAAGAGAAAAAACAGAAAAAATTCCAAAACCAATTATCTAAAGTAGAAACTCAAATTTCTGATTTGGAAAAGAAAATTATTAATATGGATTCTCGAATTGCTGAGGAGTTTGAAAAAATAAGTTCTGAGCCTAATTTTTATATAGATTATCAAGACAAAAAAGATCAATTGGATAAATTGATGGAAAGTTGGTCAGAACTAGAAGAAAAAATTAATTAATATGTCATTCCTGCGAAGGTAGGAATCCATACAAAGTTAAGTTTAAATTCCTGCCTTCGTAGGAATGACATAGTTTTGTTTGGTATAACCATAAAACAATTGCCAAACACAAAAAATAGTATTCTTCAAAAAATCACTTTAGTTGCAATTAAAGAGAAAGATATTTCTTTATATATCAAAAGAGAAGACTTAATTCACCCTACTATTTCAGGAAATAAATACCGAAAATTAAAATACAATATACTTGAAGCACAATCTCAAGAAAAAAAGACACTAGTAACTTTTGGCGGTGCTTTCTCAAATCATATTGCTGCTGTTGCATTACTAGGAAAAAAAGAAGGTCTTAAAACGATTGGAATTATTCGAGGAGAAGAGTTGGGAAATGACTTGAATAAAACGTTGCTGTCAAATCCTACTTTGAAATATGCACACGATTGTGGAATGCAGTTTAAGTTTCTTTCAAGATCGGAATACCGAGATAAAAATTCTAAATTTTTTATTACAAATTTAAAAAAAGAATTTGGAAATTTTTATTTGATTCCAGAAGGGGGAACTAATAACCTTGCTGTTAAAGGTTGTGAAGAAATTTTGTCAAGTGAAACTGACCAATTCGATTATATCTGTATTTCGGTAGGAACAGGAGGAACCATTTCTGGAATTATTAATTCGGCTGAAGCACATCAAAAAACAATAGGTTTTTCTGCATTAAAAGGAGATTTTTTAACAGATGAAATTAAAAAATGGACTCGTGAAAATTCTAATTGGGAATTAAATACAGATTTTCATTTTGGAGGGTATGCGAAGACAACCAATGAATTAATTGAGTTTATTAATAATTTTAAAAAGGAAACAAAAATTCAGTTAGATCCAGTTTATACAGGTAAAATGGTGTTTGGGGTTGTAGATTTAATAAATAAGAATTATTTTGCTGAAGGTTCTAGAATTTTGTTAGTTCATACTGGTGGAATTCAAGGGATTGAAGGGTTGAATACACTCTTGAAAAGAAAAAACAAGATTTTAATTAGTAAATAATATGAAAGGTAAAAATAGAGGTTGGATCAGAGTATTATTAATAATCTTACCATTTATTATTGTGGTTTCTATATTTCAGGTACTAGGAATGTATCTTGCTGGAAAAGATTTAACAGATTTATCAATAAAAGATACTCCTGTCCAGACATTTATTAGTTCATTTTTTGCCATGCTTGGAACATTGCTCGTCCTTTGGTTTTTTATGAAGTATATAGATAAAGAAAAGTTTGTAAATCTTGGACTGCAATTTAAAAACAGGAAAAAGGATTTTATCATTGGTATTGGATTGGGAATAATAGTAATGGGAATAGGTTACGGATTGTTGCTGTTATTAAACGAAATTAGTTTTGATAAAATAGTATTTGAACCCTTGAATATTCTAATTTCATTAGTGTTGTTTACCTGTGTAGCAGTTATGGAAGAATTTTTATTTAGAGGATATATATTGAGGAACTTAATGATTTCTTTTAATAAATATATTGCACTGATAATCTCATCGATTCTTTTTGCTTTAATTCATGGGATGAATCCTAATATGGATGGATTCAGTGCTATGAGTTTATTTTTAGCTGGAATATTACTTGGTATAACTTATATATATACTAAGAATTTGTGGTTTCCAATTGCCTTACATTTAAGTTGGAATTTATTCCAAACTTTGTTTGGATTTAATGTGAGTGGTCAAGATTTTTATTCTGTTATAGAATTTAAAATCCATGAGAATAATTTATTGAACGGAGGAGCGTTTGGAATGGAAGGGTCGATACTATCTATTATTGCAAATATTTTAATAATTATGGGTGTAATTATATACTATACTAAAAACAAACAGTCACTTAATGAAAATTAGATTTTTAATACTATTACTTACGGTTCTGTTTTTAACAAGTTGTGGCTCTAAGCTTAAAGTAGCAACAGTTTATAAAGATAAGAGGACAGAGAAAAAAATTGATAGAGTTGATATTCCTGAAGTGACAACTCTTGAAACACACTCTACTCGAGTTGTAATAACTCCTGTTAAGACCTATGACGATGTTAAGAGAAATTATATAGAACAATATCATCAAGTGGCCATTCAAGAAATGAGTATTTATAAAATTCCAGCAAGTATTACCTTAGCACAAGGGGTTTTAGAATCAAGAAGTGGTACGAGTGATTTGACTACAAGATCCAATAATCATTTTGGTATTAAATGTCATAAGGGATGGAAGGGTAGAAAAACCTATCATGATGATGATGAAAAAGGAGAGTGCTTCCGAGTCTATAAAAACCCAATAAACTCTTTCCGTGATCATTCACTTTTCTTGACTTTGAGAAAACGATATGAAGGCTTGTTCGAGTTAAAAATAACAGATTATAAAAGATGGGCAAAAGGATTAAAGAAAGCAGGTTATGCAACAGATAAAGCCTATCCTCAAAAATTGATTACAATTATCGAAGAGTACGAGTTGTATAAATACGATGCAATGGCATTAGGAAAAAAGGTTAAAAAAATCAGAGTTAAAGAAGTCAATATTCCACTAGTTGAAGAAAGTGCACATATTGTTCAAAAAGGGGATACCTTGTATTCTATTTCACGGCAATATAATATTTCTATTGATGTATTAAAAGAACTCAATAGTCTGCAAGACAATACTATTTCTATAGGGCAGAAGTTGCTCATTGCAAACTTATAAATAACAAAAAAGCGCCAACTGGCCCTTTTTCTCTATCTACTAAGCTAACTAATCCCTTTTTTCGAGTCTTCTTTCTGGAGACCTTTCTTTTCCTTCACGATGTTTTCTCTTTTCTTTCGCCATATGCATTTTTGACTTTTCCCATTTAGCAAATTGATCTTCGTTCAAGATTTTTTTCATTTTGCTTTTTAGTGAAATCTGCTTGTCAAGTATTTTGTTCTTCATCGCAAATCTCTTATCTTGCATCAATTCCTTTCTTTTCTCGCGATTGACTTTCATTTCTTTATGCTCTTTTGCGATATCAAGATTTAGTGCTTCAATCTCTTTTTGTTGACTTTTATTTAAGTCAAGATGTAAAGTCATTTTCTTGGTTTTAAGAACTGCCACTTGTTCAGGAGATAAATCTCTTTTTTCACGAGTTGGTCTTTCTTGCGCTTGTGTGTTAAATGCAATCAATGCAATTAATACGAATGCTAATTTTTTCATTTTATATGGTTTTTAAATTTATGTTCAGTTCTATGACTTTAAAAAATAGAAAAGGTTTAACTTTGATTCTCATTTTAACAAAAATTTTAGATAATGAAAAATTTAATTTCGCTTTTAGTAATCACAGTTTTATTGTTTTCTTGTAAACCAAATAACGAATCGAGAAAACCAATAGATCAGGCTAAAGTATTGCAGAACGTTACACCGATGCAACAGAATTTAAGCAAATATGTAAATGTAAAGTTAACTTCAGATGTGAGTTTACTTACAGAAAACGAACGTAAAATGTTGCCTATTTTAATAAAAGCAGCCGATAAGATGAATGATCTTTTTTGGTATGAATCTCATGGTGATAAAGAAGGGATATTAAATAGTATTGAAGATACTGATACGAAAAAATTTGTTGAAATTAATTATGGACCTTGGGATCGATTGAATGGGAATAAATCATTTATAGAAGGGATTCCTGATAAGCCTTTAGGAGCAAATTACTACCCTAAAGACATGACGAAGGAAGAATTTGAAAAAGCAGAATTTGACAAGAAAGGGAGTATTTACACATTTGTGAGAAGAGATGAAAGTGGAAAGTTATATGCGATTCCTTACCACAAGCAATTTGAAAAAGAAGTAAAAGAAGTTTCAGAATTACTATTAGAAGCAGCAGAACTTGCAGATGATGCAGGATTAAAGAAATACTTGACATTAAGAGCACAAGCATTGCTAGATGATGAATATCAAGAGAGTGACTTGGCTTGGATGGATATGAAGAGCAATACATTGGATATTGTGATAGGACCTATTGAAACCTATGAAGATCATATTTTCGGAAATAAGGCGTCTCATGAAGGCTATGTATTGATTAAAGATCAAGCATGGAGTAAGCGATTGGCGAAGTTCAGTCAGTACCTGCCAGAATTACAAAAAGACTTGCCAGTTGACGCAGCCTATAAAAAAGAAGTTCCAGGAACAGATTCTGATTTGAACGCATATGATGTAGTGTTTTATGCTGGAGATTGTAATTCAGGAAGTAAAACAATTGCAATTAACTTGCCTAATGATGAAGAAGTACAATTACAAAAAGGAACTCGAAGATTGCAATTAAAGAATGCAATGAGAGCAAAGTTTGACAAGATTTTAGTTCCGATATCCGATATGTTGACTCAAGAAGACCAACGTAAGCATATCACATTTGATGCGTTTTTTGAAAACACAATGTTTCACGAAGTAGCACATGGACTAGGAATAAAGAATACGATAGATGGTAAAGGGACTGTGAGAAATGCATTGAAAGAGCATTCAAGCGCACTTGAAGAAGGGAAAGCAGATATTCTGGGACTGTATATGATTCAACAGTTAAATACTAAAGGAGATCTAGAAGGAAACTTTAAAGATAATATGGTGACATTTATGGCTGGAATCTTTCGTTCAGTAAGATTTGGAGCTTCTTCTGCACATGGTAAAGCGAATATGATTCGTTTTAACTTCTTTAACGATAAAGGTGCTTTCACTAGAAATTCAGATGGAACTTACAAAGTGAATTTTGATAAAATGGAAACTGCCATGAAGGATTTATCAAATGTGATATTGACTTTACAAGGAAATGGAGATTATGATGGTGTTGCTGATTTAGTAGTAAAAAGTGGTATTATTTCTGACGAATTACAAGCAGATCTTGATAGACTTGGAGCAGCAAGTATTCCTGTAGATGTTGTATTTGAGCAAGGTACAGAAGTACTAGAACTATAAGTAGTTGTTTATTTTTTAGAAGATAAATTATTGTTTTTTTATAAGTAAGAGAGCGAATTTTAGTGTAAAATAGAATATTTATTAGTTAAAAATCAGTGTTTAAAAAAAGAGAGAGATAAATGTCGTGTATTAAATATCATGTTTGTGCGACATTTCACGCATTTTATTAAAAAAAACTATCCATTTGTTTATTTATGAGCTATAGTGAACTCTTGAATGAGCAAAGTTTATTACATTTGAAAAGTTAATATAAGTGTCGTCCCCCAAACATTCAAACAAACATATTTTTGGTGGCCCTCATTTAAACCTATCTTTAGGTTAGTTAATTATGGAGAATTTTATTTAAAATAATTCTTTGTTATTAGTTAGACGCCAAATAAGATTTATGGTCAAACAAATAAAATTATAGTATTATGAATAAAAAATTACTTTTCGGTTTAACAACTATCGCACTACTGTTATTTTCAAGTATAAGTTTTAGTCAAGCACTTAGTTTAGGAGAAACCCTTCCTCCTTTTGCAGCTTATACTGGAGATGGGGCTGTTACAGTTGAAGGAGAATTGGGAGGTGATGCCGGATCACACCTTGGAATATTAGGCGGTGCTGGGTTTGGCCCACAATATATCTATACGAAACATAGTACTGGTGATATAACCTATAAAGCCAAAGTGGATTTACTAAGGTTGTATATTCACCTTAGCGATGTTTTTGTTACATTTCCTAACTCTCATGCTCCTGCTTTTGGAGGAGATGAAACTATATTTCCTGGAGTGTATTCGATATCTGGAGCTGGATCTATAGCAGGATCTGTTACTCTTGATGGCCAAGGGGATCCCAATGCTTATTTTATATTAAAATTTGATGGAGCATTTACAGTAGGATTAGGAGCAGAAGTCAAATTAACTGGTGGAACACGAGCTGCTAATGTTTTTTGGATTGCTGAAGGAGCGATAGAGGTTGGATCAGATTCTGATTTAAAAGGAACTTTAATTTCACATCCTGGAGCTATTACTATAGGTGCAAATACTCATGTAGAAGGAAGATTATTAGCTACAGAAGGAGCTATAATTATTGAAGCTGGTGGTAGTGCATATCTGCCTGAGGGCGAAAGTACTATTCCAATAAACTGTACAGGTTTATGTTCTCCTAATTCTATTGTTGATGTTTTAGGAAGTCTTGATCAATACGCCCTTTTTACTAGTGATGGTGCTGTGAGTAATGCTGCTACATCTGGAATTGTTGGTAATATAGGTACAAATAATGGACCAATATCTGGTTTTACAACTTCAACTCACGTTGGGTTTTTTAAAATTCCAAGTGATGAGACAATACTAGCTGCACAAGAGTTAAGTTCCGCTTATGCTCAACTAATGGCTATACCAAATACTGAACTTGGACACTCCGGAGTTTTTGGAAGTGGAGAAACTGTTTTTCCTGGAGTTTATTATATGGCAGGAGCAGGATCTATTGCAGGAACGGTCACTTTAGACGCTCAGGGAAATGAAAACGCCATATTTGTATTTAAATTTGGTGCGGCATTTTCAATAGGGGCACAATCAAAAGTAATTTTCAAAAATGGAGCACGTCGTTGCAATGTTTTTTGGATTGCTGAAGGTGCCATTGAAATTGGAACTTTTAGTCATTTGAAAGGAACGTTTATTTCTCATACCGGAGCCGTTACTATGGCAGCAAATGGAGTTTTAGGAGGGAGATTACTTTCTATGTCTGGAGCAATTGGGTTTAGTACAGGAGTAATTTATAATGATACACTTTGTTTTGAAGATCCATATATTGATGGCCAAGACTATGAAGGGTGTTTCGAAGATGGTCTAACTCTTACCTCTACTGCTATTGTTGGCTCTACTAATCAAAATGTGGTTTGGTATGATGCTGAAACTGGAGGGAATGTCGTTGCTTCACCAACATTAGAAGGTGTTGGAACTGTAACCTATTGGGCGCGAGCTTTCAATGGTGCATACTTTGGTGAACAGATAGTGCCTTCTACTTTAACTATAGTCAATTGCGACTTTGATATAGTTGCGATGGATGATATTTACAGACCAATACAAGAAGTTGATCAAATTACAACTTTTGAAAATCTTGTAACGATAAATGATACTTTAGGTGTCGGTGGTGATCCTGTAACAAGTGAAAATTCAGTTGTTACTCCAGTTACCGAAGGACCATTAAGTATAGATGCTGAGGGTACATTGACCTTAGAGGCCAATACACTTCCTGGTACTTATACTATTATATATCAATTATGTCAACTTGGATCAGGTGCTACCAATTGTGATACCGCTACCGTTACCGTAATCGTTTCAATTATAGATGCAGTAGATGATACTACTGAACCAGTAAATGGACTTACAGGAGGAGATACAGAACCTTTAACTCTAAATGATACTATAACTATAGATGCAGAAGTTGCCGTAGTAATAGGAACAAATCCAGGAGATGTTATTCTAACAGGAACTACTGTTCCAGACGGATTTATATTAAATCCAGATGGTACTGTTACTATTCCAGCAAATACGCTAGCAGGAGATTATGAAGTTATATATCAAATATGTGAAGTTGACAATCCAATAAACTGTGATTCTGCAACGGCTACTATTGTGGTTTCATCTCCAGATATAGAAGCTGTAGTAGATGCTTTAGGTCCTATTGATGGAACTACTGGAGAAACTAACATAGTTAATGTATTAACAAATGATATTTTAAATGGTTCTTCACCTGTTATTAATGATGTTGATTTAACAACTGTTACTGCTGATCCTGAAGGGGTTTTGACATTAAATATGGATGGTTCTGTAGATGTCGCTGAAAATACTCCAACAGGAACTTATACTTTGACTTACCAAATTTGTGAAAAATTAAATCCTTCCAATTGTAGCCAAGCAGAAGTAGTAGTAGAAGTTATCAGAGAATTACCAGACTTTACTCCAACAATTGATATTGAAGGTTTAGTATTTTTATTTGCGAATGATACAAAAGATTTTATTGTAAATATATCTGAAATTAAGGGCAAACCATCTGATGGTCAAGTAGTTGTTCAAATAATAAAGGGTGATGCCTTTCTTATTACCGCTAAATCTAATATTACGATTGGTGGTAATACAG
>JAWUWX010000055.1:0-14559 GCA_034111625.1 Flavobacteriaceae bacterium | reverse complement strand
GATGCTCATGTACACATCAATGAACCTGGAAGAGAAGATTGGGAAGGCTTTGACACAGCGACAAGAGCAGCAGCAATAGGAGGCATTACAACATTAATTGAAATGCCTTTAAATGCGAGTCCTGTAACAACTACTGTAGATGCGTTCGTTTTAAAACAGAAGGCGGCTAAAGATAAATTACATGTCAATTGTGGGTTTTACGGAGGGACTATTCCGTCAAATACTGACGATATAGAGGCTTTAATAAAGTCTGGAGTTTTTGGAATAAAAGGGTTTTTGGCACATTCAGGAATTGATGAATTTCCAAATATTTCACAATCAGATTTAGAAAAAATCGCTCCTATATTAAAGAAATATGACATCCCTTTATTGTTACATTGTGAGTTGACGGATGAAAATGTACCTGACGTTGTAAATCCGAAAAGTTACCGAGAGTATTTAAATTCTAGGCCACAACACTGGGAAACTAACGCGATAGATGTAGCCCTTGAAATTCAAGAAAAGTTTGATGTCAAAGTACATATTGTGCATTTGTCTGCTTCTAAAGGAATTGAGCGAATTAATCAGCGAAAATCTCTTACAGATAAGTTGACGGTTGAAACCTGTCCTCATTATTTATTTTTTAATGCCGAAGAAATCCCTGACGCATCACCTATATATAAATGTGCTCCACCAATTCGGGAGAGAAAGAACAATGATTTATTATGGAAAAATCTGCTAAACGGTGGATTTAATTTTTTAGGATCTGATCATTCTCCAGCACCTCCAGAAAGAAAGCAATTGGAGAGTGGAGATTTTTTCAAGGCTTGGGGAGGAATTTCAGGAGTTCAATTTACCCTTCCTGTATTGTATTCTTCTGGAAAGAAGAGAGGATTAACGATAGAGAAATTAATTCCTCTATTAACTGAAAATCCCGCAAAATTTTTAGGATTAGATGCTGAAAAAGGAAAACTAAAGGAAGGTTATGATGCCGATATTACTGTTTGGGATGATTCGGAAGAATTTAAAATTACAGCAGAAAGTATTCAGCATAAGCATAAAGCAACTCCATATATGAATGAGACTTTATTTGGCAAAGTAATTCATACATTTGTTAATGGAGTTAAAGTTGTTGAAAATTCGGAATTGAAAAAGCTGAATGAAGGGAAATTACTTTTAAAAAATAATTAATGAAAGAAAAATTACAAAAATATACGGATTTAGTATCCGAAAAAATAGGAGGAGAAGTTTTATATAGTACGGATGATTTTTTTGCAGAAAAAGAAAATTTGATCAAAGAAGGGCGTGGTATTTTTATTGAAGATAAATATACCGATCATGGAAAATGGATGGATGGATGGGAATCCAGACGTAAACGAACTTTAGGTCATGATTGGGCAATTCTAAAATTAGGAGCACATGGAATTATAAAAGGATTTGATATTGACACGAACCACTTTTTAGGAAATCATCCACCTTTTGCATCGGTTGAGGCGATAAACATGAGTGAAGATATTTCTGATTGGTCAAATGCTGATGAGTTGGATTGGGAAGAAATTTTGCCAAAGTCTCCTTTGGATCCAGGAAGTGAACATTTATTTGAAATAAATTCAGATACAGTATATACACATGTAAGGTTACATATCTATCCTGATGGTGGCGTTGCTCGTTTTAGAGTTTTTGGAGAGGTGTTTAAGGAATGGAATTCGGTAAAATCAGATGAAATTATCGATTTAGCATTGGTGAATAATTGTGGAAAAGCATTGCATTGTAATGATATGTTTTTTAGTGTGATGGATAATTTAATTTCTCCAACATTAGGAAAAAACATGGGAGATGGATGGGAGACCAAACGCAATAGAACCCCTAATAATGTTGATTATGTAATTTTAAAATTAGGGCATTCAGGAATGGTTCATAAAATTATTGTCGACACGAAACATTTTAAAGGAAATTATCCTGACTCTTGTGCAATTGACGCTTGTTATAGTGGCAATGACGATGATGTGTTGGGTGAAAATGTTACTTGGAGCGAATTATTGCCACAACAAAAATTGAGTGCGGATAATGAGCATCATTATGATGTTGAAGTTCAGAAAAATGCAACACCAATATCACATATCAAACTTAAAATATATCCTGACGGAGGAATCAGTAGATTACGTGTTTTAGGAACTATAAAATAAACTGAATGACAGAGATTTTATTACTTTTCATATGGCTATTATTCTTTACAATGATTGTTGTTGCTACTTATAAAGTACATCATTTATTGAAACAATATGCTGCCGAAGATAGTGATGAAAAAGTAGAAGGATTACAGACTATTCAGAACTGGTTATATACGCTTATAGTATTGGCATCTATCGGAAGTGTTTTGATTCTTTATATGTTTTTAAAAGGAACTTTTTATGAAAGTCATTTTTTAGAATGGCTGAATTTAACAGTTCGATTGATCCATATAACATTTGGTATTGCTTGGATTGGAGCGTCGTTTTATTTTGTTTTTTTAGAAAACGCATTAAACAGGACAAAAGATGTACGAGATGAATTGGCCGGAAATTTATGGGCAGTTCACGGTGGAGGTTTTTACCATGTAGAGAAATATAAATTAGCGCCAAAAGAGATTCCAAAACATTTACATTGGTTTAAATATGAAGCCTATTTCACATGGCTTTCAGGTTTTTGTTTACTTGCAATTGTTTATTATTTTAATGCAAGTTCATATATGATCGATCCAGAAGTGATGGATTTAAAACCAATGACTGCCATAGCGATAAGTATTGGTTCGTTGATTGTAGGTTGGATTATCTATGATTTTATTTGTAAAAAATTATCTAAAAACCAATGGGTTTTTACGATTTCAATTACCTTACTATTGGTGTTTTTTGCATGGTTTTATGCACAGGTCTTCTCAGGAAGAGCAGCATTTATTCATTTCGGAGCATTATTAGGAACCTTTATGGCTGCGAATGTATTTTTTGTCATTATTCCTGGACAAAAAAGAATGGTTGCTGCTGCGAAAAAAGGATTAATGCCAAACCCAGAAGATGGGAAAGCTGCGCAAGTACGATCGTATACCAATAACTATTTTACGCTACCAGTATTATTTGTTATGATAAGTAATCACTTTCCAAGTACATTTGGAAATACACATCAATGGTTGATTTTGCTAGGAATAACTTTGGGAACAGTAGGAGTAAAGCATTATTTGAATTTGCGTGAAAAAGGAGAATTGGCTGTTTGGGTCTTTCCAATTTCAGTAGTTCTTTTATTGGCAATTGCCTTTATTACGGCACCAGAAATGCCTAAATATGAGGATTGTAAAGAATCGGTTTCTTTTGAACAAGTAAACACAATAATAACGACACGATGTATTGAGTGTCACTCTGCGACGCCTACAGATAATGTTTGGAAGGTAGCGCCAAATGGTTTGAAGTACGATACTCCAGAGCAAATATATAATTTAAGAGATAAGATATTTCAACGAGTTGTGGTCAGTAAGAATATGCCGTTTAATAACAATCAAACTGGAATGACTCAAGAAGAACGCGATATGATTAATTGTTGGATTAGTCAAGGCGCACAAAAATAAAAATATGATAACTTTAGAACAGTTAAATTCACTTTCAGAATCAGAAGCAGCATCAAATATGGAAAAATGCTGTGTATCATCAACTTGGGTTTTAAAAATGGCAGGAAGTCGTCCATTTAAGGATCATCAAGATGTAATTTCTAAGGCTGCAGATATTTGGTATAATGAATGTTCTAAAAAAGATTTTTTAGAGGCGTTTACAGGTCATCCAAAGATTGGGAATGTTGAAAGTTTGAAAGAGAAATTTGCTAAAACCAAAGAATGGGCAGGAAATGAACAGTCGAAAGTTGGCGATGCAAGTATGAAAACGATTGAAGAATTAGCAAAAGTTAATCAAGACTACGAAGAAAAATTTGGTTATATATTTATAGTGAGTGCCAGTGGAAAATCTGCTGATGAAATGTTGGCAATTGCCAAAGCAAGATTGGCGCATACCAAAGAAGATGAGATTCATGTGGCGATGAACGAACAACATAAAATTACAGTGATTCGATTGGTTAAATTGATTGAAGGGTTGAGTCAAAATGCAGATATGAGCAGTCATATTACCACACATGCATTGGATACATCAACAGGAATTCCTGCCAATAAAATGCTCATCACATTGAAAGGATTGAAAAATAATGAATGGAATCCAATAAGCGTTGGATTGACTAATGATGACGGACGAATTTCAGATGTGCTCCCTCCAGGAAAATTATTAGAACCAAACACATATACAATGACTTTTAATACCAATGATTATTATGAAAGTCATGGTCAAAAAGGATTCTACCCTGAAGTTTCAATTCAATTTACAGTAACAGACAATACGCATTATCATATTCCATTGTTGATAAATCCTTATGGATACACAACATATAAAGGAAGTTAGAAAATAAAACAGTATGAATTTAAGTATTACAACAGATAAAAAAGCATCCATTTTTAATAGTTTAAAATTGGCTAATCAAGCTTTTAACAAAATTTACATAGGTGATAGAGAAGATAGACAGCCAATACATACCGTATATGGTGGAGCAAATCTTTTCAAGTCTAATACTACGGATGTATTGGGAAAAGTTGCTTTAAAATCTTTATTGCATTACGCACCAAATTTTGTTGAGTTTGGACAAGCGTTTCGATTAAGAGGAAGTGAGAAACTACCTTCTAACCCAAAAGAGCAAGAAGAACTTTCTAAAGAATTGTCAAGCCTTTCTCATGGAGAATTAAAAAAGCATTACGCAGGTTTTTCTTATAATATCTATCAAAAGGTTATTGCCAAATTAGAAACAGAAGGTGTTGAAGATTTTAGAATAGATTTTGAAGACGGATTCGGGAATAGAACGGACAAAGAGGAAGATGAAACGGCAGTTATTGCTGCAACTCAAGTTGCCAAAGGAATTGAAGACGGAACACTTTCTCCATTTATTGGGATTAGAATAAAACCGTTTACAGAAGAATTGAAAGATAGAGGATTGCGAACTTTGGACTTATTTTTAACAACTCTATTGACGGAATCAAATGGAAAATTGCCAGACAATTTTGTGGTGATGTTACCTAAAGTTACTATTCCAGAACAGATTATTGCGTTGGTATCTTTTTTTGAAGAAATAGAAAAAGTATTTGGTCTTGAAAATGGAACTTTGAAGATGGAAATGATGGTTGAGACAACACAATCAATTCTTGCAGAAAATGGTGTGAATCCCTTGCGTAATTTTATAACTGTAAGTAAAGGACGTTGTATTGCAACGCATTTTGGAACCTACGATTATACAGCATCTAACAATATTACAGCTCGATATCAAGAAATGGATCATGACGTATGTGATTTCGCACATTATATGACTAAAGTTGCATTGGCTCATACAGGTGTTTGGTTGTCTGATGGTGCAACGAATACAATGCCTATTGGTCCTCATAGAGGGGAATTAACCGACGCGCAGGAAAAAGAAAACAAAGAAGTTGTTCACCGTTCTTGGTTGAAAGGATATGATCATATTCGTCATTCACTTTATAAAGGATTATATCAAGGTTGGGATTTAAATCCAGCACAATTACCTATGCGTTATACGGCAGTTTATGCTTTCTTTTTAGAAAGTTATGACGATGCTGTACTTCGATTGAAAACTTTTGTTGAGAAGGCTGCACAAGCGACGTTGATTGGCGATACATTTGATGATGCTGCTACAGGTCAAGGATTGTTAAACTATTTCTTAAAAGCATTGAATAGTGGTGCAATTTCACTTGATGAAGTGTTAGAAACAGGATTGACATTGGATGAAATAAGAACGCGATCTTTTGCGAAAATTCTGAAAGATAGACGCGCTAAATTGTAATAGTTTACTATGAAATTCTGGAAACACCTTTTAAACAAACTTCAAGACAATCAACAAGTATATGTTTTAACGGTTATTGAAAATTTCGGAAGTTCTCCTGGACGCCAAGGTTTTAAAATGCTTGTCGCTGAAGATGAATTTATTTTCGGATCTATAGGTGGAGGAGTGATGGAGTTTTCATTGGTAGAAGAAGTAAAAGAATTATTAAAACAAATCAATCCGCCAATATTTTTCAAACGGCAAGTTCATAAAGGAAAGATAAAAGAAGGTTCTGGAATGATATGTTCTGGAGAGCAAACAGTTGTTTTTCACCCTTTAAATTCTACCTTCATTTCAGTAGTTGAAGGTATTATTGAATGTGTCGAAAACAATTCAAACGGGACTTTAAGTCTATCGCCAACTTCCTTTTACCTTTCTCAAAAAATTGTAGAAAGTAAATTTCAATATGAAATAAAATCTACTGAGGAATGGTATTATAAAGAGCAAATAGGTTTTAAGGAAACACTATATATTGTCGGTGGAGGACATGTAGGATTAGCGACTTCTAAGTTATTTCGTTCTCTCGGATTTTATATTGTTGTGCTAGATGATAGGAGTCATTTGAACACATTTGAAGGGAATAATTATGCCCATAAAAAAGAATTGATTTCATATGATTTAGTTGAAAATAACATCAAAGAAGGCGCTACAAGTTATGTCGCTATTATGACTAATACATTTACAGACGACAAGTTGGTTCTCAATAAAATTATTAGAAATAATTATAAATTTATAGGTGTTCTTGGAAGTAAGGCTAAATTGAAAACAATGTATGAAGTACTTTTGAAAGAAGGCTTTCTACAAAAAGAATTAGATAGAATTCACGCTCCTATTGGACTTTCAATTTATAGTCAAACACCTGATGAAATTGCCATTAGCATTGCTGCACAAATCATTCAATTAAAAAATAAAATAAATTAATATTCCGTTTTGTTTACTTTAGTATCCCATTCGTTAAAGACCTCAACAGCCTTATTTTGTAGAATTTGGACAAACTTAACTTGTCTGTCACCCATTTCTTTATCTAATTCTTCGTAGATGAATTGGTCATCAAAATCAATTTTAGCAGCATCAACTTTATCGCAACCATAAAAAACAGCTTTTGGTCTTGCCCAATAAATTGCTCCAAGACACATCGGGCATGGCTCACATGATGTATATACTATACAATCGTCTAGTTGGAAGGTTCCTAGTTTTTCACAGGCTCTTCTTATTGCAACAACTTCAGCATGTGCCGTTGGATCGTTTGTTGAAGTAACTCTGTTAAACCCTTCAGCAATGATCTCACCATCTTTTACAACTACAGCACCAAAAGGACCTCCAGCATTTGAATTCATTCCTTCTCTTGCCAAATTAATGGCTCTTGTCATAAATTCTATATCTTTTTCTGTCATATTTATTGTTAATTAAATGTTTAAGTATTCTGTTCAATTTTATAGCAAATGTATAGACGTTATTTTTCTACACAAAAATATCGAAATTAATTGTCTAATAATTGAAAATAATAACATAACTTCGTAGTGTAGGATTTATCCTACATTCTTTTTCATAGCAATTTTCCCACTTAAGCAATTAAGTGGGTTTTTTTATGCCTACTATTTTTTTAAGGGATATGTATTAAAAAGCCCTGTATTGAGGTGCTTTCTGTCCTTTGGCTCTGAGATAAACGATTGCTTGTCCTCGATGATGAGATATATGATCTCTTAAAAAATAAAATCCTTCTTGTTTAGTAAATTCAGGTTTTCCAGGAATGAAATCAATTACAATTTTTTCACCCAAGCTATTTTCCTCAATATTTTTTAAGGTTTCAATCGCATCGTCAAATACTATATTTAAAAGCAGTAGTGTTTCTTCTTTCGAAGCTCCAATTTCTTGTTCGCTTTTTTTATCTTGACTTGGAGTTTCTCCTTTGATAAATTTTCCAAGAATAAATTGAGAGGATAATCCAATATGTGCTATTTGTTCTCCAAATGTTCTCACAGAATCGGAAACTTTATAAGTGTAATCTTCCTGTGGCATTGCTTCAGCAACTTCCAGTGTATATTCTTTTGCGTTTTCTAAAATTTTGACAAATGATTTTTTAAAAACAAATGCTTTTTCTTCTGGTGTTATTTCTTTTTTGCAAGATGTCGCAGATAAAAATAGTGTAACTATAGTGAAAAATAAGAGTGATTTTTTCATAACCTATAATTAGTCGTTTAATTTTAATACTGCCATAAATGCTTGTTGAGGAATTTCCACGTTTCCTACTTGACGCATACGTTTTTTACCTTTCTTTTGCTTTTCAAGTAACTTACGTTTACGCGAAATATCTCCACCATAACACTTAGCAGTAACATCTTTACGAAGCGCTTTTATAGTTTCACGAGAAATAATTTTAGCTCCAACTGCTGCTTGAATAGGAATATCAAATTGCTGTCTTGGAATTAGTTCTTTTAATTTTTCACACATTTTTTTACCAATATTCTGTGCATTGTCTGCATGAATTAATGCAGATAGCGCATCAACAGACTGGCTATTAAGTAGTATGTCTAATCTCACCAACTTCGATTCTCTCATTCCTAAAGGAGAGTAATCAAATGATGCATATCCTTTAGAAACAGTTTTTAATCGATCATAAAAATCAAAAACAATTTCAGCCAATGGCATATCAAAAGTCAATTCAACACGATTGGTCGTTAAGTAAGTTTGATTGGTAATCATTCCACGTTTTTCAATACACAGAGACATTACATTTCCTACAAAATCAGATTTTGTAATAATTGTTGCTTTGATATATGGTTCTTCAATTCTATTAATCGTAGAAGGATCAGGTAAATCTGATGGGTTATTTAGGATAAATTTTTCATCAGGCCTTTTATTGGTAAACGCGTGATAAGAAACGTTGGGAACAGTAGTAATTACTGTCATATCAAATTCACGTTCGAGACGTTCTTGGATGATTTCCATATGTAACATTCCAAGGAATCCACATCGAAAACCAAAGCCTAATGCTGCCGAACTTTCAGGTTGAAAAACTAAGGAAGCATCATTCAATTGAAGTTTTTCCATCGAATTACGTAACTCTTCGTAATCTTCTGTATCAACAGGATAGATTCCTGCAAATACCATCGGCTTTACATCTTCAAATCCTTCCACAATATTGGTCGTAGGATTTAAAGCATCTGTAATTGTATCTCCAACTTTTACTTCTTTGGCAGTTTTAATTCCAGTAATCAAATAACCAACATCTCCTGCTTTTACAGAAGTTCTTGCTACTTGTTCCAGTTTTAGAGTACCTACTTCATCCGCAAAATATTCTTGCCCTGTTGCAACAAATTTAATTTTTTGTCCTTTTCTAATTTCTCCATTAAAAACTCTAAAATAAGTTTCAATCCCTCGAAAAGTATTGTAAACTGAATCAAAAATCAAGGCTTGTAAAGGAGCGTCAACATCTCCTTTTGGTGCTGGAATACGATCAATGACTGCTTTTAATATATTACCAACTCCAAAACCTGTTTTTCCACTTGCATGAATCACTTCCTCAGGTTCACATCCTAGAAGGTCAACTATATCGTCCGTTACTTCTTCAGGATTGGCACTTGGTAAATCAACTTTATTAAGAATAGGGATAATCTCAAGGTCATTTTCTAAGGCCAAGTATAAGTTTGAAATTGTCTGTGCTTGAATACTTTGAGCAGCATCAACAATTAGTAGCGCTCCTTCACATGCAGCGATAGAACGAGAAACTTCGTAAGAAAAGTCTACGTGTCCTGGAGTATCAATCAGATTCAAGATATAATCTTGGCCTTCAAGAGTATATTCCATTTGGATGGCATGTGATTTTATGGTAATTCCACGTTCACGTTCCAAGTCCATAGTATCCAACAGTTGATCTTTTTTTTCTCTGTCAGTAACAGAGCCCGTAAATTCAAGTAATCTATCTGCTAGCGTGCTTTTTCCGTGATCAATATGAGCAATTATACAAAAATTTCTAATGTTCTTCATCTACATCTATAATTCAGTCTGCAAATATACTTATTAATCCTGCCATTCGGCAATAAAAAGATTCGTGTCACGACTACCTCCATTATTACGATTGGAAGAAAAAATCAACTTAGTTCCATCATTTGAGAAAACTGGGAAAGCATTAAAGGATTCTCCATAAGTAATTCTTTCTAAATTTCTTCCATCAACATCTATCATGTATAAATCAAATGGAAATCCACGAGGGCTATTAAAATTTGAAGAAAAAATAATCTTATTTCCAGAGGGATGAAAAAATGGACTCCAATTGGCATTGCCTAATTTTGTCAATTGACGTAAATCAGAACCATCAGCATTACAGATGTACAATTCCATATCAGTCGGTTGAACAAGATCTTGCGCCAATAAATCTTTATATTCTTTAATTTCTTCTTCAGTTTTAGGTCTAGAAGAACGGAAAATAATTTTTGTGCCATCTGGTGAAAAGAAAGCTCCTCCATCATAACCAAGTTCGGACGTAATTTGTTTTACATCACTACCGTCGATATTCATTGTGTATAGTTCAATATCACCACTTCTGGTAGAAGTAAAAACTATTTTGTCACCCTTTGGAGAAACAGTTGGTTCTGCATCGTAGCCTTTTTCATCGGTTAATTTATTGACAATATTTCCTTCTAAATCTGCTACATAAATATCATACGAATCATAAATCGGCCAAATGTATTTTCCATTTTGTCGTATAGGAGTTTCAGGACATTTTTCACTACCTTCATGTGTTGAGGAATAAATAATATGTTTATTGTCCGGTAAAAAATAGGCGCAAGTGGTTCTCCCTTTTCCAGTACTTAACATTGGCGGAATTTTATTTTCAAATGTTTCACCTACGTTCATTAAAAACATTTGGTCACATGCTACATTCCATTCTTTATTATTGGATTGAAAGATGATCTGTTTATCGTCAAAACTCCAATATGCTTCTGCATTATCTCCACCAAAAGTCAATTGTTTTAAAGATTTAAAATGTTTTTCTCCTTCTAGAATCAAAGAATTAATTGAAGTTTCAACCGTACTTTCTTCACTAGTTTTTTCTTTAGGAGTCTGTTTACATGAAATAATTGAAATTGCAAGAAATAATAAGAGTAAGGGTTTCATTTTATAAATTTTATGGAGGTATAATGCCATCCTATAAAATAATTTCTAGAGATTGATTGTACCAAAATATTATTAACTAATTTTGTACAAAATTAAACCGATATACTTATGAAACAATATTTTATATTGATATTTTTGGTGGTTTTCATTTCCTGTAAACAGGAAAAATATGACCGAAGAATGCTAAAAGACATAACCTTTTTGGCTAATGATAAACTAGAAGGAAGAGCAACTGGAAGTGAAGGAGAAAAAATAGCGTCTGAATATATTGCCAAGAGGTTTAAGCAATTGGGATTAGATCCTAAAGGTTCAGATGGTTATTTTCAATCATTTTCTTTCAAGCCAAAGAAAGATCCACATTCTGAAGTAAAATTTACAGAAACTACTTCGGATAATATTGTTACAGGAAGAAACGTTATTGGGTTTATTGATAATAAGATGGAAAATACTGTGATAATTGGAGCACATTATGATCATTTAGGGTATGGTGATGAAGGATCATTGCACAGAGGAGAAAAAGCAATTCATAATGGAGCTGACGACAATGCAAGTGGCGTTTCTGTGATGTTAAACTTGGCGGATAAATTAAAAAACACAAATACAAATAACAACTACTTACTGATGGCTTTTTCTGGAGAAGAAATGGGATTATTAGGGTCTAATTATTTTGTAAAAAATGCAACAATTGACACTAAAAAAGTCAATTATATGATTAATATGGACATGGTAGGTAGATTAAAAGATAGTATGCTTGCAGTTTATGGAACAGGAACTTCACCTATTTGGTCACAGACAATTAACTCATTGAATTCTGATTTTAAATTGATTGAGAAAGAATCAGGAGTTGGTCCTTCGGATCACACGTCATTTTATTTAAATGATATTCCAGTGCTTCACTTTTTTACTGGCCAACATGAAAATTATCACAAGCCATCAGATGATGCAGAATTATTGAACTATGATGGAATGTATCAAATTTCAGAATATATATATGCCATTATTTCAGATTTAAATGATAATGATAAATTGACATTTGTCAAGACTAAAAATGAATCAGATAATGCGCCTAGATTTAAAGTTACATTGGGTGTTATTCCAGATTATTTATTTGATGGAAAAGGAATGCGTATTGATGGTGTAACAGATGACAGACCAGCTCATAAAGCAGGAATTAAAAAAGGAGATGTCGTGGTAAAAATGGGAAGTATTAAAATTGTAGATATGATGAGTTATATGAAAGGATTATCACAATTTGAAAAAGGAAATACAACAACAGTTAAAGTTTTGAGAGAAGGTAAGATTGTTGAAACTGAAGTTACATTTTAGTCGTAGGACGACAGCCAAAAAATAATTTATTATAAAAAACATCAAGAATTGATAAAAATAGGAAACATAGAATTGCCTGATTTTCCATTGTTGCTCGCGCCAATGGAAGACGTAAGTGACCCGCCTTTTCGAGCGTTGTGTAAGGAACAAGGTGCTGATGTAGTGTATACAGAATTTATTTCTTCAGAAGGGTTGATTCGTGATGCAGCTAAAAGTATTAAGAAATTAGATATTTACGAAAAAGAACGTCCTGTAGGAATTCAGATTTTTGGTGCCAATCTTGAATCGATGTTACAAACGATTGACATCGTTGAAAGGTCTAAACCTGACATTATTGATATTAATTTTGGTTGTCCAGTTAAAAAAGTAGTTTCCAAAGGTGCAGGAGCAGGAATTCTTAAAGATATCTGTCTTATGGAACAGTTAACTGCAGAAATGGTAAAAAGAACCAATCTGCCAGTTACCGTAAAAACGCGCTTAGGATGGGATCACGATTCTATTAAAATTGTGGAGGTTGCTGAAAGGTTGCAAGATGTAGGATGCGCTGCTATTTCAATTCATGGACGTACTCGCGCACAGATGTATAAAGGAGAAGCAGATTGGCGACCTATTGCTGCCGTGAAAAATAATCCAAGAATGCATATTCCTGTTTTTGGAAATGGAGATGTAAATACGCCTGAAAAAGCGATGGAAATGCGCGATGTATATGGACTAGATGGAGCAATGATAGGAAGAGCAAGTATTGGAAACCCTTGGTTTTTTAAGCAAGTAAAACATTTCTTCGAAACTGGAGAGCATTTGCCAGAAATTACGGTTGCTCAAAGAGTTGAAACAGCGAAGAGACATCTTCAAATGGAAATTGACTGGAAAGAAAGTGAAATGCAAGGCGTACTTGAAACGCGCCGGCATTATGCAACTTATTTTAAAGGAATTCCACATTTTAAAGAACACAGAATGAAAATGGTTACTTCCAATTCTTCTCAAGAAGTGTTTGACGCATTTGAAGAAGTATTGCAGAAGTTTGGTTGATTTTACTAACTTTATAATAAAACTACAAGCGTAAAATTTTATTTGGTGTTATTATCACGTTGTTATTACTTTTTGGATTTAAGTATTGTATTGGATGTAAAGATACGATCGTTTTAAATCAAAGTTCATCATTGATTCAAGAGTAGATTAAGAACGTAGGGAAGTAGGTGGTAACTGAAGGACATTTTAGTGAAGTTTTTAACTATAAAAAATCAAAAGATATTTTTGGTGCCTATTTAACTGCCGAGAAAAAAGCGTTGGTTGTTGTAAATGCTGATGTGACAGTTGCATATGATTTAAGTAAACTAGAATATCAAATTGATGATGTAAACAGAATTTTGCATATCATCTCCATCCCAAAAGAAGAAATAAAAATCAGTCCAGATTTTGAATATTATGATATTCAAGCCGATTATTTCAATCCATTTGAAGCGGAAGATTATAATAGGATTAAAGAAACTATGAACGCATCTTTATTGAAAAGATTGGAAGCTTCAAGTATCAAAACCAATTCTCTCGGTTGGACGTTGCAATACAACGAAACTCTAATTAATGGAATTGAAGAATTTCAGAGGATAGAATTGTGATTTTATTCAATAATTTTAAAAGAATCAAAAATAGACTTTGCTTCTTCCAGGTATTTTTCAAGTTCTTTTTTAAGACTATGAAAGTAGAATGAATATATGTGATTATTATATATTCGATTGATTTAATAAAAAGAGTGCATACGTCCATATTTTAGAAACATAGGACTCCACTCCTATCCTTGCTTCGAATTAAGAGCCTTATCTTTGTACTTTAATGATACCATTTGGAACAAATAAAAGCATACATAGATCAAATAGCAACCGTTTCTAAATTAGATTGGGATTTTTTCAAATCTAAATTACAGCGTCGCATCATTCTTAAGAAAACTATCTTTTTGAAAATTAATGAAATAGAAAATCACATTTCGTTTATTGAATCAGGGGTGGTACGCTTATTTCTTCCTAAAGAAAACCCTGAAAAAGAAACTACTTTTGGCTTTAGTTTTAAAAATCAATTTGTAAGTGCGTATGATTCTTTTTTAACACAAAAACCTTCCTTATATCAATTACAAGCACTTACAGAAATTAGTATTTTAAGTATTAGTTATAAAGATTTACAAGAAGTATA
>JAWUWX010000054.1:0-57048 GCA_034111625.1 Flavobacteriaceae bacterium | reverse complement strand
TTGCTCCTCCTCTAGGGCTCGAACCTAGGACCCTCTGATTAACAGTCAGATGCTCTAACCAACTGAGCTAAGGAGGAATTTCCGATAATAATTTTCGGTGTGCAAATATATATGTTTTTATACTATCACCAAATTATTTTTTAAAAAATTTTTATACAATAAATACCTCGAAAATAATACAGTGGTTTTGGTAAAAATCGTATTTTTGTTCTTGTTACATTAAAAGCATTTCAGTACCAAATAAAATATGGATAAATTTTCATTTTTAAATGCAGCTCATACGGGCTTTATAGCCGATTTATACGATAAATATTTATTAAATCCAGATGCCGTTGAACCGAGCTGGAGAAGTTTTTTTCAAGGTTATGACCTAGCCAATGAAGATTACGATATAAGTGGTGAAGAAGTTGAAGTTCAAATTCCTGAAGAAGTTCATAAAGAATTTCAAATTCTAGAACTAATTAATGGTTATAGAACACGTGGTCACTTATTTACTGAAACGAACCCTGTAAGAGATAGAAGAACATACAAACCAACTCTTGCAATAGAAAATTTTGGGCTAAACTCTAACGATTTAGAAAACAATTTTAGTGCAGGAGAAGTATTAGGTTTAGGAACAACACCTCTTAAAAACATCATTAAGCACTTAGAACAAATATATTGTGATTCTATTGGAGTTGAGTATATGTATATTCGAAATCCTGAGGTATTAAAATGGTGGCAAAGCAAACTTAATGTAAATGTTAATCACCCTTCATTTTCTGCTAAGACAAAAAAATATTTACTCTCTAAATTAAATCAGGCTGTAACTTTTGAAAGTTTTTTACAAACAAAATATGTTGGTCAAAAACGGTTTTCTTTAGAAGGTGGCGAATCATTAATTCCAGCTATCAGTGTTACTTTGTATAATGCTGTTGATAAATACGGAGTTAAAGAATGTGTTTTAGGTATGGCTCATCGTGGACGCTTGAACACACTAGTAAATGTGTTTAGAAAACCACTTCATGAACTTTTTAGTGAGTTTGAAGGAAAAGATTTTGAAGACGAAGACATAGATGGTGATGTAAAATATCATTTAGGACTTACACTTGACAAAACATATAAAAACGGAAAGACTATAAAGATGAATTTGGTTCCAAACCCATCACATCTTGAAACTGTTGCTCCGATAGCCGAAGGAATTACTCGTGCAAAAATTGATAAAGATTACAATGGTGATGATTCTAAAATCTTACCAATAATTATTCATGGAGATGCTGCAATTGCAGGTCAAGGTGTTGCTTATGAAGTTGCTCAAATGAGCCAATTAAATGGATATAAAACGGGTGGAACAATTCATATCGTAGTAAACAATCAAATAGGTTTTACGACCAATTATTTAGATGCTCGCTCAAGTACATATTGTACTGATGTTGCCAAAGTAACATTATCTCCAGTATTACATGTAAATTCAGATGATGCTGAAGCAGTAGTTCATGCTATGAAAATTGCGCTAGACTATCGAATGAAGTTTAAAAAAGATATCTACATAGACTTACTTGGTTATAGAAAATACGGACATAATGAAGGTGATGAACCAAGATTTACACAGCCTAAACTATATAAAGCAATCGCAAAACATAGCAATTCTTTAAAAATATATTCTGACAAACTGATTGCTCAAAATGTCATTGACGAGTCATATGCTAAAAAAATAGTTGCTGATTTTAAAGAATCTCTTGAAGAAAATTACACCAAGGCTAAAGAATTTGACACTTCTATAGTTAGAGAGTTTATGCAAGAGCGTTGGACTGATTTTAATCGCCAAAGATTGGATGGAATGTTGAAACCAACTGACAGTTCTTATCCTGAAGATAAATTAAAGAATATTGCAAAAGTTGTATCAACAGTTCCTGAAGGTGTTAAATTTCTTAGAAAAGCTGAAAGGATTTTAGATGGAAGAGCAAAGATGGTTTTTGAAACCGATACTTTGGATTGGGGAATGGCGGAAACTCTAGCATACGGAAGTTTATTAGAAGAAGGTTATGATGTTAGAATATCTGGACAGGATGTCGAAAGAGGTACTTTTAGTCACCGTCATGCAATATTGCGTGATGAAATTTCTGAAGAACGAATAAATCTACTAAATATCAACCCATTCAGTAAGGGAGAGATGAATATTTATAATTCATTACTTTCAGAATATGGTGTTTTAGGTTTTGATTATGGTTATGCCATGGCCAACCCTAATACTTTAACGATTTGGGAAGCGCAATTTGGAGATTTTTCAAATGGAGCACAAATTATTTTTGACCAATATTTATCTGCAGCAGAAGATAAATGGAAACTTCAAAACGGAATTGTTATTTTACTTCCACATGGTTATGAGAGCCAAGGTTCTGAACATTCATCAGCAAGAATGGAACGTTATTTACAATTGTGTGCCGATGATAATATGATTGTTGCAGACTGTACAACTCCTGGGAATTTCTTCCACTTGTTACGTCGTCAAATGAAACGTGATTTTAGAAAACCTTTAATTGTATTTACACCAAAAAGTCTATTGAGACATCCTAAAGCAGTATCTAAAGTTGGAGATCTTGCAAACGGAGAGTTTAATGAAGTAATTGACGACACAATTAACCCAACTAATGTTAAAAAACTAGTGTTCTGTACTGGTAAATTCTATTATGATTTAGAGGCTGAAAGAGAAATTTTAGAAAGAGATGATGTTGCCCTAATTAGAATTGAACAATTATTCCCATTACATCTAGAAAAAATTCAAAAAGTAATAGATCGTTATCCTAATGTTGAATCATATGTTTGGGCACAAGAAGAACCTAAAAATATGGGTGCTTGGAGTCATATGTTACAACGATTGGAGTTGGTAAAACTAGAATGTGCATCAAGACCTTATGCTGCAGTTCCTGCTCCAGGATCAAGTACAAGAGATAAAAGAAGACAAAGAAGAGTTATTAATAGCATTTTTACTGCTATCTAAAAATAAATAGAAATTAAAATTATAGTATCATGATTTTAGAAATGAAAGTTCCTTCTCCAGGAGAATCGATTACAGAAGTAGAAATTGCATCTTGGTTGGTTGAAGACGGTGATTATGTAGAAAAAGATCAAGCAATTGCTGAAGTAGATTCAGACAAAGCGACTTTAGAATTACCTGCTGAAGAAAGTGGAATTATCACTTTTAAGGCGGAAGAAGGTGATGCTGTTGCTGTCGGAGCAGTGGTATGCTTGATTGATATGGACGCTAAAAAACCTGAAGGATCTTCTGAAAAGAAAACTAACGCTCCAAAAGAAGAGAAAAAAGAAGTTGCAAAAACAGTAGAATCTACGACCTATGCAACTGGTTCTGCTTCACCTGCAGCTAAAAAAGTATTGGCTGAAAAAGGAATGGATGGTAAGGGTATTTCTGGAACTGGAAGAGATGGAAGAATTACCAAAGAAGATGCTATAAAAGCAGTCCCTTCTATGGGAACCTTGCCTGAAGGTGGTGAAAGAGGAACTGAGCGTAAGAAACTATCAATGTTGCGTAGAAAAGTTGCTCAACGTTTAGTTTCTGTAAAAAATGAAACTGCGATGTTAACGACGTTTAACGAAGTGAACATGCAGCCGATATTTGACCTTAGAAAAGAATATAAAGAAGATTTTAAAGCAAAGCATGGTGTTGGTTTAGGATTTATGAGTTTCTTTACAATAGCTATTGTAAGAGCTCTTAATATGTATCCTGATGTAAACTCAATGATTGATGGAGATTTCCAAATCAAACATGATTTTCAAGATATTTCAATTGCAGTATCTGGACCAAAAGGTTTAATGGTACCTGTAATTAGAAATGCTGAAAAATTAACTTTTAGAGGTGTAGAAAGTGAAGTGAAGCGTTTAGCAATTCGTGCACGTGATGGACAGATTACGATTGATGAAATGACTGGCGGAACTTTTACTATTACTAATGGTGGCGTTTTTGGATCGATGCTATCGACTCCAATCTTAAACCCTCCTCAAAGTGGAATTTTAGGAATGCACAATATTGTAAATAGACCAATGGCTGTTGATGGACAAGTCGTAATACAACCAATAATGTATGTTGCTCTATCGTATGACCATAGAATTATTGATGGACGTGAATCTGTAGGGTTCTTAGTTGCTGTGAAAGAAGCATTAGAAAACCCTTTAGAATTTCTGATGGGCAACAATCCTAAAAAAGCATTAGAAATGTAGCCAAAAATTTTGGCTTATAATTTTAAAAACCCAAAACAATTGTTTTGGGTTTTTTGTTTGATATGATTTTAGTTTGCTTCCTAACTCTAAAAAAAACTTCTCTTATCGACCGATATAATTCATTAAAGCAATCCAGATCTAAACGACAAGCGGAACTTTTATTTTCCTTCTAAATTTCATATTATCCTTTAAAACTTGTAAACCAACTTCTTTAAATACAATCGTTTCTTTTTGTAATCTATAATTGCTTCGCCTATATTTAAAATATCTGCACCAATAATTCCCTCGACAGTTTTAGCACCATGATTTTTCAACGCAATGTTTACATGTGATAAATCAAATATGATTAAATTCAAATTCTCATATTTCCAATCACCAATTTTCAATTTATTTTTTGAAGATTTATGCGCATCCATTTCAGAGGCTCCTGCTCCTGCTGCCTTAATTTTAGACTCCTTAGCAACTAATTTAAACCTGTCGGTCATGTCGTAACCTACACATGAATTTGAAGCGCCTGTATCTAAAATAAATCGCCCTTTAACACCATTTATTTTTCCTTTTACTTCAAAGTGATTGGTCTTGGTTTTTGTTAATTTTATTTTGACATACCCTTTTTTAGAAAGGATATTTTTAAGGCTTATCATTTAGTAGTATTTTTACCAAAAGTAAATAATCTCAATGAATATTACCGATACACATACGCATTTATACAGTTCTCAATTTGATGAAGATCAAGAAGAAATGATGCAACGCGCATTAGATGCAGGAATCAATCGTTTTTTCATTCCAGCTATAGATTCGTCGTATACTGATTCGATGTTAAAACTAGAAAAAATCTATCCTGAAAATGTTTTTTTAATGATGGGATTACATCCTACATCAGTCAAAGAAAATGTTGAAGAAGAGTTGGCGAATGTAAAAGAAATGATTGACTCACGTGATTTTTATGCGATTGGAGAAATCGGAATTGACTTATATTGGGATCAAAGTTTTTTAAAGCAACAGCAAGATGCTTTTCGAACACAAATACGTTGGGCAAAAGAAAAAAAATTACCAATTATAATTCATTGTCGTGATGCTTTTGATGAGATATTTGAAATTTTAGAAACCGAAAAAAACGACAGTCTTTTTGGAATATTTCATTGTTTTACGGGAACTATTGAACAAGCACATCGTGCAATATCCTATAATATGAAACTCGGTATTGGAGGCGTTGTAACTTTTAAAAATGGTAAAATAGATAAATTCTTAAATGAAATTCCGATTGAGAATATTGTTTTAGAAACAGACTCTCCTTATCTCGCTCCTACTCCATATCGTGGCAAAAGAAATGAGAGCAGTTATATAACACAAGTCATAGACAAGTTGGTAGATATTTATGATTTATCATTTGAAGAAATCGCAAATATCACTACTCAAAACTCAAAAGACGTTTTTGGAATCTAATCATACTGCATATTATAAAACACCTCTCGGAACAGCCAAAATTATTGGAAATAACGATGGGATTATGTCTGTATCAGTATTGGATGATGAGATATCTACTACGTTTTCAATTCCTGAATGTTTACAAGATTGCGTAACGCAATTGGATGAATATTTTAATGATTCTCGGAAAGAATTCCACCTAAAATTAAATCCACAAGGAACGGATTTTCAAAAATCGGTATGGACAGAATTACTGAATATTTCCTTTGGAAAATCAAGAACCTATCTAGAACAATCGAAAAAACTAGGTGATGTAAAAGCAATTCGTGCAGTAGCATCAGCAAATGGTAAAAATCCTATTTGGATTATTGTACCGTGCCATCGAGTTATTGGATCTGATGGGTCTTTAACTGGATATGCTGGAGGTTTATGGCGTAAAAAATGGTTGCTAGAACACGAAAGTAGTGTTAAGCAGCAAACGCTGTTTTAAAATACCCTCACAATATTAAATCCAAAGAATATATCTCCATCACTCCAATCTCCTTCTGCATTACTAATAAACCCTGGTTCATTCGTTGATTGTGCATTAGAAAATAATAATTGAAATACGTGTCCGCCTGTTTCAATATCTAATCCAATAGTGAATGGATTGTTATAAATAGACTCTTTATATCTACTAAAATTATAGACATAATCTAAATTTATAGACATGCGCTTACTTACTTTCATTCTTCCTCCTGCTCCTAAAGCAAATTGATTATGCTGCTGTTCTGGTTCGTAAACTAAATTTTGACGCACAAAAGTAGGTGCTAATTCTATAGAGAATTTATTATTAATTCGTCTAGAAATTAGCAATTGTGAAGCGTAACTCACTCTGTCTCCAAATTTTATATATGGATATCTATCTGTGCTCACTTCTGAATTGATATTAGCAGTTGTATAACCAACAACACTCATAGGAAATTTATCATTCTGCTCTTTTAATTTAAACTTTGCAGATACTGCATAGGTTTTGCGTAAGGACTCTCTACTTATTCCTAACTGAACTCCATCAAAAACACCATAGACAAATTGTATTTTAGTATTGGCATTATCAAAACCAAAAAATGTACTAATACCATCTTTTAAAGTTCCAAATCTATGCGAAACATACATGTATAAATCTCCTTTAGCAGCAACTTTAGTAGATTGTAAATTGCCTATTTTCATTGCTTTAAATGCAGGCTGTTCAAATGTTTCTTCAGTAGCTTCGTTCTCCAACTCTTCTAATAAATCATCTTGAGCATACAAAACATTTAAACTTAAAATTGTAATAATTAGAAAATATTTCTTCATAATGTTTATTTAATAATAACTGTTTTATCTAATTTGGTTTCTTCTAATAAGTCATCATATCCTATCATACGTCCTTTAATTTCAACTTCTTGGCCAACTTTTAATCCTGATAGAGAAGTCGTTTCATCCATTTGACAAAATATAGCGTTATTTAAATTTATTCCTTGAACTTCAATTGAAGTAACTTTTCCTTTTATTTGAACTGCTGCATCATTAAAAAAAGCATTATTTTCTTTGATTTTAATTAAGAAATCCGTTGCATCTCCAGAAAACTTCAATTCTATATCATCTATTGTTTTGTGAGGCTTATATGTATATTTATACATTGAATAGCCTCCAATAATGATTAAAATTAATCCTAATAAAATTCCTTTATTTCTTTTCGATAAACTCATACTCTAAAGTAATATTAATTTGTTCGGAAATCTTTTTTCTAACAATGTTTGGAATCTTAATCTCAAAATCTTGAGGCGTAACACTGAAGTCAGAAATTAATGAAATAGTACCATTTACCAATTTGATTTTGGCAATAGCCTCAACTTCTTTATCAATTCCTCTTATATTTAATGTTCCGTTAATAGTATATTCCTTTTCTGTTTCTGATAAATCAGGAAAATTAAAACCAACTATGTAACCTCTAAATGTTCCTTTTGGGAATTTATCAGAATCCATATAGTTTTCATTGAAATGCTCTTCCATCAAGGCAACCTCAAAATGAAAAGATTTCATAAATAATAATGCTGCAATACTACCATCGGCAATGTTTACAATTGCAGTTGTACTATTACTAGTTGCTGCGACAGGTTCAAAAGCATCAACAGATGCTTTAAAATTTGTAATTCCAGTTTTAGTAAAATACTTTTGCGCTTGCATAGAAGTACAAAACGAAACAAGTAAAATACTCAAAATTATTTTTTTACTCACCATAGTAAATTATTTTTTGTGTTAGTGAACTTTTATAAATGTTTCATGATTCTTAATTTTCTAAATAACCATCTGCTACCCATTGATCAATTACTGCTCTAGTAGAAGAAGGTAAAATCCCACTTTGAGGCATAGGGTTTACTTGATCATTAATTCGATTCAATAAATTTCCATTTTCAGCAGCAAATCTCACATTCACATAACTAGAAAGGTCAAGACCTGCTTGTGGTGAGGATCCTCCATGACAAGAAATACAATTGGCTGAAATAATATTTTTCACATCATCATTGTATTTAATTGTTGTTGCTATTGGCCCTGTATCTTCGTCCTCTAAAATTGCCGAAGTACAACTAGAAAGGCCCAGAAAGAGTAAAACAACTATTAAGGTGTAATATTTTTGTGAATTCATTATTATTAATTTTTATGATGTTTTATGATGTTTTATGTGTAATTATATTGTTTTGATAATTTAAAATGTCAATAGAAATTATCAAATTTCATTCCAATTAAAATTGGAAAAAGCATTTCGATAAATCTACAAAAAAAAATCATAGCCTATATATTAAACATTTTGACAATGGAATTCCCTGAGGTTTTAAACTATTTTTGTCTCTCTAACGTTTTTGAATAAATAAACTTTCAAAAATATATTAGTCCTTCCACCATTCTAAAAAAGTTGATTGAGTTTCTATTAGATCTATGGGCTCACCTATTTTGGGAGTAATTAATTCAATATTTAATTCTTCCGCTTTTTTGGATACACGCTCAACTGGATCAGTCCATCTATGTGTAGATAACTTAAATGCTCCCCAATGAATTGGCATCATTTTTTTAGCCTTTAAATCAAGTCCTGCTTGCGCCGTTTCTTCAGGAAACATATGAACGTCTGGCCATAATTCATTGTATTGACCACATTCTATCATGGCAAAATCAAATGGACCATACTTCTCTCCTATTTCTTTAAAATGTGATGCATATCCACTATCTCCACTGAAAAAAATCTTCTCTACTTCTGATTCTATAATCCATGAACTCCATAATGTTTTCATTCTATCATTCAATCCTCTTCCAGAAAAATGCTGTGCTGGAGTACTACGAAAAACCAAATCATCAAATGCAACTTCTTCCCACCAATTCAATTCTACAATTCTTTCCTTTTCAATTCCCCATTCTTGCAAATGAGCACCTACACCTAATGGAACAAAAAACTTTCCAACTTTATCTTTTAACCTCTGAATAGATTCATAGTCCAAGTGGTCATAGTGATCGTGAGAAATTATCACAGCATCGATCTGTGGTAGTTTCTCGATTTCTATTGGTAATTCTTTACTAAATCTCTTCGCGCCTAACCAAGGATGTGGAGCAGGAACAGTTCCAAACATTGGATCAATTAATATGTTTTTATGATTCATTTGCAATAAAAAAGCTGAATGACCAAACCAAATTAATCTTGTTTTAGAATTGTAATCTGCAATAGTAACAGAATCAATTTTCTGGACTTCAATGTTTTTTACTGGTCTTGTCCCTGAGCTAGAGTTGAACATCTTTCTCATAACACGCATCATATCTCCAGCACTCATATCCATATTTATGGGCTCTTTATTGATAAACTTTCCTTCGGTATAGTTTTCAGAAGTAGCGAATTCAAGTTCCTGTTCACTTGTTGTTTTCCCACCAAATTGCGGGCTTAAATTGATAAAAAGAAATCCAACCACAAACAACAACACTACTATTGAAACTAAACCTATCACTACTCTTTTAAGTATTTTTTTCATGCTAATTATATCAATTTCCAAAAGTATAAAGAACTATTTTAGTACGCCTACTTACTTAGCCCTTTTAGTATAATTTTAACTTCATTTTTCAATTTAACTATCAACAACTATTTTAAACTATTTTTGTTTTTTAATCGTTGTTACATAAATGAAGAACGTTTTATGGATAGGAATCTTTTTGTTTGGGCTTTATGCGCATGGACAGACAGATTCTAAAAACTTTCGAACAAAAATAATTACCGTTGAAAAAGATTCAATTCTTATTGATTCAGTCAGTATCAATCCTTTTCATTTTAAAGTAATTAATTCTAATAAAACCGTCCTTGATTCAATCGAATATTCGATAGACTTTGGAAACTCAACCTTAGTAATTGATAAAGAAAAATATCCAAGAATAGAAGTTGAATATTATGCATATCCTGATTTTTTAACGAAAACCTATTCGAAATTTGACAAGAAATTGATCGTTGAAAATCCAACCGACAACGCTACATTGTATAAAGTTCCTTCACGTATAAAAAACTCATTATTTAAGCCGTTTGACGGACTGAATACCGTCGGAAGTATTAGTCGAGGATTGACAATCGGAAACAATCAAAATGCAGTTTTAAATTCTACACTTGACCTACAGATTGCAGGGAAATTATCGGAAAAAGTAACATTAAGAGCCTCCATAACTGATACCAACATTCCATTTCAAGAAAATGGATACACACAACAATTAAATGAATTTGATCGTGTTTTTATCGAATTATTCAGTGACAAATGGAGTATAAAAGCAGGAGATGTAGATTTAAAAAATGACAATTCCTATTATGGGAATTTCACGAAACAAGTTGCAGGAATATCGGTTGATGGAATTATAGATCATTCTGATGAATCGAAAACTTCGGTTTTTGCATCTGGAGCATTGGTGAAAGGAAAGTTTACTAATTATGAGTTTATAGGACAAGAAAACAATCAAGGTCCTTACCGTATTTTTGGTCCAAATAACGAACAATACATTATTATTTTATCAGGTAGCGAAACTGTGTATGTAAATGGTCTTGCAATTACTAGAGGTGGCAATAAGGATTACGTAATGGATTATAATACTGCCGAAATAACCTTCACGCCTACCTTCCCTATCAATGCCAATATGCGAATTTCAGTAGACTTTCAATATTCTGACCGTAATTATACGCGATTTATTACACATAATGGAGCACAATATGAAAGTGAAAAACTAAAAATAGGTGGATCGTTTTATATTGAAAATGATATTAAAAATCAATCTCTACAGCAAGATTTATCAGATAGTCAGAAACAATTATTGTCCCTTGCGGGAAATGACATTTCGAAAATGGTCTCTCCAAGTGCTGTTTTAGATACGTATTCAGAAAGCAAAATTCAATATCGCAAAGAATTCATAGGGATGAATGAAGTTTATGTTTTTTCAAATGATCAAAATGATGAATTATACAATGTCCGATTCTCCAATGCCGGAGAAAATCTAGGTGATTATATACTCGGAAGTACGATTGCTATTGGAAAAATTTATGAATATGTAGGTGTAAATTTAGGGAACTACAACCCTACAATTCAATTGGTTGCACCGACTAAATTGCAATTGGCACTTGTAAATGCTTCGTACAACCCATCTGAAAAAACTACGATTAATGCTGAAATAGCATTTAGTCAAAACGACCAAAACCTCTTCTCAACCATTGATAATGAACAGAATGATGGCCTTGCTACCAAGATCGGATGGGAACAACGCATCATTGATAAGAAATGGGATTTAAAAAGTAACGTGAATTTTGAATCAATTACCAATGGTTTTAAAACGATCCAACGCTTTAGAAATATTGAGTTTAATAGAGACTGGAACATTCTTAACCCTTCAGGAAACCAACAATTGTTCAATACTTCTTTTATCTATTCTAATGAAGGAAATGGAACTTTAATTTACAATTACGAACGGCTAAATTTCAGCGACTCATTTGAAGGAAACCGACATAGTGTAACTGCCAATCTAAAATATGACAAACTGAAAATTGATGTCATCAGCAGTCTATTGAATAGCAAATCATTGGATGAAAAAAATAATTTTAAAAGACTATATACTGTCTCTGAATATAATTTTGAGAAAAGTTGGGTTGGGTTAAAAGTAAATGCAGAAAATAATACTAGAGAAACTATTTCTAATCAGACACTTTCTCCTTTAAGTCAAAAATTTAACGAATATGAACCTTTTATTGGAATAGGAGATTCCACAAAAATATTTGTAGAGATTGGAGCAAATTTTAGAGTCAATGATAGTGTAAAATCCAATGCTCTTGAGCAAGTAAGTAAATCCAAAACATATTTTATGAATTCGCAATTGATAAAAAGTGATAACACTAAGTTATCTGTTTACGCGAATTACAGAACCGTAGAAAATGTAGATTTTGAAAACACAAAATCTCTTAATTCTAGAATTATTTACAACCAACAATTATTTCGAAAATTTATAAGTTTAAACAGTGTTTATGAAACTGTTTCAGGAAGCTTACCGCAACAAGAATTCTCCTATATTGAAGTGGAAGCTGGTCAAGGGTTCTATACGTGGAATGATTATAATAATAATGGAATTCAAGAGTTAAATGAGTTTGAAATTGCTCAATTTCAAGATGAGGCGACCTATTTAAGAGTAGCTTTACCTACACTTAATTACATACAGACACATCAGACGAAATTCAGTCAGTCACTGCTTTTTAATTTTAATCAGTGGAGCAATCAAAAAGGGTTTAAAAAAGCACTTTCGCACTTTCAGAACCAATCCTATCTACTAGTTGATAATAAACAAACGAGGAATAACGATTCTTTTAATTTAAATCCATTTGACATAAATAGCGATGATGTATTGGCATTAAATTACAATCTCAAAAACAGCGTATATTTAAATCGAGGAAAACAACGATATTCTACTACTTATAACTATATCGATGCACGAAATAAATCAAGTTTAGCTATTGACAACCTTGAAAGTAAATTGAAATTACATCAATTGCTGTTTACTCATAAAATAGGTGACTCTTGGTTGCTTGATATCAGTTCAAGTCTTGGTAAAAACTCTAATTCTTCGGAGAATTTTATCAGCAGAAATTACCAACTAGAGAACACTTCTTTCAATCCAAAAATATCTTATTTATACAACGATCATTCGTCCTTAAATATCTTATATGAATATAAAACCAAAGAAAACAAAATTGGGAATTTAGAATCTTTGACTTCCCATAAGATGGGTGCTTCCTATCGCACAAGCAATAAAAAGAACTTTACATTACAATCCGAATTTAACTTTTTTATCAATGATTTTATAGGAAATCAAAATTCTCCAGTTGCTTACCAAATTCTCGAAGGCTTACAAAATGGAGATAATTTCACCTGGAGTTTACTATGGCAACAGAAACTGACCCAATATATTGATCTGAATTTCAACTATTTAGGAAGGAAAAGTGAAGCTTCGAGAACTGTACATACAGGAACTATTCAGTTACGCGCCAATTTTTAGGCATAATTATTGTTACTTGCAACGCAACTAAAAATTATATTTTACATCTATTCTTATAACTAAAAAGAATCCTTTATGAAAAAAATTATGTTTGCTGCAATTTTATCGATTGCGAGTTTGTCAATTTCTGCTCAGCAAGAAGACCTTCCTGAAAATACACTTGGAGACAATGAATTAAAAATCAATGTTACCAATCTTGTTATTTTTAAATGGCTAGATGTGGGTTATGAAAAGATTTTAAATGAAGAATCTTCCGTTGGAGTTGGGTTATTGTTCGCTCTAGATAATGACGACGATATTAGTTTGGATGAGTATCGAACTTTCTCATTAACTCCATACTACCGTCATTTTTTTGGCAAAAAGTACGCACAAGGTTTTTTCGTGGAAGGATTCGGAATGGTACATTCTGGAAAGGATGAATTTTACACTCCAAATAATGGCGGAAGTGGCACATACAATGAAGAAACATACACTGATTTTGCAGTAGGAGTTTCTGTTGGAACCAAGATTGTGAGTAAACGAGGATTTGTTGCGGAGATATACGCAGGAATCGGAAGAGATTTATTTGGCAATAGTGATATTGAAATAGTAAGTCGAGGAGGAATTTCTCTCGGATACAGGTTTTAATAGTTGAAAAATTGTGTAAAGATCACTTTAATTCAAAAAAAAAGGAACTATAAACAAACCCTTGCATCTCTTAATTAACCCTAAATATTTTTTATGAAAAAAATTATATTGATTACAATTATATCAATTGTTAGTTTATCAACCTACGCTCAAGAAGAAAAGGAAAACCATCATGAGGTGAAAATAAATGCATTTAATCTTCTTATTTTTAAACATCTTGAAGGCTCATATGAATATTTAATAAATTCTGAATCTTCAGCAGGTATAGCAGCTCGTTTTGCATTAAATTCTTATGATGATCGGAATATTATTTCCTATAATGAACGATATGTTTTTACAGGGTTTTATCGTCGTTATTTTTCTAAAAAATATGCTGCAGGTTTTTTTGTAGAAGGCTTAACCATGTATAGTCATACTGAAAATGATGTAGATATCATTGGTGCTACATCTAAACAATCTTCCAATGATATAGCATTGGGATTTGCATTGGGGTGGAAATTTGTAAGTAAAAGAGGTCTTGCTTTAGAGTTTTATGGAGGCATCGGTGAACAAATTACATCTTCAAATGATAATGTCGCAACCGAAGTTATTCCACGATTAGGAGCTTCGATTGGATATCGATTTTAAGTTTTGAAAAAATAAGTGCTAAAAAAACCTCCAAGAAGTTCTTGGAGGTTTTTAGTTTTTTATAAAATTCTTACCTTCTCAGGAATGATATTTTACATTTTCATCAACCAAGTTTTCATAGAAACCTCTTGTGCTATTATATCTTTCAACTCAGAAATTTTCACACGAGTTTGTTCCATTGTATCTCTGGTTCGTATCGTTACAGAGTCGTCTTCTAGTGTGTCGTGATCGACTGTTATACAGAAAGGCGTGCCATTGGCATCTTGCCTTCTATAACGCCTTCCTACTGCGTCCTTTTCATCATAAGCGATATTGAAATCCCACTTCAACTCTTCCATGATTTTTCTTGCAACTTCTGGCAACCCATCTTTCTTTACCAGTGGCAAAATCGCCGCTTTAGTCGGTGCTAAAACTGCTGGCAATTTCAAGACTGTTCTTGTCGTTCCGTTCTCTAAAGTCTCTTCTTGTAAAGCATTAGAAAAAATGGCTAAAAACATTCTATCAAGACCGATAGATGTTTCTAAAACATAGGGTACATAACTCTTATTCTCTTCATGATCGAAATACTGTAATTTCTTTCCTGAAAATTCTTCGTGTGCTTTTAAATCAAAATCTGTTCTTGAATGTATTCCTTCCAATTCTTTAAATCCAAACGGAAACTTAAATTCAATATCTGTGGCTGCATCTGCATAATGCGCTAATTTTTCATGATCGTGAAATCGGTAATTATCTGCTCCCACTCCCAAAGATAAATGCCACTTCATACGAGTCTCTTTCCAATGCTTATACCAATCCGCTTGAGTTCCAGGCTTAATAAAGAATTGCATTTCCATTTGTTCAAATTCTCTCATTCTAAAGATGAATTGTCTTGCAACAATCTCATTTCTAAATGCTTTTCCTGTCTGAGCAATTCCAAAAGGAATCTTCATACGACCAGATTTCTGAACATTTAAAAAATTGACAAATATTCCTTGAGCAGTTTCAGGACGTAAATACAAGTCCATCGCAGATTCTGCAGATGCACCTAATTTTGTCCCAAACATCAAGTTAAATTGCTTGACATCTGTCCAGTTTTTACTTCCTGATAATGGATCTGCAATTTCAAGTTCTTCAATCAATGCTTTTACATCAGCCAAATCTTCGTTTTCCAATGATTTTCCCATTCTTGAAAGAATGGTCTTAATCTTTTCTTGATAACCGACAACTCTACCATTGGTAGAAATAAATTCTTCTTTATTGAAAGCCTCGCCAAAACGCTTTTCAGCCTTCTTAACTTCTTTTTCGATTTTTACTTCAATCTTAGCGCAATAGTCTTCGATTAAAACATCTGCTCTATATCGTTTTTTAGAATCTTTGTTGTCAATTAACGGGTCGTTAAAGGCATCGACATGTCCTGATGCTTTCCATGTTGTAGGGTGCATTAAAATAGACGAATCTAATCCTACAATATTTTCGTTCATTTGAACCATTGCTTTCCACCAATACTCTCTAATATTTTTTTTAAGTTCTACTCCATTCTGTGCGTAATCGTATACTGCACTCAATCCATCATTGATCTCACTACTCTGGAAAATGTATCCATATTCCTTAGCGTGTGAAATAACATTTTTAAATTTATCTTCTTGTTTTGCCATGGTGCAAAAATAGTAAAGGTTTTAACATTACAATGCTTGTAAATAAAAAAAATGGAGACTCTTTATAAGAACCTCCACTTTTATATTTTATTTTAAAGATATTTTATCGCAAAGTAACTTTGGAAGCGCCAACCCATCTTCCTGCTAAGTATACATTTACTGTATGAATACCTTTTTTCATTTGCTTTCTGTCTGTATCAACAATAAGAATAACATCAAGATTTTCTTTGATATAATCAACAGTAGTCTCTTCGGTATAATCTATAACAGTAACATTATCAGTTAAAGTTGTTGAACCTATACTCTTAACAACTTCTCCGTCTGGATTTAAAACTTGAATTACGACATTTTCACCTCCTGCTTCAGCCAATAGATTTTCTGCTATTATAAAACTTATTCTTAAAGCATCCGTTTTACTCGCCCTTATAGTTTCAACTAAATTCCCATTATTACGTTTACGCATTGATATCGCCTTGATGGAATTTACTTGAAGAATAGAAGCTATTGCGACTTTTTCTGTCAACCCTGTATTTTGAACACTTATAGAATCTAAAATCACTTTTTGCCCCTTAGAAAATACTTGTACACTATCAATTTTTTGTGTCAAATTTTGATTATCAACTTTCAAGTTTTCTGACAAAATAAATAATTCTTGATACGAATTTTCTAGTTCTTTAATTTTATTTTTATAACGTCTTATCAGACTCCAATTTGTCTGTTTTAAGTTTTTAATTGAATCTCTGAACTGCACAATTTCTTCTCGTTCAAACTTCAATTCACCAGATAAAGATGTGTTTTTAATAATTTCTTCATCATATTTTGCAATCATTCCGTTAAGATCAGTCTGAATTTCCGTTTTTTGTTCTTCTAGAAACGTATTTGATTCTTTCAATTTATTGTTGGTCATAAATAAATAGCCAATTGTACCAAGTAATAGCAATGCTAGAATAATAATAATTCCTTTGTTCGTTGAGTTTTTATTCATTGTTCTGTTAGTTAAGTTAGTGTTTTTAGTTTTATATATCTTCTTAATGTCCTGTTTTCATGTTAATTACACTAAGAAGGTGTTTTATTTTTCGCAAATATATACAAATGCTGGCGGAAAATTGAGAGGTTCGAATTCTAATTCAACTTTATTTTTAAATATAGACTTGAATTGCTTTAAAAACTTAACGCTGTATTGAAATTGAACAAATTGTCCTTTGTCCTTTAAAGTGTTATGAGATTTCTTAATAATATCCTTTGCTAACTCTTTTGGTAAGATACTCAATGGTAAACTTGAAATTACAGTGTCTATCTTTTTAAAGCCTAATTTTTCTAATTCTTCCTGCATGTCTTCAGCGGAAACTTTAAGCGCCACTAATTGTTTATTATCAATTTTTTTAAGGTTGTTATAAAAGGCATCATTAATTTCAAATGATAATAAGATAGCATTAGGATTTAGGCGTTTCAAGATTTCTTTAGTAATAATACCATTTCCAGGACCATATTCCACAATAACAGTACTTTTTTTAAAATCAACATTTTTAAGAATCCTTCTCACTAGATATTTCGAACTTGGAACAAACGAGCCTGAAGTTTTCATACTCTTAACTGCTTCTTTAAAAAACGTTATTTTTTTTCCCATCTATCCAATTAATTTTTTCAAGTTTAGTATCTTTTTTTAACTTGCTACCATTAATTATGACAAAGATGCAAATATTTAAAGATATATTTTATTTATTTTTCCCTAAAGTATGTTTAAGTTGTAAACTGCAACTCACGCATAATGAAATAACAATATGCACACTCTGTAGACATGATTTCCCGGAAACTTGTTACACTAATGTTGAAAAAAATTTACTTGAAAAGAAATTTTATGGAAGAATCCCTTTAGAAGAGGCAACTTCCTTATTCTTTTTTCACAAAAAAGGAAAAATCCAAACGCTCATTCATGAACTTAAATATAAAGGACATCAAGAATTGGGAACTTTCTTCGGTGATTGGCTAGGAAATGAAATGATGGAAAGTGAACGATTTAAGACTGTTGACTATATTATTCCTGTGTCTTTACATCCTCTAAAATTAAAAAAGAGGGGTTATAATCAATTAACAAAATTTGGTCAAGCAATATCTAGTCATACTAATATTCCATTTATAGAAAATGAATTAATTAAAACTGAAGTTACTAAAAATCAGAGTATAAAAGGGCGAATTGAAAGGTGGAATAAAAACAATGAATTGTTTAAAGTAAAAGATACTTCCTTTTTTAAAGACAAGCATATACTTTTAATTGATGACATTACAACTACTGGAGCTACTTTGGAAATGTGTGCTCAAGAAATCTTAAAAAGCGAAAATTGTAAAATAAGTATTGCTGTTATTGCTTTCAGAGAATAAAATATCTAGATTTTTAAAGCGTTCTATAATAAAAAAATATTGTTTCTTTGTGAAAATTAATTTTTGATGAAATTTCGGTTTTTATTTATTTTGACTGGATTAGTTCTACTATTACTCCTAGATAGTTGCGCGAGAAGAGGGCGGCCTACTGGTGGCGAAAAAGACAGCACAGCACCTATTTTAATTACCGCACAACCAGATCATTTAACAACAAATTTCAAGGACAAAAAAATTCGATTGAATTTTGATGAATATATTAAATTAAAAGATGTGAATAAACAATTGGTTATTTCACCTCCCATGAAACACAAGCCAATAATTAATCCTGTAGGAACAGTAAGTAAATTTATTTCCATAAAGATTTTAGACACCTTAAAAGAAAATACAACTTACACATTCAATTTTGGAAATAGTATAGAAGACAATAATGAAAACATTCCCTTAAAAAGGTTTAAATATGTTATTTCTACGGGTGATTATATTGATTCCTTGAAAGTAGTCGGAAAAATTAAAGATGCATTTAAGAACACCACTGATGAAAATATATCAGTGCTGTTGTATGAAGTCACTGAAGAATTCAACGATTCAATAATATATAATCAACGTCCTGATTATATTACGAATACACTCGATACTATTATCTATGAAATATCCCATGTTAAATCAGGGAAATTTTTAATGGTCGCAATCGATGATAAAAACAGCAACTACCAGTTCGACCCTCAACAAGAAAAAATTGCTTTCCTAGAAGACTTTATTACTCTTCCTACGGATAGTGCCTATGATTTTAATCTTTTCAAAGAAGAACCTGAATTTAAATTTACGCGACCTTCACAGGTAAAAAAAGGGCATATTTATTTTGGATATCAAGGAAATGGAGAAAATATTAAAATTGATATACTCTCTGACATTCCTCAAGATTTTAAATCTGAAATTATCTTTGATAAAGAATTGGATTCTATCAGTTACTGGTATTCTCCTATTGAAAAAGACTCGCTAGAATTTGAAATTTCAAATCTAGATTTTAAAGAAAAAGTAGTTATAAAATTACCTTCTAAAGAAATAGATTCTTTACTAATTTCTAGCCCTGTAAAAGGTGTTTTAAGTTTAAGAAATCTCTTTTCTGTTGAATCAAATATTCCTATTGCTAAAATTGATAAGACTAAAATTATTTTTATAGATAAAGATTCTACTAACGTAAGTTTCACTCCTGAGATTAACACTTCGAAATTAAGTATGAATCTCAATTTTGAAAAAGAATATAAAAACAAATATAACGTTACCTTTTTGCCTAGTGCAATTGAAGATTTATTTGGAAATGTCAATGATACATTAAAATATTCATTTACGACGAAGCACCCTGAAGATTATGGAATTATCAATCTTTCATTAGAAAGTATTCAGAATTATCCTATAATAGTTGAATTGACAGATGATAAATCTAAACTAATAGAAAGTGTCTATGTAACAGAAAAAAGAAAAGTGAAGTTTGAAAATTTATCCCCGAATAATTATCAAGTAAGAATAATTTATGATACTAACGAAAATCAAAAATGGGATACAGGAAGTTACTTGAAAAAAGTGAAACCTGAGAAGACAGAATACCATTTTGAATTATTTGAAGTGAGAGCAAATTGGGCTTTAAATGAAAATTTTACTCTCAAATAATATAAACTTATAATTTATGGTAGCTTGTTTTTTGTTACATTTGAAAATCAGAAAAAAAATTTAACACAAAATGAAAATATTTCCCCCAATTATTTTCGCGCTTTTATGTGTGATATCTACATATGCCCAACGAGATAGTGGTAATAAAACACATGAGATTGGTGTGATGATAGGATCTTCAAGTTTTACTACCGATTATGGTCAACGTTATTCATTTAAAAGTAATGTCGGAGGAAATGTAGGTCAAGGATTTGGAATTATACATTATTTAACTTTTACCGATTATCGTTATCGCTGGGATCAGGATGCAAATTATTGGAAAGAGCACTTTAGAATTCGCTCTGAGATTTCTTATCATAAAGCAAAGTTAGAGCACTTTGGGAAATGGGTCGATCTTACCGAAGGTGAAAATGGTGAAAAATTACAAGCAATGCATGGTGAGGCTAAACTCTGGAATATTGGATCACAACTAGAGTTTCACTTTATTGATATTAATGATTTTGGATCTAGAAGAGATTTAACATTGAAATGGTCTCCTTACCTAAGTTTAGGATTTATGGTAAATCTTTACGACCCTACTGTTGAAACAAGGTATGGTGATGGTGATTGGGAAAACAATTATGATCTTCTATTCCCAAAATGGGCAAGTTCTCAAGCAACAAGAGATACAAAAGGAATTACTGGGTCATTAACTGCAGGAATCGGAACTCGAAAAAAACTTGGAGAATATTCAGATGTATTTATAGAATCACGCTGGCAATATTTCTTTTCAAATTGGGTAGACGGATTAAATGCAAGAGATGATGTTGCCAATAAATTTAATGATTGGTTACTATATTTCCATGTCGGATATGTATATTATTTAAACTAAAAAGAGGGCTTTTCACACTACTTCTATCAATTATTCCTAAACCAATTTTAGTGCTTTTCTAATATCTTCAACTAAATCATCGATATCCTCAACTCCCACACTTAATCTGGTCAGTGAGTCCGTAATTCCTAATTTCTCTCTCTCACGAGTCGGAATTGACGCATGAGACATTGTTACTGGATGACTCACAAGACTTTCAACGCCTCCTAAAGACTCAGCCAATGTAAAAACACTAAAGTTTTGTAACATTCTTAATGTTGCCTCTTTAGTCTTATCTTTTAACCTAAAAGAAACCATTCCACCAAAACCATTCATTTGTCTTTTCGCAATTTCATGGTTTTCATGATTCTCTAATCCTGGATAATAAACCGTTTCAACTTTTGGATGTTGATTTAAAAAATGAGCAACTGCCATTCCATTTTCATTGTGCCTTTGCATTCTCAACGCTAATGTTTTCAAACCTCGAAGTGCTAAAAAGCAATCCATAGGTCCCGCAACAGCTCCAGCTGCAAATTGAATAAAATGTAAGTCTTTCGCCAATTTTTCATCTTTAACCATCAAGGCACCCATCACAATATCAGAATGTCCTCCAAGGTATTTAGTTGCTGAATGCATTACAATATCAACACCCATTTCTAACGGTTGTTGATTGTAGGGAGTCGCAAAAGTAGTATCTACTGCAGTTAATATATTATTTGCTTTTGCAATAGAAGTAATCTCTTCAATATCTACTATTTTTAATAATGGATTGGATGGTGTTTCAAGCCAGATGAGTCTCGTGTTCAAAGTAATTGCATTGGTAATTTTTTCAACGTTGTTCATATCAACAAACGTAAATTTCAATCCATATTTTTTAAAAAGTTGTGTAAACATTCTATACGACCCTCCATATATATCTTCTCCAGCAATGATTTCATCGCCTGGATTAAACAACCTCAACACGCAATCAGTTGCGGCCATTCCTGATGAAAAAGCAAGACCATATTCTCCATTTTCTATACTTGCAAATGCTTTTTCTAAAGCATGTCTTGTTGGGTTTTCGCTTCTTGAATATTCATATCCTTTATGTTTTCCCGGGCTCTGCTGGACATATGTCGAAGTCTGAAAAATCGGAGTCATTACTGCTCCAGTACTTGGGTCATGTTGTTGACCTCCGTGAATTGTTTTTGTATTAAATTTCATGTGTTTATATTTATTATTTTTCAAAGGTCACATGCTATTCGCTATTAATCATTACCCTTGGATGGTAGAGGTTTTAATATGTTCGTTTCATATCTCTACACTTATTAGTTATAATACAAGATGTTATTATTCTGTAAGTTTTTTAATTAATTTCCCTACCGTTAACCCTTGACCTATTATAGAAAATACTACAATAATATAAGTCATTACCAGAAATAAATCTCGATGCATTTCTACTGTTAGACTCAATGCCAGCGCGATTGAAATTCCTCCTCGTAAACCTCCCCAAGTCATGATTAAATTTGTATTTGGAATAAAATCTAATTTCTTGGCAAAGAATTTTATTGGTAACATTAAAGATAAATAACGTGCAAATAACAACATTGGAATTGCCAATATTCCAGCCAAGATATACTTTCCGTTAAATGTCAATACCAATATCTCCATTCCTATCATTACGAACAAGATTGTGTTCAACAGCACATCTACCAATTCCCAAAACTTGTCTACATATTGTTCTGTAACTTCACTCATTGCTGATTTTCTTACGGTATCATTTCCAACCATTAATCCTGTGGTAACCATTGCAAGTGGCGCTGATAAATGTAAATATTGTGCCAATACAGTTCCTCCCATAACAGCAGCAATTGTGATAATCACTTCAGTATCATAATCATCAATCGACTTTAACAATCGATACGTTATCCATCCCAATAGTAATCCTAAAACGATTCCTCCTCCTACTTCTACTAGAAACATCTCAGCGACATGACCTATCGATACATGTGCTCCTCCTTTGGCAATTTGATAAATAGTTAAAAATATTACAACTCCTACTCCATCATTAAATAAGGATTCTCCTACAATTTTCGTTTCCAGTTTTTTTGGCGCTCCTACTTGTTTTAAAATTCCCAAAACTGCGATAGGATCTGTTGGTGAAATTAATGCTCCAAATAACAAACAATAAATAAAATCAACTGGAATTCCGACCAACTTTAATAAATAGAATGTAAATACGCCTACCAAAAAAGTTGAAGTTATAGTACCTAATGTCGCAAAAGTAAATATTGGTTTTCGTTGAATTTTTAATTGTTGAAAATTGGTGTGTAGAGCACCTGCAAACAGCAAAAAACTCAACATAATGTCTAGAAGTACCGTTTCAAAATCTATCTGAGAAATCAATTCCTTTTCTTTTTCTAATAGCGTTTCGTCAAACAAACTAATCGCCAATACAGCCAATGTAAAAAGAATCGTGATTACCATCAATCCAATGGTGTTTGGCATTTTTAAAAACCGCACGTTGATGTAACCGAAAAGTGCTGATAGCACTATTAATATTGTAATTATCACAAACAAACTCATGTCTAAACTAATTTTCTTAATGATAAAATAATTCCTAAATGAATTCCTTCGTGATAATCGTTAAATGCTATAGCAGAATCTATATCGCTTAATGTAATATTTACACTTGTAGTATATTCATTAAAATCTTTAAATATCCCTTCTTTATAATCTTTTTCGAATTGGTCAACAATTGAAATGAATTGCTCTTTTATCTTTTCAAATTCTAATGATGAAATCTCCTTTTCTGGTACAGTTCCTTTCTTATATAAATTCACCATTTCTTTAGTCACATGCATTGGTAATCCAGAAAGGTTGTAACATATTAATTGCTGAGTCACTATTAAATGTGCCACATTCCAAGCAATATTATTTTTAAAACCATTTGGAATAAAATTGAGTTGTTCAATAGAATAACCATCAATTATTTTGAAAATTAATTTACGGCTTTGTCTAAGGATATTAAATTGATTCATTATGATAATTTTTTCTATAAAAGTATGTAATTTTCTATTGAAAGACATTAAATTTATCCTATGAAAAAAATATACTTCTTAAAAACTTGTGACACGTGTACTCGAATTTTGAAATCTATAAATCTTGATGGATTTACAATGCAAGAAATTAAAACTGAACCCATAGAAGTAAGTCAACTTGAAGAAATGAAATCTTTGTCAGGAAGTTACGAATCTCTTTTCAGTCGAAGAGCGAAGAAATACAAACAAATGGATTTAACAAATCAAGAATTGACCGAAAGTGATTACCGCCAATTGATATTAAATGAATACACTTTTTTAAAGCGTCCTGTAACTATTGTAGATCAAGAAATATTTATCGGAAACAGTAAAAAAATTGTTGATTCTTTGATAGAGAAACTCAATTAATTACTTCCAATAATCAGCAACCCAAGGCGCTGCTCTTACATATCGATACCATTTTCCTCGCCCACCTTTTATAGCTTTATGAGGATTAATTTCTCCATGAAAAATAATAATTTTAGCACCTTCTGGAATCATAGGTTTTTTCCAAACTGCAAGCGGAAAACGAGAAACACAATCGTACTTAAAACTCGGACACCATTCTTTATCCCAATATTGCAATTTGCAATTATCATTAATAGCATGCGTTAAATATTCTTGCTCATTTCTATGAATTTTTATGATTTCGTCAAAATTGGCAATGAATTCATCAAACACATAATCGTGTTTCCCAATGTCAAATCTATATACAGATGAATTCCCTGTAATTCTCCATGATCTCCAACTGTGATCTTTTATAATTCTAAATTCGCCTTCAACATCGAAAAAACAATCAATATTATCGACAATTACAATGTCTAAATCAAGAAATAAAGCACGACCTTCAAGTCCGTATAAATCTTTCTTAAGTGTCGTTAATTTCTTCCACATTCGCTCTGGAAGATTGGAATTTAAATTAATATCAGGAATAGGATAACATTGAACCTCGTCTCGTATTCCGGATTCATCATCCGTAAAACAGACCATTTTAAAATCATAGGTCAAATTTTTAGATACCATAGAATATAAACGGTTTACATACTCTGCACTATACAGAGTTCCCCATTTCATACAGAAAATATAGTTGGTAGTAGTACTCATCTTTTTTTATAAAAATCGTCTTTCGACCAATCCAATTAAACGCTCTTCAAAGTCTTCTTTTCCCGACCAATCATAATCTGGTTTTACCATTTTATTGATAAAGTTTTTTGCTTCTTTTCCCGTTTTCATAGTATTTAATTGAGACAATACTCGATTAAAATCTTCTTGGCTATGATTGAATAAATGTTTTACAAATGCGATCCTATCATTCAATCCAACTTGGATATTCTCTTGTAATAATTTATCATTTAAAGACGTTTTTACATTCGGATCTTTAACGGCTACCTTTTTAAATAAATCTTGGGTAACTTCTACAGAAACTGTGTTTTTAAATTCCTCTTCAAGAGTTATTTTTTTAGTTTTTTCTATCTTCTCTGAAATGACTTCTTTTACTTCCACTTCATTGATCAACTTCTTAACATCATCAGTGACTTTTTCAACGATTTCAGAAGACTCCTCTTCAATTTCTTCAAAAACTTCGCTAGGGGTTATTTTAAATTTTTCTGCTAATTCTTCCTTAGTTTCAGAAATATTGGGAGTGGTTGCCATATATCTATCAATAAATGTAAGTACAGATAGTTTTTCATACACTTGCTGCGCTTTTTCATGTAAAGCGATGGCATCTTCGCGATTTTTCATTTGCAGAATACTATGTGCAATACTTACCAATTCGGCTTCCAGTTTTTTGTGCATAAGTTGATGAGTTTATACGAATATGATGGTTTATTTTTGATACATTTGTATAATTAAGAGCTGAAAACACATACCTAATCCTTACAATTCTGAAAATTACAAAATGTTTCTTGAAAATACAGTAAATCATACAGAACAATTTGGTTGGATTGAAGTTATTTGCGGTTCGATGTTCTCTGGAAAAACTGAAGAATTAATTCGTCGTTTAAAAAGAGCACAATTTGCTAAGCAAAAAGTCGAAATCTTCAAGCCTTCAGTTGATGTACGCTATGATGAAGAAATGGTTGTTTCCCATGATTCAAATGAAATCAGGTCTACCCCTGTGCCTTCTTCTGCCAATATTAGGATACTGGCTGATGATGTAGAGGTGGTTGGTATTGATGAAGCGCAGTTTTTTGACGATGAAATTGTGGCTGTGTGTAATGATCTTGCTAATCGTGGTGTAAGAGTTATTGTTGCTGGTCTTGATATGGATTTTAAAGGAAACCCTTTTGGACCTATGCCCGCACTTATGGCAACTGCTGAGTATGTAACTAAGGTTCATGCAGTATGTACTCGTACTGGAAATCTTGCTCATTTTAGCCATAGAAAAACTGCAAATGAAAATTTGGTTTTATTGGGTGAAACACAAGAATACGAACCCTTGAGTAGAGCTGCCTATTATAAAGCAATCCAAGAAGATAAAATCAAAAATGCACAATCCATTGAAGGTGTGAAAAATGAAACGAGCAAATAAAGATTTTGTTCCTGAGAAAATGATTAAAAGCGAACACATATGTTACCGATAAAAATATAACTTAAACATATGAATAATAATCACGTTACAACTTTACAAATTGATCTTAATGCCGTTAAATTCAATCTTAATTATTTCAAATCTTTACTTACCAAAGATACTGAAATTCTAGTTGTAGTAAAGGCTTTTGGATATGGAAGTGACGCTGTTGAAATTGCTAAATGCATTCAGGATGATGTCTCTTATTTTGCAGTTGCATATACTGACGAAGGGATTGCTTTAAGGGAAGCTGGAATTAAAACACCTATTCTAGTATTCCATCCTCAAGAAAAAAATTTAGACCTTATTATTAAATATTGCCTTGAGCCAAGTCTATATAGTAAGCGTATTTTATCACACTTTTTATCAATCACCAACAATCTAGATCATTCGGAATATCCTGTGCATTTAAAGTTTAATACAGGATTGAATCGATTGGGATTTCAAGAAAGTGATTTGGATTTTATTACTTCATCTTTATTAGACAATAAGAGTGTAAAAGTAAAATCAATATTTTCACATTTGGCGGCATCAGAAGATAAACATGAAAGAGAATTTTCCCGCTCTCAAATTCTTTCGTTTGAAAAAATAGTAAATAAATTCGAAGCTAATTTTGGTTTTAAGCCGATGAAGCATATGACCAACACTTCCGGAATCATAAATTATGCAGAAGCTCACTATGATATGGTACGGTTAGGAATAGGGTTATATGGGTTTGGAAATGATGAACAAGAAACTTCTAAACTAGAAAATGTATTATCTCTTACGTCTGTTATATCTCAAATTCATACTATTGAAAAAGGCGAAAGCATAGGTTATAATAGAGGGTTTTTTACTAAAAAAAACACTCTAACCGCAACAATTCCTATAGGTCATGCCGACGGAATAAGCAGAAGATTAAGTAATGGTAAGGGTTGGGTTACAATAAACCATAAAAAAGCCCCAATAATCGGAAATGTATGTATGGATATGATTATGGTTGATGTCACTAATATAAAATGTCAAGAAGGAGATAATGTTGTGATATTTAATAATCAACAAACTGTTGAGCAGTTAGCAAAAAACTCAGACACAATCTCTTACGAACTGTTAACTACTGTTTCTCAGCGAATTAAACGATACTTTATACAATAATAAAATTGATTTACATTTAAAATGTGATAATTTTGTATATCTTGTGTCAAATTAACTGAATATCTAAAAAACTAAGAGACATGTTAAAAGAATTTAAAAATTTTATTATGACAGGCAATGTTATCGACTTTGCCGTAGCTGTAATTATGGCAGGAGCCCTTGGTGCTGTTATTAAAGGATTTGTAAACAATATTGCTATGCCTTTTGTGGGTTATTTTGCTGGAGGTGTAAATTTTGAAGACCTTCATGTAGCCATGGACGGATTAGATTATCCTACATTAGTTGCTGCAAAAGAAGCTGGAGGCGCAGTTATTGCTTACGGGGCTTGGATTAACACTCTTATTAATTTACTAATTGTTGGTCTAGTAATGTTTATAATTGTTAAAGCATATAGCAAAACTAAAAAACCTGTTGAAGCACCAGCTCCTGCTGGACCATCTGACAATGATTTATTGAAAGATATTTTAAAAGCTTTGAAAAAGTAATACTTTTTTACTTTAAAAATAAAGCCTTGCAATGCAAGGCTTTATTTTTTTGACTCATATAGTTGTGCGATTGTAAAAGTTTCTTTCGACTCCTCTATAAGAATCAATTCATCTCCTTTTTTCACAAAACCTGTCTCAAGAATTTTAAAATAAATTCCACTCATTGTAGTTTCCCAAAATTGTTTTATAATGATAGGATTATTAAAGCGAATTCCTAATTTATAACAAGGCTGTCTAGGCTTTGTAACTTCAAGTTTACACTCTCCTAGTTGATAAGTGCTTCCTATAAGTATTTCCTCTTCATTCAGTTCTGAAAAAGTTATATTTTCTCCAAACATCCCATAATTCCAATCTAAATCTGGATGCAACTTTTTAAAATATCCATAATGCTTTTCTGAATACCCATAAACAGCTTGTTCAATTCCTCCATGATGTTTCGTATCAACAATAGTATCACCTTTAACTATTTCCTGCCCTAAAAAAATAGGAGCATCAACTGGAAATTTATAGATTCCCGTTTCGATTTCTTTTTCTCGCCAAATGACCTTTTTTCGTTCACCGATATTTACAGAGAGTACTTTCATTTGCTATATTAATTGTGTTTTTTTATGTGAAAGAATATGTCATTCCTACGAAAGCAGAAATCTAAATTCAACCTTAGTATAGTTTTCTGCCTTCACATAAATGACAATTGCAATGCAAACTGAGATGCTAAAAAACAATTATCAATTTTTATTTTATGCTAAAATCTAACAACTTATCAGCCAATTTCCTATCATTAGCCAGTCTAGGAATTTTGTTTTGCCCTCCCAGTTTACCAACTGATTTCATATAATTATGAAAACCTCTTCTTTGTATTTTGGTTATTTTTAATGGTTGCAGAATTTTTCCTTGAATCAAATCAAAATAATATGAATTTTGCTGTTGTAAACTCTTATCAATCAGTTTAGAAAATTCAACTAAATCTTCTGGTTCCTTTTCAAATTCAACAAACCATTCATGATAAGGGAGTTCGTTTTCAACATCAATTTTGGGAGCAATTGTAAATTCAGTAACACTACCATTAATTTCATCAGTAGCATCTTGCATTGCTTGTTCTACTTCTTTACTTATTACATGTTCACCAAATGCAGAAATAAAATGCTTAATTCGTCCGGTAACTATTATTCTATGTGGCTTCAGTGAAGTAAATTCTATAGTATCTCCTAAATTATATCCCCAAAGTCCAGCATTCGTATTTAAAATAATAACGTAATTCACGCCCAGTTTTACATCACCAATACTTAGTCTCGTAGGATTCTCGTTGAAAAACTCATCTGCAGGAATAAATTCATAGAAAATTCCTCCATTCAATGCTAACAGCATACTTTTCTCTTCTCCATCTTGATAGGCAATAAAACCTTCAGAAGCAGGGTATAACTCAATGGAATCTACTTTCCTTCCTATTAATTCTTCAAATTTCTTACGGTACGGTTCGTAGTTAACACCTCCATAAACGAACACATTAAAATTAGGAAAAACATCACCTACCTTTTTCCCGGTTCTAGCTACAATACGTTCAAAATACATCTGAACCCAAGAAGGAATGCCACCTATTAAAGTCATATCTTCATTAATTGTTTCATCAATTACTTTCTCAACTTTGGTTTCCCAATCTTCAATACAATTGGTCTTATAACTAGGAAGTCTATTATTTTGTAAATATTTCGGTACATAATGAGCCGATATTCCTGAGAGTCTTCCTGTTTTTATACCATTTTTCTCGCCTAATTCTGGACTTCCTTGGAGGAAAATCATTTTGCCGTTCATGAAATCTGCCCTCTTTTTTCTATTGATATACATTAAAAGAGCATTTCGCGCCCCTTTTATCTGCATCGGCATAGACTCCTTCGTCAACGGAATATATTTGGCTCCAGAAGTTGTTCCAGAGGTCTTCGCAAAATATTCAGGTTTTCCCTTCCATAAAACATCTGGTTCCCCTAACACTACACGATCAACATAAGAAGTCAATGCCTCGTAATCTCGAATAGGAACATTGGATTTAAAATCAGCATATGATTTTATTTTGTCAAAAAAATGATCTTTGCCGAAAACAGTATTCTTAGCCTCAGAGATTAATTTCTTTAAAACTTTCTGCTGTGTTTTTATAGGATTATCAGCTCTTTTGTAAATCCTTCTAGTGATTATTTTTGCGAATGGTATTGCAAGAATTGACTTTATATTCATTTATTCAAAATCAATAAAATTAACAGGATTTACAGGATAACTGTCACTCCATAATTCGAAATGTAGATGTGGTCCAGTTGTCAATTCTCCAGTTGAACCAGAACTAGCAATTACCTCACCTGATTTCACAAGATCTCCCTGCTCTTTATGCAAGGTTCCATTGTGTTTGTAAATTGAAGTATAGCCTTCAGAATGCTCAAGAATTATCACATGCCCTGTTGCTGGTGTCCAATCAGCAAAAATAACTCTACCGTCAGCAACAGCTTTTACAGGAGTCCCTTTTTTAACCGCTACATCAACTGCAAAATGCTTGTCATCAATATTATAATCGGAAGTTATAACACCAGTAACTGGTGCAAAAAATACGATATCTATATCTTTTTTTGCTTCTTCGAAAAAACTATACTTATCTTCTCTTTCTATTTCTATTCTGAAAAGAGAATCAATTTCAGTAGAATTAATAGGCAGTGAATCTTTATCAAATTGTATCGTTTCCAGAACCGAATCTCTATCAAATGTAAAACCAGAGATGTCTCCTATCAATACTTCTTTTAACCTATCAATATACAAGCTGTTTACAGTTAGAACATTCTCTAGCGAATCAACTTTGATCACAAGACCTGTTGCTTTCTTGGTTAATCGAGCAGATGAATATCCGGGAATATATTCCTTTAAAGGTGTAAATGCAATTAAAACCGAAGTCAATGCGATCAATAAAACGGTACATATTCCGCCAAAAATAAAGACATTCAGGCGACTCAATTTAAAAGATACTTTTTCTTCAAAGGTATCTTCATTGATCACAACCATTCTGTATTTATGAATGAGTTTTTGTGAGAGTTTCTTTTTATTCGAATTGTTGTTTGCCATTGTAATCTATTAAGCAAATATACAACGGAAATCTGTTAAGAAAAGTCTAAAATAGAAATGATTAATATTCTCTATTTTATTTTTTGTAAAAATTCATTTCATCCAAGTATTGCCATACGGTATTAGGTAATAAAGGCCTAATATTAGATTTATTTTTAATCGCCTTACGAATAAAAGTTGAAGATATTTCAACAATTGGAGCGTCTACTTTGTGAATTTTCGGATGATTGTCAAATTGTGTTTCAATAACACCTTCCGAAATTCTTGGATATACATAGACATTGTGATTTTCCAAAATAGTCTCGAAATTTTTCCACCTATGAAAACTCTTCAGATTGTCTTCACCCATTATTAAACTATAAGTATTATCTGAATGTTTTTCCTTAATATGAGCCAAAGTATTAACTGTATAGGAAGGCTGTGGTAGACCAAATTCTATCTTAGAAGATTTTAATTTCGGATAGTTCTCTAAAGCAATATCTACCATTGCAAGTCTATGGTTATCTTCCAATAATGAATTCTTTTTTTTATGAGGATTGTGAGGTGTTACTACAAGCCATATTTGGTCCAAATCAGAATTTTCAACCATATGATTGGCAATGATTAAATGACCAATATGTATTGGATTATAACTCCCAAAATACAAACCAATATTCATTCCTGTTTTACTTTTTTTCAACATTCACAAACTCATTAACCAAATTATATGCCTCTTTTAACGCCTCATCCAAATATTCATTTACGACAATCTTGTCAAACAGTGGTGAAGTAGCAAGTTCCGCAGATGCCTTAGCAACTCTCATATTAATCTTATCGTCACTCTCGGTTTTACGCTTTTTTAATCTAATTTTGAGCTCGTCAATACTTGGCGGTTTTACGAAAATCGCAAGTGTTTCTTTAGGGAATTTTCTCTTAATTCTTAAACCTCCAGAAACATCAATATCAAAAATCACATGTTTTCCAAGTGCCCAAATACGCTCAACCTCTGTCTTTAATGTTCCGTAAAAATTATCGCGATACACTTCTTCCCATTCTAGAAACTCATCGTTTTTAATTTTGTTTTTAAATTCTGATGCAGACATGTAATAGTAGTCTTCTCCATCTACTTCTTCACCTCTTTTTCCACGAGAAGTTGCTGAAATTGAAAAATCCAATTGCAATTCAGATTGTTTTAATAAATACCTTACAATTGTAGTTTTTCCAGAACCAGATGGCGCTGAAAAGACAATAAGCTTTCCTTTTTTACTCATTTATAGAACATTTAAATTTTGTTCTTTAATTTTTTCCAACTCGTCTTTCATTTGAACTACCCATTTTTGCATACCAGCAAAATTAGCTTTCGATCCAATTGTATTTATCTCTCTTCCTATTTCTTGAGTAATAAATCCAAGTTTTTTACCATTGGAAGTGGACGCATTTAATTCTGTTAAGAAATATTCTAAGTGGCTTTTTAAACGAACTTTTTCCTCCGTTATATCCAGTTTTTCTAGGTAATAAATTAATTCTTGTTCATATCTGTTTTCATCAACTTTTACTTCAAGTTCTGAAATAGCTTTCTGTAATTTTTCCTTTACATTTTTAATTCTTTGTGGGTCAAGTTCAATGACTTCAATCAAGAATTCATGTATCAAGGAAATCCTTTTGATAAAATCTTGCTTAAGAACTTCTCCTTCATCTTGGCGATATTTGTTTATCTTTTCCAATGTCGATATAACGGCTCTCTCAATTTCTTTCCATTCAGTTTCGTCAAATTCTCCTCTTGTCGTTTCAATAGTTTCAGGTAAACGAATAGCCATTTGAAGTAATTCCAATTCTGATGCGCCTGAAATTGATTTCAATTGTTCCATGTACGTTTTGATTGCTTCTTCATTCAATTGAGAAGAAACATTTGTCCCAATATTTTCAACGTATATTGAGAAATCAACTTTCCCTCTCACTAATGAGCTCGCAATCTTTTTACGCACTTCAAGTTCTTTTTCTTTAAAATAAGAAGGAGTTCTTACATTTAAATCTAAGTTTTTACTATTGAGAGATTTAATTTCAATCGTAATTTTTTTTGTTGGTAATTGTATTTCGGTTTTACCATAACCTGTCATTGATAATATCATCCGTAGTAAATATAAGTATGCAAAGGTACATCTTTTAACTTTTAACTATTTTGTTTTTCGATACATTGTCCTTTATGTTTTTTAAGAACTAAGAAAAAAAGCACTCACATATACGTGAACGCTTTTTTAAAAATAGTTTTAAGTATTTAGTCCAATGAAGGAATACATAGTACTTGTACTAGATAAATTTTATCAGGGTGAGAAAGCATTGGCTTGTTTGCTTCAAATATTTCTGGATATTTCATTGCATTTCCATAATAATTATTAGCAATTTCTCCTATGACAAAAACTTTAGTTCCCGCATTTTTAATAGGTAATAATTTTTATTTTTTCAAACACTCAGTATACACCTTTTATTTAGCTTTTTAATTTATTAAAGTTTTATATTTGTTAAAAACATACTTCTAATGACTTTACATCATCTTGGTGAAAACAATTCTATTTTAAATAGATTTATCTCCGAAATAAGAAATATTTCAATACAGCAAGATTCTATGCGATTCAGAAGAAACATTGAACGAATTGGAGAAATTTTAAGTTATGAGCTAAGCAAAGAACTTACGTATTCAAGTAGCGAAATTAAAACTCCTTTAGGAAGTAAATCTATACTTCTTCCAACTGACAATATTGTATTGTGTTCTATTTTAAGGGCAGGACTACCTCTTCACAATGGTCTTTTAAATTACTTTGATAATGCTGAAAATGCATTTGTTTCAGCCTATAGACAACAGATTAACGAATCAGAATTTGAAATAAAAATCGAATATCTTGCTACTCCCGAACTTGAAGGGAAAACCTTATTCCTTGCGGACCCTATGTTGGCTAGTGGAAGATCATTAGTCGATACCTATAATGCTTTGTTAAAAAACGGAACGCCTAAAGACATTCATATAATATGTGTGATCGGTTCTGAAATAGGGATTGAATATGTAAAAAAACACTTTCCTAAAAACACACATTTATGGATTGCTGCAATTGACCAAAAATTAAATGATAAAGGATATATTATTCCAGGACTTGGCGATGCTGGAGATTTATCTTACGGAAGTAAACTATAAAAAATAACGCCAAAAAGAAATCAGCAGTATTCCGATAACAATAACCTCTTTCCTAATCTTTTTAATAATCAATTCTACAAAGTTGGCTAGAATAATTGATAGCGGTAAAAACAAAAACAATAAACTTGTATTGTCTTTAATTGGAGCAACTGAAAATACTATTATTGCCAATAATAAATGAAAGACTACTTGAATCCATACAGGTTTTAATTCGTGACTTAAAGTGTTAATTTTAATACTTATATATATAATTGCTGTTATCGACAGTAACGATAGGACGCTTATTGAAAATAATATCGTCGGAGGCAGGGAATCAATATTGTACTCAAAAATTAATTTGTTAAAAAACTCATCTGTTCCATTAGTCATAAAATAATACATAAATACTAAAAAAAGTGGGGTGATAAACCCTACAATAGGAATGAAAAAATTTCTTATCTCATTTTTTTTCAACTTAATGATTGCAACAAGAATTAAAAAAAGAAATATTGAACTCCACATATAAAATAAGGATGCAACTCCTACCCAAAAACCAAAGTCAAAAATTTTCTGCTTTACGAGTTTATTTGATTTTACACTATACAATCTTCTAAAGCCTAATAGCAAGGCTAAATGTGAGATAAATACATTTCCTACATTCATTGTTTCTGGAAAAACGCCAAATAGCATTGCTAAAAAAAGCAAAACATATGCGCTCTGCCCTGATAAATAATTTTTTCGATTGATAAATCGAACCAGAAAGAAGGTCGTTAAAAAAAGCAGTAGAAGCCCACTCTTTTTCAATAATTCCAAAAATGAGAAGGGAGTTGTATCAATATATATTAAAAACAATATATAATAGACTAAAAATAGTACGCCAATAAAAAAGGAATTGATTGGTTTAGTTTTTTTAAAAAAATTGGCTATCATCTGGAGTTTTTATACATTTGCAATGTAAATACAATTAACAATGATTGCAAACAATATTTTCAAAGCTATTGGTGATTTTTTCACAAATGTAGCGTTTAAACCACTTGATGGAATTCGTTTTATGGATAACTGGTGGTTACAAAACACTTTTAGTTGGATTTTAATAATTATCTGTACGACTACCTTTGTTTACTGGATGGGCCAACTAAGAAAGTTTAAACAGCAAGGAACTGAATAGTTCTTTAAAATTTCACTATATATTAAATTTTTCCTGTGGGAAGTAAAAATAAACTGAAACGATTTCGAGAGAACGACACGTTTTCTAATGTTGTTCAACCAACTCGTGAGACGATTCTAGCAAATGAGTTTCCGTTAAAAGGAACTTGGAATACTTTCTTTAAAAATGACAATCCTATTGTTCTTGAATTAGGTTGTGGAAAAGGAGAATATACACTTGCTCTTGCAGAGAAAAACCCAACTAAAAATTTTATTGGAGTAGATATAAAAGGCGCACGTTTCTGGCGTGGCGCTAAGACTGCACTTGAAGATGACAAAGTAAATGTTGGCTTCTTACGAACTCAGATTGAGTTGATCAATCAATGTTTTGAAGAAAATGAAGTTGACGAAATATGGATTACATTTCCTGATCCTCAGATAAAATATACACGCACCAAACATCGCTTGACCAATCAAGATTTCTTAAAAAAATACCATACTATTTTAAAACCAAATGGCATCATTCACTTAAAAACTGATAGTGAGTTTATGCACGGCTATACGCTTGGATTATTACATGGTGAAAAGCATGAAATTTTATATGCACATCACGATGTATATAACAATGAACAACATGCTCCTAAAGAGGTAATTGACACTCAGACTTTTTATGAAAGTCAATATCTAGAAACTGGAAAAGCAATTACTTATATAAAGTTTCGATTGAATTATTAGTAGATTATTTCTGAATACCCTTTTCGAAATAAAACAGTACCTTTCAATCAATGAAATCTAACGAAAATTTCTTCGACAGATCCTATGCAGTAGCACGTCTTATTCCTTACGGAAGAGTTACAAGTTATGGTGCAATTGCTAAATATCTTGGTGCTGCACGATCTGCAAGAATGGTGGGATGGGCAATGAATGCTTCTCATAATGATGAGACAATTCCAGCACATCGAGTTGTGAATCGAATAGGTCTTTTAACTGGCAAGCAACATTTCGATGGAACCAATCTGATGCAGCAATTACTAGAAAGCGAGGGAATCAAAGTTATTGATCATCAAATACAAGATTTTGACACTATTTTCTGGAACCCTTCTGAGGAATTACTTGATTTCTAATTTTAGTATAAACCCCTAAAAACAAATACTCCAACTACTGCTTCCTATATTCATTGAAAACTGTATCTTTGTTGTTTAGAATCATTATAATTTAGACACGTGAGTATTCAAAAGACAGATATATTAAAAGCACTTGAAACTATTACTGCTCCTGGAGAAGGGAAAAGTTTGACTGAAAGTAATTCAGTAAAAAATATAGTCGTTTTTGACAAAGAAATCATCCTAGATGTAGAAATAAACAATCCATCTTTACAAGCTAGAAAGCGTGTTGAAGTGGATATCATGAAGACAATTCATGAAAAAGTTCACCCAAAAGCCGATATAAAGGTGAATGTGACAGCAATTGCTGTTGAAAAACCTATCAATGAAATTAAAGGTAAAGAAATTCCAGGCATAAAAAGTATTATTGCTATTGCTTCTGGAAAAGGTGGGGTAGGAAAATCTACTATTACTTCTAATGTTGCTGTAACTTTGGCAAAAATGGGATTCAGCGTTGGAATTCTAGATGCTGATGTTTATGGTCCTTCAACTCCCTTAATGTTTGATGTGGCAAATGCTAAACCACTTGCAGTTAATATTGATGGAAAGTCAAAAATGAAACCCGTTGAAAGTTACGGAATTAAAATTCTTTCATTAGGTTTTTTCACACAACCAAATCAAGCCGTAATATGGCGAGGACCAATGGCTTCAAAGGCCTTAAAACAAATGATTTTTGACTCAGATTGGGGAGAATTAGACTTTTTATTGATTGATTTACCTCCAGGAACTGGAGATATACATTTATCAATTGTACAATCATTACCTATCACAGGAGCCGTAATTGTAAGTACTCCACAGAACATTGCACTTGCAGACGCTAAGAAAGGAGTCGCAATGTTTCAGCAAGACAGCATCAACGTACCAGTACTTGGAATCGTAGAAAATATGAGTTATTTCACTCCTGCAGAATTGCCAGAAAATAAATATTATATTTTTGGAAAAGATGGGGCTAAGGATCTTGCAAAAGATTTAGACACTAGATTTCTTGGTGAAGTTCCATTAGTTCAAAGTATTAGGGAATCAGGAGATTTCGGTCATCCAGTTGCTTTACAGGACGGAACAGAATTGGAAGAAATATTTATAGAAATTACTAAAAATATTACTTCTGAAATTGTGAAAAGAAATACTTCTTTACCTCCTACTGAAGTAGTGAGAATAACAACAATGAGTGGATGTAGCGCGATTAAAAATTAATCTTATGACAGCAGAAGAATTAATAGTAAATGTTGAGAAGGCTTTAGAAGAAATTAGACCTTTTTTAGTTACCGATGGAGGAGATATTTCGCTTGTAAATATTGAAAATAACATTGTAAGAGTTCAACTAGAAGGCGCATGTATCAGTTGCTCAGTAAATCAAATGACATTAACCAATGGTGTTGAAGCTACTATTAAACGTTATGCCCCTCAGATTGAAAAAGTAATTGAAGTGAGTCAAGAGCTTACCAAATAGCATTATCGCCCTCCCAAAAAAATGCTTATATTTGTTTTATTATGAATACACCTTGGACAGAATTATTACTCCTCTTAAAATTTCTAATCATAAGGAATCCTGAATAGTTTTGCGTAATTTTTTCAAATAACAAAAAAAATTATATTCAATAACATAAAAACATTTATATGCCTAGATATCACACATTAGGTAGTATTCCATCTAAAAGACACACGATTTTTAAAAGTCCTGAAGGAGATTTCTATTATGAAGAACTTTTCGGAACAATAGGATTTGATGGAATGTCATCTTTATTATACCACACTCAAAGACCTACTCAAGTTAAAGAAGTAAAAAAATCTTACGACGTTTCTCCAAAAATAGCAGTCGATAAAAACATGAAATCTTTAAGTTTGAAAGGTTTCCAAGTTCCTCCAACTGATGATTTTTTAGAGAGCAGAAAAATTGTATTGGCAAATAGTGATTGCTATATTGCATTGGCTGCACCAAAAAAATCGTTGCGAGAATATTTTTATAAAAATACAGATTCTGATGAAGTCCTTTTTATTCATAAAGGAACAGGGAAACTAAGAACTCATCTCGGAAATATTGATTTCGAGTATGGAGATTACATCGTTATTCCAAGAGGTATTATCTATCAAATAGATTTTGACACTGAAGACAACCGCCTTTTTATTGTAGAATCAAAAAGCCCTATTTACACTCCTAAACGTTACCGAAATTGGTTTGGACAACATTTAGAAAACTCCCCATTTTGTGAACGTGATATTCATCCCCCCTCAGAATTGGAAACTTTCAACGAATTAGGAGATTTTATCCTAAAAGTTAAAAAACAAGATACGATTCATGAATATATTTATGCAGCACATCCATTTAGTGTTGTAGGTTGGGACGGTTATAATTTCCCTTACAAATTTTCTATTCATGATTTCGAGCCTATAACTGGTCGTGTACATCAACCTCCTCCTGTACATCAGACTTTTGAAACAAATGCATTTGTCATTTGTTCATTTGTTCCAAGAATGTATGATTACCATCCACAAGCAGTTCCTGCTCCTTACAATCATAGTAATATAGATTCTGATGAAGTTTTATACTATGTAGATGGAGATTTTATGAGTAGAAAAAGTGTAGACAAAGGACAGATTACCTTACATCCTGCTGGAATTCCTCATGGTCCTCATCCAGGAACAATGGAAAAAAGTATTGGGCAAAAAGAAACACAAGAATTAGCAGTAATGGTTGACACTTTCAAGCCGCTTATGGTTACTGAAGAGGCGATGAAAATTGCAGATGATTCTTATTATCAATCATGGGTAGACAAAAAATAATATTATGGCTGGGATAAAAAAATTAAAAGATTTACAGAATACAGAATACGGGCTTAAAAAATTATTTGAAGATGCAGAAGATTTCTTACCTCTTTTAGGGACTGATTATTTAGAATTATATGTAGGAAACGCAAAGCAATCTGCACATTTTTACAAAACTGCCTTTGGATTTCAGTCTCATGCATATGCAGGATTAGAAACCGGAATGAAAGATCGAGTTTCGTATGTATTAAAACAAGATAAGATTCGATTGGTGTTGACAACTTCTTTAGAGAAAGATGGAGTGATCAATGAACATATCAACAAACATGGAGATGGTGTAAAAGTGATGGCTCTCTGGGTTGAAGATGCTACAAAAGCATTTGAAGAGACAACTAAAAGAGGTGCAAAACCTTTCATGGAACCTACAAGAGAAGAAGATGAAAATGGGCATGTAATTCGTTCTGGAATTTATACGTATGGAGAAACTGTCCATATCTTTGTTGAAAGAAAAAATTACAATGGTACTTTTCTTCCAGGATATAGAAAGTGGGAATCTCACTATAATCCAGAACCGGTTGGATTGAAGTTTATTGATCATATGGTAGGCAACGTAGGTTGGGGAGAAATGAATACTTGGTGTAAGTTTTATGCCGAAGTAATGGGGTTTGCCCAAATAATTTCTTTTACCGATGACGATATTTCTACGGAATATACAGCATTGATGAGTAAAGTAATGAGTAATGGAAACGGACGAATTAAATTTCCAATCAATGAACCTGCCGAAGGAAAGAAAAAATCACAAATTGAAGAATATTTAGACTTTTACAATGGCTCTGGAGTGCAACATATTGCTGTTGCAACCAATGATATTATTGCTACTGTTTCTGAGATGAGAGATCGTGGTGTTGAATTCTTGTATGTTCCGGATGAATATTATGATGATTTATTGGATAGAGTTGGAGAAATAGATGAAGATGTAGAGGTTCTTAAAGAGCACGGAGTCTTAATTGATCGTGATGATGAAGGTTATTTATTACAATTATTTACCAAACCTATTGTTGATAGACCTACCATGTTCTTTGAAGTTATTCAAAGAAAAGGAGCACAATCGTTTGGCGTTGGAAATTTCAAAGCGTTATTTGAAGCCATTGAAAGAGAGCAATCAAGCAGAGGTACTTTATAAAGATATTTATGGAAAGAGAGGAATTACTTCAACAAATTGAAGAAAAATATAAGAAACTTGGTGTTCCTTTAAACACAATGTTGGAAGGGCTTCTATGGAGCACACCTACAACATATTGGGATTATATTCAGACGGATGCGCTTTTAGGATTACAGATTCCGAGAACTACTGAAAAAGATGAAATGATTTTTATCATGTATCATCAGGTAAATGAATTGTTATTTAAAATGATTCTTTGGGAAATTGACCAAGTTGCAAAATCAGAAAATATTTCTGCTGAAAATTTCAGTATGCATTTGGCTAGAATAAGTCGTTATTTTGATATGCTTGCGAATTCTTTTTCAGTAATGCAGGAAGGAATGGAAGTTGAGCAATATCTAAAATTTAGAAATACGTTGGCTCCTGCAAGTGGGTTTCAGAGCGCACAATATCGAAAGATAGAATTTGCTTCGACGGAACTAATTAATTTAATTGACGCTCGTTTTAGAAAAACGATTGATAGGAATACGCCTTTCAAGCATGCATTTGATCATTTATACTGGCAAGCGGCAGGTAAAAATTATGAAACTGGTGAAAAATCCATTCTGCTGAAGTTATTTGAAAAGAAATATATGGGCGATTTTATTGATTTTATGGAAGATTATAATGAAATAAATCTTGTGAAAAAATTTAAAGAACTTCCAAAAGAAACACAAGAGAATCTCGAATTAATAAATGCCATGAGACATTATGATCATACCGTTAATGTGAAATGGGTAATGGCGCATTATAATGCTGCTAATAAATATTTAAGCGGTGGCAATATCAAAGCAACGGGTGGAAGTCATTGGCAGAAGTATATGCATCCTAAATATCAGCGCCGTATTTTCTTTCCAGAATTATGGAGCGAGGATGAGTTGAAAAACTGGGGAATTGACAATCTTGAAGGTTACAAAATAGTGACTAAAGATTAATTAAACATAATTTTAATAAGAGCTTAACGTTAAATTGTCAGGCTATTTTTATTTTTGGAATAGTAATTGCATTTTCAATACTAAATGCAAGAACACATAAATCGTTAAGATGAAAAAATACTTACTATATCTCTTATTATTATTAACCGTAACATCCTTTTCACAGTCGAACAAGGAGGCTTATAAAAGCGGAGAGTGGTTGAAATATAGGATGCATTACGGCTTTATTAATGCCGGATATGCTACTATAAAAATTGATTCTACAAGTAATCAAAACCAAGAGGCTTATCATGTTGTCGGTAAAGGGTGGACAACAGGCGTAGCAAAATTCTTCTTTAAAGTAAAAGACAATTATCAAACACGTTTTTATAAAAAGAATAATAAACCATATCATTTTAGAAGAAGAGTTGATGAAGGAGGTCATATTATTTCCAGGGATGTTTATTTTGATCAAGAAGAAAACATAGCATTAATAAAAGACCATAGGAAAAAAATAGAAAAAACTGTTACTATTGAAAATGTACAAGACATGATTTCTTCTTTTTATTACCTGAGAAATCAAGATTTAACTAATATAGAGATCGCTGACGAAGTAAAACTTAAAATGTTTTTTGACTCTGAGACATTTGATTTCAGGATGCGTTTTTTAGGTACAGAGGTAATAAGAACAAAATTCGGGAAAGTAAAATGCTATAAATTTAGACCTATTGTTCAGTCTGGAAGAGTCTTTAAAGCAGAGGAAAGTTTGACAGTTTGGGTAACTGCAGATGACAATAAAGTTCCTGTCAGAATTAAGGCAGAATTGGTTGTAGGATCTTTAAAAGCGGATCTTGACGAATTTAAAGGATTGACGAATCCTTTTAATATAATTTTTGATAATTAAATTGTATTTTTGGGGTTTAAATTGATAATTCAACACCTTTGAAAAAAAAAATTACCATGCTTTTCAGCTTATTGATACTTGTATCCTGTAAAGAAACTCCTAAAAATATTGAAGTTATAAATATTCAGACTTCTGAACCCATTACTATGTATGGTTATAATCTTGATAATTATCTAGTAATCACTGACACTGTTGTCCATGGCGATAGTTTTGGGCAAATTCTAGACAGAAACCACGTTGATTACCCTCTCATAAATAAAATTGCATTAACCGTTAAAGAAACCTTTGATGTAAGACGAATAAGAGCTGGAAAACCATATGTGATTCTTGCTAAAAAAGATTCAACAGAACAAGCTCAAGTTTTTATTTACCAGCATAATAAAATTGAAAGTACTATCATTGATTTTACCGATTCTATTGTTGCGAAAAAAAATAGAAAACCAATTAAATATGTTGAAAAAGTAGCTTCAGGAGTTATAAATTCCAGTCTTTCTGTTGCGATGGATAGTTTACATTTAAGTCCAAATTTAACAAATAATGTTGCTCATGTTTATGCGTGGACCCTAGATTTCTATAAACTTCAAAAAGGAGATAAATTTAAAATTATTTATGAAGAAAAGTTTATAGACGATACTATTTCAGCAGGAATAAGCCAAGTTAAGGCAGCGCATTTTGAACATGGAAACAAGCCTTTTTATGCATTTAAATTTGTTGCTGATTCGGTAAAACAAATCGAAGATTTCTATGATGATGAAGGAAATATATTACGAAGACAATTTTTAAAAGCTCCCATCAAATTTCAATATAGAATTTCTTCAAGATACAATCTTAGAAGAAAAATCGCGTATTACGGAAATAGAGTAAGACCACATAAAGGGACAGATTTTGCTGCTCGTATAAACACTCCCATTATTGCAACTGCTAATGGAACTGTAACCGAATCACGCAGGAAAGGTGGAAATGGAAAGTATGTAAAAATAAGACATAACGGAACCTATAGCACTCAATATTTACACATGAGTAAACGGGCTGTTAAGGTAGGTCAAGTAGTAAAACAAGGCGATGTGATTGGATATGTAGGAATGACTGGAAATACTGGAGGACCACATGTATGTTATCGTTTTTGGAAGAATGGAAAGGAAGTAGATCCGTTCAAGCAAAAATTACCAGCAGCCGAGCCTATGAAAGGTGAAATAATACCTATCTACTTAAATTCAATTATTGATATGAAATCAAAATTGGATAGAATTGGAATTACAAATTTTTCTTCCGAAATTGCGGCAAATTAATCTGCTAATCTTCATTTAAATGACATTAAAAAACATAAACCCAACGACTACTAATGCTTGGAAAGAATTATCCCTTCATTTCAATGAAATAAAGGAAGTTCATTTAAGAGATTTACTAATTGAAAATCCAAACAGAAAAGAGGAGTTTACAATTGATTTTAAAGGTTTTAATGTTGATTATTCTAAAAATAGAATTACACAAAAAACATTAGATTTATTAATCTCATTGGCCGACCAAACGGAATTAAAAGATGCCATTTCTAAACAGTTCTCAGGCGAAATAATCAATGAAACTGAAAAGAGAGCAGTACTTCATACAGCACTAAGAAGTCAAAAACCTGACCCAATATATATAGACGGGAAAGATATTACAGTTGATATTCAAGAATCTCAAAATAAAATGGAGAAATTCTGCGATGAAGTGATTTCTGGCCAGAGAAAAGGCTTTACTGGAAAACCATTTACAGATGTTGTCAACATCGGAATAGGAGGTTCAGATTTAGGACCAAATATGGTTGTTGACGCTCTTAAATATTATAAAACACACTTAAATTTACATTTTGTTTCTAATATTGATGGAGATCATGTGCAAGAAACTATAAAAAATCTAAATCCTGAAACGACACTTTTCTTAATTGTTTCTAAAACATTTACAACTCAAGAAACACTTACAAATGCTAATACTATTAGAGAATGGTTTATAAGTTCAGCAAAGCAAGAAGCAATATCAAAGCATTTTGTTGCGGTTTCTACCAATCTTAAATCAGTCCAAGAATTTGGTATTGAAAAAGAGAATATCTTTACAATGTGGGATTGGGTAGGAGGACGTTTTTCACTATGGAGTTCTGTAGGTCTTTCTATAAGTTTAGCGATTGGATTTGGAAATTTCAAGCAACTGTTAAATGGCGCTTCGGAAATGGATGAACATTTTAAAGCAACACCATTTGAAAAAAACATTCCAGTAATTTTATCTCTTATTAGTATATGGTATAACAACTTTTTCAATTCAGAAACAGAAGTAATATTACCTTATTCTCAATACTTGAACTTATTTCCCACCTACTTGCAACAAGCAATTATGGAGAGTAATGGAAAGTCTGTGGATAGAAATCGTAAGAAAATAGAGTATCAAACTGGAGGTGTTATATGGGGAAGTTCAGGTACCAATTCTCAACATGCCTATATGCAATTAGTTCATCAAGGAACTAAATTAATTCCTGCAGATTTTATTGGCTTTAAAGAATCTCTTTACGGAAATAATGAACATCATGAGAAATTAATGGCCAATTTTTATGCACAATCTGAAGCACTAGCTTTGGGAAAAGCAAAAGAAGATGTGCACTTAGATTTAAAATTCAAAGGAGCTTTTAATAATATTGAAAGATTACTGCCTTTTAAGGTTTTTGAAGGAAACAAACCTTCAAACACTATCTTAATCAGCAAGTTAACTCCTAGAAGCCTAGGGAGTCTTATTGCCCTTTATGAGCATAAAATTTTTGTACAAGGAGTTATCTGGAACATCTTTAGTTATGATCAGTTTGGAGTTGAACTAGGAAAAGAATTAGCTCACAAAATCTACCTAGAAAGCAAAAAAAAGAAAAGTTAACCTTGGCTTAACATAGACAATTCCATTGTTTACAACTTTTTTACATTTAACACCTTAAACTTCAATAAGTCGCATATTTTTTCTTAACTTTATGATATATCATAATATTTTGTTAAAAAGTTAAGGAATCCTATTTGAAAAAGACACATATTTGCATTAACTAATTAAAACATTATTTTAAAATGAAGAAAATTACTAAAATTTTATTAGGAGTGTTGTTTATCGCAGCGTCTTCTATGTACGGACAAACACTTACGGGTACAGTTGTAGATGGTTCTAACCAACCACTACCTGGAGCAGATGTTGTTTTAACAGGTACTACTACTGGAGTATCAACTGATTTTAACGGAAACTTTTCGTTAGATGTAAACATAGCTTCTGGTACTTTAAAAGTATCTTTTATTGGTTTTACTGATAAAAACATTGAGTTTAACTCAAGTAACACAAACTTAGGAACAATTCAATTAGATGATTCGGCAGAAGCTCTTAGTGAAATTGTTATTATGGCAACTTCTTTTGCTATTGACAGGAAAACTCCAGTGGCAGTTTCTACAATTAAAGCGAGTGAAATTGAACTTAAGTTAGGAACTCAAGAATTTCCTGAACTTCTAAAATCTACTCCTGGAGTTTATGCTACCAAAACTGGTGGTGGATACGGAGATGCAAGAATTAACTTAAGGGGATTCTCTTCAGAAAATGTTGCTGTATTAATTAATGGTGTACCTGTGAATGATATGGAGACTGGTAGAGTATATTGGTCAAACTGGGCTGGACTATCTGATGTTACTAGCGCGATGCAAGTACAAAGAGGTTTAGGTGCTTCTAAAGTGGCTGTTCCCTCTATAGGTGGGACAATCAATATCATTTCAAAATCTACAGATATTGAAAAAGGAGGGAATGCAAAAATGTCTGTTGGTAACGATGGTTATCTAAAATATGGGATGACTTTATCAACTGGATTAATGGATAATGGTTTGGCTGTTACTGCTTCTGCTGCTAAAATTTCTGGAGATGGATATGTTGATGGATTACAATTTAGCGGTGTTAATTACTTCTTAAATATTTCTAAAATATTTAACGAAAACCATAAATTATCCTTTAGTGTAATTGGAGCAAAACAAACTCATGGTCAAAGGTACACCACAAGAACAATTGCTCAAAATAGAGCTACTGAACAAGGTGGGAAGAGATTTAATCCAGATTGGGGATATAGAAATGGTGAAGTAGAAAATAGTTCATATAATTTTTATCATAAGCCTCAGATATCATTAAACCATGATTGGACTATTTCTGACAGAACATATATAACAACTGCCGTTTATGCATCATTTGGTAATGGTGGTGGTAGAAGAACTCAGGGGTCTGGAAAGTTCACAAACAACGATTATCGTGTGGGTGATTTTGACACACCAATTGATTTTGATAGAATTGTTAAGGAAAACAAAGATAATGGTGCTTTAGGTTCTACAGATGTTTTTGCTGCAAGTAGAAATTCACATGAATGGTTTGGTTTATTATCTACTTTAAAAACTGATTTGTCGGATAATTTAATTCTTTCTGCAGGTCTTGACGCAAGATATTATGAAGGACTTCATTGGTATGAAATATCAGACTTAATGGGGGGTCAATACTATCTTAACCCAAATAGTAATGATAATAATTTTAATGAAGCACTTAAAGTAGGAGATAAATTCAATAGAGACTACACTGGTAAAAACATTAGATATGGAACGTTTGCCCAGTTGGAATACACACAAGATGAATTGTCTGTTTTCTTATCTACTGCAATATCAAATACAACTTATAGTAAATCAAGTTTCTTAGATGATTCTTCAAATCTAAATGGTATACATTCTGAGAAAGCGAATTTCCTTGGATATAGTGTAAAAGGTGGTGCTAACTACAATATTGATGACAATCAAAATGTTTTTGGAAATATAGGATACTTTTCTAAAGCTCCCTTCTTAATAGGAAATGTTTTCATTAATAAGGAATCTGTAGAATTAAATGAGGATGCATTAAATGAAAAAGTTTTTAGTGCTGAAATAGGTTATGGTTATAGAAGTTCTAAATTTAATGCCAATGTAAATATTTACAGAACTTCATGGTTAGATAAATCTCTAACTGCAAGAGTTCTTGATCCAGATAATCTAGATCAGTTTTTAGAAGCTAATATTGCTGGATTAGATGCATTACATCAAGGAATTGAATTAGATTTTGTATATAAAATCTCTGACAAATTGAAAATGAATGGTATGGTTTCTTTAGGAGACTGGACATGGACAAGTGATGTAAGTGGGGAGATTTTTGATCAAGCAGGAACTTTACTTGAAGAAGTAGTAGTAAATGCTGATGGTTTAAAAGTTTCTGATGCTGCTCAGACAACTTACGCTTTAGGATTAAATTACAAGTTGCTTGATAGATCATCGGTTTTTTTAGATTATAATTATTCTGGAGATTTATATTCTAAGTTTGATATTACTAGAAGCACAGACCGATTGGATACTTGGAAAATGCCTAATTTTCATTTGTTTGATTTAGGACTTAAACATAGTTTCAATATTGGTGAATTTGACGCAACTTTATTAGGAAGAATGAACAATATTTTTAACGTAGAATACATCTCGGATGCATTTGACGATGGAACTCATACAGCTGCAGGTGCGAATGTATACTATGGAACTGGAAGAACATTCAGTTTAGGATTAAAAGTTAACTTTTAAATAATACAATCATGAAAAAAATATTTTTATTATTAACAATTATTACAATGGTTTTCACTTCATGTGATCCATTAGAAGATATCCACACTGAGATTGATGCTCAGGACAATGCTATAGTAGGGGATACAGAACTTACTCTAACAAGTGATGATTACGACGCTTTAGAATTATATTCAGGAACTTTCAGCACAGTTGAAGAGGCACGAGAAATGATCCCTGGTCTATTAACTGAAATGTTTCCTGCATGGGGGAACAATTCTTCAGCTGCAGTTACTTTTTTAGTATCTGGATTAGTTGATAAATCCGATTATACTGTTTCTGCTGGAGATTATACCGAAATAGGATTAAACAGTTTACTATCAAGTGATGATTTTGATGCTTTTTTCGCTTATAAATTTCCAAGTGTAGAGAAAGGAACCGTTGTAAATTTAACTTTTAAGTCCAACCCAGACATTGTTGATTATGAATTAACAACTGCTGATTATGATTTAGTAGGTAATAATTATGGTAACTTTGATATTAGAACAGGTAAAGATGAAGAAACAATTGAGGCAAGAAGAATCAAAATTGAAACAATCTTACTAAACAACTCTCCTGATGGAACTGTTGGTGATATATATAAAGTAACTTACAAAGGATTTAATAATGATTATGATGTGGTTACATTGGACATGGAAGTTGTCTTAACAGCAGGTACAGCAGGAGTCACCAATTATACTTTAACTGATGCTGATTTTGATTTAGTAGGAAATGGTCAATATAACAATTTTGATATTAGAGCTGGTAAAGATGAAGAAACTATTGAAGCTCGTAGAGCAAAAATAGAAACTATTCTATTAAATAATTTCCCTTCTGCAGTAGATGGAGATATTTATAATGTAACCTATGCGGTATATGAAGGTTTTGCTTCAACAAGAACAACTGCAGTTATTAAAAATGGTGCTAGTTATGATTTGTTTACTGATTTTGATCCACCTACCTATCAATTATATACTTTTGCTTTTGTAGATAACACAAGTACTTTTGTTTATACTGGGAACTGGGAAGCTCCTTATATTTTAACTACTGAAGATTATATCGCTTTAGGTCATAACGATGATGATTTAGAAGGTAGAAACGTAGAGCAAAGATTAGAATCTGCTCGTTTACTTGAGGTTTATTTAGGTAATCTATATCCATATGCTGCAGAAGGTGATTTTATGGCAGTACAATATAACTCATATGAAGGTAGTGGTGTAACTGCTATTGAAAATGTAAACTTCACTTTTGACGGTTCAAAATGGAATGGAATTACTGATATGACAATTCAATTTGGTCATGATGGAACAACTTGGGTTCCTGATAACACTATAAAGTATACATTGATTAGAAATGCTGATTATGAGTATATGGCATCTCAGTTAACTGATGCAGAATATGCAGGCTTAATAGGAAACTTGGCAAAATATGGTGATTTTGACTATAACTGGACGGATGAGCAAATTCATTATGCATTGATTTTATTTCTTGATAACTATGATTCAAGTGCAGAAGAAGGTCAAAAATATCTTTTAACTTACGTCATTTATGATAATGGAGAGAATGAATATTCAACCCGCTTTATTAAAACAGGTGGAGTTTGGGTATTAAATGAATAATAATTCCCTTTAAATATTTTAAAACCACCTCAATTGAGGTGGTTTTTTTTATATTCATTTTTTAGTACATTTGTTTCAAACCAAAACACACAAACTATCATGATGAATACCATACACTCTTATTGGGCGTATCTAGTTTTAGCAATATTAATATTGGCTTTAGTGAATGCAATTATTGGTTATACTTCTAAAAAAGATTTTAAGGATAAAGATTTACGTATATCGCTGTTTACTTTAATAACTGCTCATATACAATTGTTGATAGGGCTTGGAGTCTATTTTTCATCACCTATGTACAAATCAATGAAAACTTCTGGAGTGAATGAAGTAAACCGGATGCTAGCAATAGAACATCCTATAATGATGTTACTAGCAATTGTATTGATAACTATTGGATGGTCTAAGCATAAAAAACAAACAACTGATACTGGAAAATTTAAAACAATTGTCATCTTCTATGGATTGGCTTTACTTTTAATTCTTTCTAGAATCCCTTGGAATCAATGGTTTACTAACTAATATAAAAAACTTTTCCTACAATAGCGGGAAATTTTTTGCCTATGAATTTTATTTTAAAAATAGCGTCTTACCCTTTAACAATCTTGTACTATATATTCTTTGGATTGGCTCTACTATTTTTTCATCCTACACAATGGTTGGCATTAAAAATAGGTGGCTATAATCCACATAGAATGACTGTTGCAATACTTAACTTATGTCTGACAAGATTTCTTCATATTTTAGGCTCAAAAATATCGTTTAATAATATTAATAGAATCCCAAAAGACGTTCCACTTATCATTGTAGCCAATCATCAAAGTATGAATGATATTCCAGCAATTATCTGGTTCTTGAGAAAATTGCATCCGAAGTTCGTTTCAAAAAAAGAATTAGGAAAAGGTATTCCAAGCGTCTCCTATAATCTCCGTCATGGAGGGAGTGTTTTAATCGATCGCAAAAACGCTAAACAATCTATCTCTGCTATTACTAACTTTGGGAAATATATAGAAAAAAATAACTATGCTGCGATGATTTTTCCAGAAGGAACAAGAAGTAAGAATGGCGCTCCTAAACGGTTTTCTGAAAACGGTTTTAAAATGCTTGTGAAAACAATTCCTTCTGCATATGTAATTCCAATCACAATAAATAATTCTTGGAGATTTTTAAAGCATGGCGGTTTTCCATTGAGATTGGGTGTTCATTTAAAGTTTGATATACATGACCCCATAAAAGCAGACTCTTTACCTTTTAAAGATTTGTTTGAAAAAACAGAGAAGACCATTAAAAATGCAGTAGTTTTGTAAAGAAACCTGTAAAACACAATTTATGTCATTACATAATATCCGATTAGAAGTAATGCAAACACTAGAAAAGAATATCGAAACGTTTGTCGATAAATTTCTAATCACACCAGAAAAAATCTGGCAACCAACTGATTTCTTGCCAAACTCTCAGAGTGATAATTTTCTTGAAGAAGTAAAAGAAATTCAAGAATTATCAAAGGACTTGGATGATGATTTTTGGGTAAGCCTTGTAGGTGATACCATAACTGAAGAAGCATTACCTACTTATGAATCTTGGTTACTTGATGTAGAAGGGGTTTCACAACATAGTGCAAATGGTGGTGATAATGGTTGGGCAAAATGGATTAGAGCTTGGACAAGTGAAGAGAATAGACATGGTGATGTTTTAAATAAGTATCTATATCTTTCAGGAAGAGTTAATATGCGTGAAGTAGAAATAACAACTCAACATTTAATTACTGATGGTTTTGATATTGGTACCGCAAGAGACCCTTATAAAAACTTCGTTTATACTAGCTTCCAAGAATTAGCAACCTATGTTTCACATAACAATGTAGCTAAAGTTGCACGTAAAAGGGGCCACAAATTATTAGCCAAAATGTCTAAAATTATTGCTGGTGACGAAATGCGTCATCACCTTGCATATACTGAGTTTGTTAAACAAATTTTCAAACATGATCCTAGTGAAATGATGTTGGCTTTTCAACATATGATGAAGCATAAAATTATAATGCCTGCGTTAAACCTAAGACAATCTGGAGGGAAAATAGGAGATACTTTTGATCAATTTTCAATAGTTGCTCAGAGAGCAGGTGTGTATACTGGTTTTGATTATGTAGATATCCTTAGAAAATTAAATGCCGCTTGGGAAATAGATAAAATTACTGGCTTAACTGATGAAGCTCAAAAAGCTCGTGATTATTTGATGAAATTACCTGATAGAATGTATCGAGTTACTGAACGAATAGTGATTCCTGATACTAAGTTTGATTTTAAATGGATGAATCCAGCTTAAATCATTAAAATATAAATTAACAGAGACTCTTTATTCTATAGAAAATGAGTCTTTGTCATTTAAAAAACGAAATCTATTTCTGTTTTCACGCAACATATTCTTATTCAAAGTAACTTCTAAAACGGCTTCGCCCTCAATACTAGTAGATGTCATTTCTTCACCTAGCATATCTATGGCTTGAGAATGACCAATATATTCCAAATTATTCCCATCTACTCCTACTCTATTAACTCCAATAGTATAACACATGTTTTCTATCGCACGTGCTTTTAATAAAGTGTCCCAAGCAGAAATTCTAGGTTTTGGCCAATTGGCTATGAAAATCAAAACATCATATTCATCACTATTTCTGGACCAAACAGGAAAGCGTAAATCATAACATATCATAGGACAAATTTTCCATCCTTTGTATTCTACAGTCAATCTTTCGTTTCCTGATGAATATACTTTATCTTCTCCACCATACGTAAATAGGTGTCGTTTATCATATAGATGAATCTCTCCATTTGGGTGAGCGAAAATGAGGCGATTGTAATAAGTATCACGCTCTTTTATGATCAAACTACCAACGACTGCTAGTTGTTTTTTTATTGCTGTTTCTTTCATCCAAGAAATAGAAACTCCATCCATAGTTTCAAATAAACTTGTTGGATTCATAGAAAACCCTGTTGAAAACATTTCAGGAAGAACGACTAGGTCAATATCAGAAGAAATGCTCTCAATTTTCTTATCGAAATAATTGAGATTTCCTTGGGTATTCTCCCACAACAAGTTTGCTTGTATAAGTGCTATATTAAGTATGTCTTTCATATTGAAACTTTATTCAGGCTATTTACTTTTAAATAAATCAAATGTATTTACCGAATATACACCTATAATTACTAACCAAGATAAAAACGTCATTCCAAAAATGACCCAATTAGATTCCTTATAACTTATAAAAAATGTAAATATTAAAGAAAAAATTGCCAACGCAATAAATTTATAAAGCCCTTTAATATCTTCATTTCGCTTCTCTTCAATTCTCAATTGTTCCTTTTCTTCTTCTTTATTTAAACTACTCAAGTTAATTTCAAATACCGATGCTAATGATTTTAATGTTTCAAAATCTGCATTTTGTCCACTCTCAATTCTTTGAATAGTTCTAGTGTTTAAGCCACTCATTTCCGCTAACTGCTCTTGCGACCAATGACGTTCTAATCTTAGTTTTTTAATGTCTGCTAATGTAATCGTACTTCTTTCCATTTTTATATGTTTTTATTATAGCACAAAGATATCTACAGTTTTCTATTTTTATAACGACACCTTGATTTCATAAACACGACAGCAATACGACAGTCACATTTATCATTGTTATATTCTTAACAATCAGATGATTAAATATTTATATTTTGCATACTATTTCAGCTGCTCTTTTTAAGGTTTCATTTTTTTTAGCAAAACAAAATCGTAAGATGCTATCATCTTGACCATTGGAATTAAAAACCGACAGCGGAATTGATGCAATTTTGTGCTCTAAAATCAACCTTTTTGAAAAATCAACATCATTTTCATTTGTAATCTCTGTATAATCCAATCCTTGAAAATAGGTTCCTTGAGATGGCGTAAATTTAAATCGAGAACCTTGAATAAAACCTAAAAAAAGATCTCTTTTCTCTTGGTAGAAATCAGACAATTCTAGATAATGACTTGGTTGTTTTAAATAATCTGAAACTGCCTTTTGCATTGGATGATTGACACAAAACACATTGAATTGATGCACTTTTTTAAACTCATCCATCAATACTTTAGGCGCACAACAATAGCCAACTTTCCATCCAGTAACATGAAATGTTTTACCAAATGATGCAACTATAAAACTTCTCGATTTTAAATCTGAAAACAAACAAACACTTTGATGTTTCTCTCCGTCAAAAATAATATGCTCATACACTTCATCACTCAGCACTATTATATTAGTGTTCTTGGTCAATTCCTGTAATTTCAGCATATCACCTTTAGAGAAAATAGTTCCAGAGGGATTCTGAGGTGTATTGATGATAATCATTTTAGTTTTAGAAGATATGTTCTGCCTTACTTCATTCCAATCTACTTTATATGATGGTCCCCTTAATTGAATCGGCAATACTTTCCCACCATTAACCTCTATTGCTGGCGCATAGCAATCGTATGCTGGACAAAATAGGATTACCTCATCGTCTTGCCTTATAAAAGTTGAAATAATCGTATAAATCGCCTGTGTTGCTCCAGCAGTGACTGTAATTTCATTTTCTGGATGGTAAGTTGAATTGTAAAGTATTGAGAATTTGTCAGAAATCGCTTGCCTTAATTCTAAAATTCCAGGCATTGGAGCATATTGATTTCTGTCAGAATTCATGGCGTTTTTTGCTAAATCCAACAATTGTTGGTCCGGTTCAAAATTTGGGAAGCCTTGTGATAAATTGATTGCATTGTGCTCACTAGCCAACGCTCCCATTACTGTAAAAATTGTCGTACCTAGACTAGGAAGTTTAGAAATATGCTGCATAAAGTAAAGATACTAATTTCAATCACTTTTTGATAGTCTAAAAAATTTTCATTTTTATAATTCGAAGTCTATAAAATAGCCTTCGTTTTAATAAAGCTCTTTATATTTATAATCTAAACGGTAAAATTTTCCAAATAAAAACTGTAAAGAAGCAAAACTGATAGAAGAAAGTTAAACTAAAAAGCTATTATTTCTATAATTCATTAATTATTATTACCTTACTATCTCCTTTTTTTTTCAACTTAAAAATTTACTTATGAAAATTGAAAAAATAGTATTCAAGAATGCAGTTAAAATATTTCTGGCTATAATTGCATTTTTTTTTCTAATGAAACTTCTAGGGTTAGAAAAAATTAATGAATTGCGAATTCTAAATTTTGCTTTTGTGTTTTGGGGCGTCAATAATGCGATTAAAGAAAGTATCTATCTGAATAAAGTTAATGATTACCTTCAAAATCTTTTTACAGGACTTTTTACATCTATTATTAGCGTAATTTTTACAATTATTGCATTTTCAATTTACCTACATTATATTGACCCTCAGTTTATAAAGGTTGTTGAAAATTCAGCTTTATGGGGAGGGGAATTAACTCCTTCTTTAATCTCGGCTGCAATTTTCATAGAAGGAATGGCTTCGTCAATAATTTGTGCATTTATCGTTATGCAGTTTTGGAAAAATAAAAAAGTTCCTAGTTAGACTTGAAACCTTTATACAGTCTTTAGTTTTTTTCTATCCTTGAGAACTCGCTTTCATTAATTCTCTATTCATTCTTGCAATATTGTCTAAAGAAATTCCTTTTGGACATTCTACCTCACAAGCACCTGTATTTGTACAGTTTCCAAAGCCTTCTAAATCCATTTGTGCTACCATGTTTTTAACACGATCTCCAGCTTCTACTTGCCCTTGTGGTAACAATGCATACTGAGATACTTTTGCCCCCACAACTAGCATTGCAGAAGAGTTTTTACAAGTTGCTACACAAGCACCACAACCAATACAGGTTGCTGCATCCATAGCTTCGTCTGCTGCCTTTTTAGAAATAAGAGTTGCATTTGCATCTTGCGTATTTCCTGAAGTATTTACAGAAATATATCCTCCTGCATGTTGAATTCTATCAAAAGCAGATCTGTTTACTACTAAATCTTTAATTACAGGAAAAGCAGCTGCTCTCCAAGGTTCGATTGTAATTGTATCGCCGTCCTTAAACATTCTCATATGCAATTGACACGTGGTTACGCCTCTGTCTGGTCCGTGTGCTTCACCATTAATATACATAGAGCACATTCCACAAATTCCCTCTCTACAATCGTGATCGAAAGCAACGGGCTGATCTCCAGCATTCACTAGGTGTTCATTCAAAACGTCCATCATTTCTAAGAAAGACATACTTCCTGAAATTTCAGTCACCTTGTAATCAACCATTTTTCCCTTGTCCTCTGCGCCTGATTGACGCCAAATCTTGAGTGTTAAGTCCATTTTTATTTAGCTTTTGGTTTTTAGTTGTTTGTTGTTAGTTTTTGTTTCCATAAACTAGCAACCTTCAACCATAAACTATCTTATTTATAACTTCTTTCTTTAACTTCTATATTTTCGTACGCTAACGCTTCTTTGTGCAAAACAGCATCTTTTGGTTCGCCTTTATACTCCCAAGCAGAAACAAATTGGAATTCTTTAATTCTTTGTGCTTCACCGTCTTCTGTTTGATGCTCTTCTCTAAAGTGCCCACCAGCAGACTCTTCTCTTATCAACGCATCTTTTGCAAACAACTCTCCTAGTTCAAGAAAATCTGCAACCCTACCTGCTTTTGCCAATTGCTCATTATATTCGGTTGCTGTTCCCGGAACCTTTACGTTTTGCCAGAAATCTTTTCTCAATGCAGAAATTTCTTCGATAGCCGTTTCTAAACCTTCAGCGTTTCTTGACATTCCACATTTGTCCCACATAATTTTTCCTAATTTTTTGTGGTAATAATCTACAGAGTGTGTTCCTTCATTGTTAATAAAGAATTCTATTTTTTGGGTTACTTCTTTTTCTGCAGCTTCAAATTCTGGACTTTCCGTAGAAATTGTTCCAGTTCTAATATCGTCTGCTAAGTAATCTCCAATCGTATATGGCAATACGAAATAACCATCTGCCAAACCTTGCATTAATGCAGAAGCACCTAATCTGTTTGCTCCATGATCAGAGAAATTTGCTTCTCCAATTGCGTAACATCCAGGAATTGTTGTCATCAGATTGTAATCAACCCAAACACCACCCATTGTATAGTGCACTGCGGGGTAAATCATCATTGGCGTTTCGTATGGATTTTCGTCTACGATTTTCTCGTACATCTGAAATAAATTCCCATATTTCGCCTTTACAATC
>JAWUWX010000053.1:0-19855 GCA_034111625.1 Flavobacteriaceae bacterium | reverse complement strand
TAAAATTGAATTATTTTCAATTTTTTAAGGATCATAAATTAAGTTTAAATACAGCATTGAGTTTGATTCATTTTTCTAATGTTGGGTTTAAAAACCCTAATTTGGGAATAAATACTGTTGCACTTCATCTTTGTGTGAAATATGATTTGACTAATGATGATGAGGGAATTAATGAAGAAAGTGAAATTCTTGATGTAATTAATTCCAAGATTGATTATAATTTGATGCTTAGAAGTGGATTTAATGAGTCATTAGTTATTGATAGTGGGTTATACCCTTTTTATACTGTCTCTTTTTATGGAAGTAAAAAAATGAATCATTATTCTACTGTAACTGGTGGAGTAGATTTTTTTAGTAGTAGATTTTTAAAAGAGCATATAAAATATGTAAATGAAAATGAAGGAGGAAATTATGATGAAAATAATTATAATCGAGGAGGAGTATTTATAGGGCATGAATTAACTCAAAATAACTTTTCGTTAGTTTCTCAAATTGGTTATACATTTTATTCAGAGTATTCTTATGGGAGTAATATTTATGAACGTTTTGGGTTTAAATATAAGCTAGGTGATCACTTGTTCTCTCAAGTAACGATGAAAGTGAATCTATTCAGAGCAGAAGCATTGGAGTTTGGTATTGGATATAAATTTTAAATTGATGAAAAAGTATATTTGTTTTATTTTATTGTTAAGCATTTTTGGATGTGATAGTGAGAATGCAGGAGACTGTTTTCAAACCGCTGGGGATATTATAAAAAAAGAGGTAGAAGTTTCTGTTTTTGAAAGAGTTGTAGTTCATAAAAATATTGAATTGTTTATTCAAGAAGGCCCAGTACAAAAAGTAGAAATTGAAACAGGTAAAAATTTATTTCCAGAAATTATTGCTGAAGTAATTGATGGGCAATTGATTTTGACTAATGAAAATGATTGTAATTTTGTAAGAGATTATAATTTGACTAAAGTTTACGTTTCATCACCAAATCTAACGACTATTAGAAATGCTTCTGAGTTAAATGTTAATTCTACAGGTGTATTAACATATCCAGAATTATTTTTAAGATCATCTGGTGAAAAAGGAGATTTTTTATCAGTAGGGGATTTTCATTTGACCATTGAAAATGAAAGTGTGAGAATATGGGGAAATGGAATAGCAACATTTTTCTTAGAGGGAACTTCAGACAAGTTGAGTGTTAATTTTTCTAATGGAGATACAAGATTAGAGGCGAAAGATTTTAAAGTAAAAGATATTACCCTAAGAAATGTTAGTTCGAATGATATGATTCTCTACCCAGAAGAAAGTATTGTAGGGACAATTCATTCAACAGGAAATGTGATATTATATAATACGCCACCAATTGTTGACGTTCAAGAGTTAAGTGTTGGAGAATTGATAATTAAGTAGAAGAACACACTAATAAAAAAGACCGATACATAGGTATCGGTCTTTTTGCTTTTCACAAAGTGAATGTTATTTATCCTAAAGCGACTCTAGAAAATTTAACAACTTCTACATCACCATACGTTTTAATGTAATCAGCAACTTTCTTTTTGTCATCTTTAATAAAAACTTGATCAAGTAAACACTGTTCTTGATCTAAAGTAGTATTGTCAGAGATAAAACGCTCCATTTTACCAGGTAAAATTTTATTCCAAATTTGTTCTGGTTTCCCTTCCGCTTTTAATTCTGCTTTTGCAGCTTCTTCGGCTATTGCTAAAACATCTTCCGATAATTGAGCCATAGAAATATATTGAGGAATATTTTTCAATGTTTTCCCTAATCTCCCTAATTCAATATTATCTTTTTCAATAACAGCAATTCTAGCTTCTAATTCAGAAGCAATAAAAGCAGGATCGAAATCTTTATACGATAATGAACTAGCTCCCATTGAAGCAGCTTGCATTGCAAGATCTTTAGTAAGTACATCCGATTTATCAACATCAGCAGATAATCCTACCAAAGCAGCAATTTTATTAATATGAACATAAGAACCTACATAAGCAGCTTCAACTCTATCAAATGCAGTAATATCTAATTTCTCACCTATTACGCCAGTTTGTTCAACTAATTTTTCAGCAACAGTCATTCCTCCAAAATCTGCAGTTAAGAAAGATTCCTTATCTGAATGATTTAAAGCGATTTCAGCAAATTGACCTGCAAGTGCAACGAATTTTTCATTTTTACCTACGAAATCAGTTTCACATGCAAGAACAATAGCAACTCCGGCAGTATTATCAGCGTTGATTTTTGCAACAGCAACTCCTTCCGTTGATTCTCTATCGGCTCTTTTTGCAGCAATTTTTTGTCCCTTTTTACGTAATATGTCGATTGCAGCGTCAAAATCTCCATTAGCCTCAACCAATGCGTTTTTACAATCCATCATTCCAGCACCTGTAGACGTACGTAGTTTTTTTACGTCAGCAGCAGTAATATTTGCCATTCTATTCAATTTTATAAATTTAAATTTACGTAGTGTAAATTATAATTGTTGTTAATTATTTTGCAGGAGTCGGAGTAGCAGTTTCTTCTTTAGCTATAACGTCCTTTTCTTTAACTGCAACCTCTTTCTCTTTAGATGCAACTTCTTGCTCTTTACTAGCTTTTCTATTTGCCAATCCTTCAGCGATAGATTCAGTTACATATGATAAGATTTTATCAATAGATTTAGAAGCATCATCATTAGAAGGAATCACAAAATCTACTGCTCTTGGATCAGAATTAGTATCAACCATAGCAAAAATAGGGATGTTTAATTTTTGAGCTTCAGCAATTGCGATATGCTCTTTTCTAACATCTACTACAAACAATGCTCCTGGTAAACGTGTCATATCAGAAATAGAACCTAAATTCTTTTCAAGTTTTTCACGTTGACGATTGATTTGTAATTTTTCTCTTTTTGAAAGTGCATCAAAAGAACCATCTTGTTTCATTCTATCAATAATAGACATTTTCTTTACTGCCTTTCTGATAGTAACAAAGTTAGTTAACATTCCTCCAGGCCATCTTTCAGTGATGTAAGGCATGTTTACATTGGCTGCTTTTTCAGCAACAATATCTTTTGCTTGCTTCTTAGTAGCAACAAATAATATCTTTCTTCCTGAGTTTGCAATTTTACCTAACGCTTTTGCAGATTCTTCCATCTTAGCAACCGTTTTGTAAAGGTCAATGATATGAACTCCATTACGTTCTGTATAAATATACGGAGCCATGTTTGGATCCCATTTTCTTGTCAAGTGTCCGAAGTGTACACCTGCGTCTAATAAATCTTTAATTTCGATGTTTGCCATTTTTATTTTAGTTTACTTTCTGTTGTGATAGGCAATAATTAAGTAGTGATATTTTTCAGTCTTAATTATTTAGATGCTTAACTTTAACAACAACTTTATTAATTTAATTTTTATACTATTAACGTTTAGAGAATTGGAACTTCTTACGAGCTTTCTTCTGTCCAAATTTCTTACGTTCTACCATTCTTGGATCTCTAGTAAGTAATCCTTCTGGTTTTAATATGATACGATGATCAGGATCAATTTCACATAATGCTCTAGAAATTGCTAAACGAATCGCTTCAGCTTGTCCTGTAATTCCACCTCCAAAAACACTTACTTTAATATCGTAAGATGTTTCGTTATCAGTTAACATTAAAGGTTGATTTACTTTATACTGAAGAGTAGATGTAGTAAAGTACTCTTTAAAGTCTTTATAGTTGCTATTTTTCTTGTTTTTAACAACAATATTTCCTTTTCCTTCTGATAGATAAACACGCGCTACAGCTGTCTTTCTTCTACCTATTTTATGTATAATTTCCATTATTATCTAAGATCGTTAAGGTTAATTGCTTTAGGCTGTTGAGCGTCTTGATTGTGCTCAGCTCCAGCATAAACATATAAATTTCTGTACAATGCGCTACCTAATTTATTTTTAGGTAACATTCCTTTTACTGCTTTTTCAACAAGACGCGTTGGGTCTTTTTGAAACATTTCAGTTGCAGTAAGTGATCTTTGACCACCTGGGTAACCTGTGTGACGGATATAAGATTTATCAGTCCATTTTTTTCCAGATAATTGAATTTTGTCTGCGTTGATTACTACTACATTGTCTCCACAGTCTACGTGTGGCGTGTAGTTAGGCTTGTATTTACCTCTTATAAGCATTGCTACTTTTGAAGCAAAACGACCCAATGTCTGTCCGTCCGCATCAACAACCAACCACTCTTTATTTACGGTAGCTTTGTTCGCCGATACTGTTTTGTAACTTAATGTGTTCATACACTATTAGTTTTTGTATATTAATAAATTGTTTTTCCCCTCTAAAATGGGAGTGCAAATGTACAAACAATTTATTAAGATAACAAACACAGTTTCAGCATAATTTAAAGAAGAAAGATTGATTTTATTATTTGCTATTAAATAATAGAATAGCGAACTTAAAAAAACTAAAATTTTTTAAGCAAAATGTTCTTTTAATTCTTGTAATAGAGCGTGATAAATAGGGTTACAAAAATCGGCTACAATTTCATCATTAGCAGATGACCATTTAGATGACCAGACTACAAAACTAGAATTATCTGCACTTACTGAAAACACCCTTACATCGCCAATATAATTAGTTACATTTTCTCTAGATACAGGTCCTGGACCATCATCAATACTATACTTGAAGTTCATCGATTGATCATCAACTGACACAAGGGTTTCATGAAAGGCATCGTTTAAAATCCTTTTTGCTCCGATTTCTTCCTCTTTTTTATCACCGATAATATCGAGTTTGGTAACAACATTCTTACCCCAAGAAATATCGTGAAATTTTTTTAACACTTCCCAGACATTATTTGCTGGTGCATTTATAGCAATTGAATTATAACATCCCATACTATAAAGTTTTAAAATTAATAATTAAGGAGTTTATCTATATTCTGAAAGATACAAATTTAATGCGCTTCTAACCAATTCTCTCCAATGTCCATTTCAACATCAAGTGGAATCGATAATTTATAGGCGTTTTCCATCTCATGTTTGATGATTGGTTTTAGGGTTTCTAGTTCGTCTTTATGAATGTCAAAGACCAATTCATCATGTACCTGTAAGAGCATTTTCGATTTGTAGTTTTCTTTCTTAAAGAGTTTCTGAATATTAATCATTGCGATTTTTATAATATCAGCAGCACTTCCTTGAATAGGAGCATTGACGGCATTACGTTCATCAGCAGAGCGAACGATCGAATTTTGAGAATTGATATTTTTTAAATAACGGCGACGCCCTAGAAGCGTTTCTACATACCCATGATCACGTGCAAAATCTATTTGTTCAGAAATGTAATTACGTAAAGTTGGATACGATTCATAATACGTTTCAATCAGTTCTTTCGATTCTTTACGGCTAAGGTTCGTCTGTTGACTCAACCCAAAGGCAGAAACACCATAAATAATTCCAAAATTTACAGTTTTAGCATGACTACGTTGCTCACGAGTCACTTCTTCAAGAGGAACATTGAATACTTTAGAAGCGGTAGATTTATGAATATCTTCTCCATTTAGAAATGAATTTTTCATGGCTTCATCTCCACTTAATTCGGCAATTAAGCGCAGTTCGATTTGAGAATAATCCGCAGCGAGTAAAATATAATTCTTATCTCTTGGGACAAAAGCCTTCCTCACTTGACGACCTCTTTCTGTACGTATAGGAATATTCTGTAGATTTGGATTGTTAGAACTTAACCTTCCTGTTGCAGCAACTGCTTGACTATATGTTGTGTGTATTCTTCCTGTTTTTGTGTTAATCTCATTTGGCAAAGCGTCTACGTAGGTATTCTTCAATTTTATGAGCCCTCTCCATTCGAGTATATTGGCAACAATTTCATGATCTGGAGCTAGGTATGATAAGATTTCTTCGCCTGTTGCATATTGTCCAGTTTTGGTCTTTTTAGGCTTTTCAACTAATTTTAAATGGTCAAATAACACTTCGCCTAACTGTTTTGGTGATGCCAAATTAAACTCTAAACTGGCTTCTTTATATATTTTACTTTCTAGATTGATAATGTCTTTGGTCAAGTCTTCTGAAAGGCTATTTAAGAAATCTGCATTCACATTTATGCCTTCTAATTCCATGTCAGCCAAGACATTTAATAGTGGAATTTCTATTTCTTCAAATAATTTTGTGAGTTTGTTCTTTTCTAATTCTTTTTCAAATATACCTTTTAATTGATAGGTAACATCAGCATCTTCAACGGCATATTCAGTTTGATCTTCAATATTTATTTCGCTCATTGAGCGTTGATTTTTCCCTTTTTTACCAATCAATTTTTCGATAGAAATCGGTTGGTAATTGAGATAGGTTTCTGCCAATATATTCATATTGTGTCGCATGTCGGGATTGATCAAATAATGCGCAAGCATTGTGTCAAAAATTGGCCCTTCAACTGTGATGTCATAATTGCGTAAAACCTTAATGTCGTATTTTATATTTTGACCAATTTTAGTAATGGTTTGGTTTTTAAAAAACGGTCTAAATTCTTCTAAAATTTTCTGTGTTTCTTTTCTGTCATTTGAAAAAGAAAGATAATACCCTTTTCCTTTTTCGTATGAAAATGCAATTCCTACAAGTTCGGCTTTAAATGTATTTAAACTTGTAGTTTCAGTATCAAAACAAACTGTCTTTTGTGCTAATAATTTCTTCAAAAGCATTTTTCGAGACAACTCATTAGTTACAGATTGATAATGATGGTTGGTGTTTTTCGCTTCCTGAAAGCCTGAAATAATTTCTGGTTGATCGGCTGCGGAAGGAGTTGAGAATAAGTCTAATTGAGAAGTTTCTGCAGATGCTTTTTTTACTTCTTCAGTTTCATTACTATTTGATTCTGGGTTGACAGCAGTTTCAATTTTTGATGCAAATGTCTTACTGAAATTATCAATTAAACGACGAAATTCTAATTCGGTAAAAATAGAAGTTACGGCTTGAACGTCAGGTTGAGACATTTCAAAATCAGCAAAATTAAATTCGACAGGAACATCCAATATGATAGTTGCCAATTCTTTAGAAAGCATTCCCAACTCTTTGGCTGCTTCCACTTTTTCTTTCATTTTCCCTTTTAGTTCATGTGTATTGGCAAGTAACCCTTCCATAGAACCATAAGCGGCCAAGAATTTTTTGGCAGTTTTTTCACCAACTCCAGGAAGCCCTGGAATATTATCGGCTGAATCTCCCATCATTCCAAGGAAATCAATCACTTGTTCGGGTGTTTCTACTCCAAATTTCTTTTGAACTTCAGGAATCCCCCAAGTTTCATATCCTCCGCCAAACATAGGTCGGTACATAAAAATGTTTTCACTTACAAGTTGGGCAAAATCTTTGTCAGGAGTGACCATAAAAGTTTTGTAACCTTGTTTTTCTGCTTTTTTAGCAAGTGTTCCTATCACATCATCTGCTTCATAACCTTCTTTTACCATAATGGGAATGTGCATGGCTTCAAGAATTTTATAGATATATGGAACTGCAATTTTTATGGCCTCAGGAGTTGCTTCACGATTGGCCTTATATTCAGGAAACGCTTCATTTCTAGCAACAGATCCTCCTTTATCAAAACACACCGCAAGATGATCAGGCCGTTCTCTTTTTATAACGTCAAGTAAGGAATTCGTAAAACCTAAAATTGCCGAAGTATCCATTCCTTTAGAATTGATTCTTGGGTTTTTAATAAAGGCATAATATCCACGGAAAATCAATGCGTAAGCATCGACGAGAAAGAGACGGTTTTTATCTGACATTTGGTTTGGTATAATGAGGTTATAAAATTACAAAACTTATCTGCCGAACAGAAATTTATTGAAATACAATTTGTAATTTTCCGCTTTTAAACGGAGATATGAATACATTTTCAATTGCAATACACGGAGGAGCGGGAACATTGGTAAAAGGGATGATGACGCCTGAAAAAGAATTGGCTTATAGAAGCGCTTTAAAAAAAGCGTTAGATGAAGGTTATAAAATTCTTAAAAACGGAGGTTCTTCAGTTGAATCCGTTGAAATGGCTGTTGTGGTTCTAGAAGATTCGCCATTGTTTAATGCTGGAAAAGGGAGTGTGTTTACTGCAACTGAAACTCACGAAATGGACGCATCAATTATGGATGGTAAAAGTTTAAATGCAGGAGCTGTTTCTTTAATAAGTGGTATAAAAAATCCAGTTTCATTGGCGCGAGATGTGATGGAGAAAAGTGAACACGTTTTTTTGGCTGGAGATGGCGCGATGCAGTTTGCCAAACAATTGGATTATAAATTACAGAACGACGAATATTTTTATGACAAATTACGTCATGACCAATGGATAGAAATTAAAGATACAGATAGTTTTCAATTAGATCATTCGGTAAAGAAAGATTCTAAATTTGGAACTGTAGGCGCAGTGGCATGTGATCAAGAAGGAAATATTGCTGCGGCAACTTCGACAGGCGGAATGACCAATAAAAAATGGGGAAGAGTGGGAGACAGTCCGATGATAGGTTCAGGGAATTATGCTAATAATAAAACGTGTGCTATCAGTTGTACTGGAAGCGGCGAGTTTTTTATCAAAGGTGTTGTTGCTTATGATGTTGCTTGTTTAATGGAACACAAAGAAATGTCTTTAGAAGATGCTTCCAATGAAGTTATTCATAAACGTATCCTTGAAATTAAAGGTGATGGAGGATTAATTGCAGTCGACATTCATGGAAATATTGCGATGCCTTTTAATACAGAAGGAATGTATCGTGCTAGTAAATCTTCAAACGGAATAGAAGAAGTTTCTATTTATAAGTAAAATTCCTGCGAAAGTAGGAATCTGATAAATTTAGATAAACGGAGCGTCAATTGCTAATACACTTACTTTTCTATTTTTTATGTCGTACATGTCACTATTTGAAAGTACATGAACCGTAAGGTTGGTCATAGTCATTGGTGTGCCCTCTTCTAGTACTTTTTCGTTATTGTGAGTCAATGTCCTGCCATCAAAAACAATGACCATTCCAGAACCAATTACAGTACAGTCATTTCCGTTTTTAATAATCATTCCAGTATCTTCTGCTAGACCTATGCCTAGTAAATTCGGAAATTTAGCAACAGCTTCAGATTGTCTTCCAAAACGTCCTCTTTTAATAAAATGGGTGTCAATAATTAATTCAGGAATCAATCCTAAACCCTTATACATCTCAACTGCTCCTTTAATAAATGCGTCCGTTGCACTTCCGCCTGAAATCATTTCATTGGCCATAGCCATTGCTCCAGCACTCGTTCCAGCAATGACAAACCCTTCTTCGTTTTTATAACGCTCAACTAAAATAGTATGAATAGTAGTTCCGCCAATTTTATCAGTTATTTTTGATTGATCACCACCAGAAAACATAATACAATCAGCCGATTTTATTAATTCAATGGATGTTTCTTTTTCAGAATCTTCTTTACTTCTAATGTCTAAAACATGAATATTGGGACAACCAATTTTGGTAAATGCATCTATATAATTTTTGCCAACTTCAACAGGAATACTCGAGGCGGTTGGGATTACAACAATTTTAGCATCGTTCCCTCCAGCCTCTTTTACAATATGAAATAAAATCCCTTCATCACCGAATTCCATTGTATACATTTCATTCTCTTCTGCACCTTTATCTTCATTTCCACCTATTGGAATTAATGTTCCTTTGCTCAATTGCATTTAAATATTGTTTTTTTTTAACATATACGACAAAAATAAACTAAAAATTTTACAGAAAAATGTATATATTTATAATCTTTTCTCAATCACTAAATAATAAAACAGATATCATATGGAAATAATAGATATTAGTGCAATGCGAGGACCTAATTACTGGTCTATACGAAGACATAAACTAATTGTAATGGTTTTAGACCTTAAAGAAATGGAAGAATTACCTTCTAATAAAATTGAAGGGTTTCCTGATCGTCTTAAAGCAATGTTTCCTTCTATGTACTCACATCGTTGTTCTGAAGGATGTGAAGGGGGTTTTTTTATGCGTGTAGATGATGGTACTTGGATGGGGCATATTATTGAGCATATAGCGTTAGAAATCCAAACCTTAGCAGGAATGGATACTGGTTTTGGTAGAACTAGAGGTTATGGAGAAGAAGGAGTTTACAATGTAGTATTCTCTTATATGGAAGAAAATGTAGGTCGTTTTGCTGCCAAGGCAGCAGTTCGTATTTGTGAAGCGTTAATTGTAGGAGACGCTTATGATATGTCTGAAGATATTCAGGAAATGCGAGAATTGCGAGAAAGTTCACGTTTAGGGCCAAGTACTGGTTCAATAGTAGAGGAGGCAGAATCTCGCGGAATTCCATGGATTCGATTGAATAAATATTCTTTGGTTCAACTTGGTTATGGAGCAAATCAAAAACGTATTCAAGCGACTGTAACTAGTGAAACTAGTAGTATAGGTGTGGAGTTGGCTTGTGATAAAGAAGATACTAAATATCTGCTTGAAAAAGCAGAAGTTGAAGTGCCTCGTGGTGATATTATTCGTCGAGAACACAGTTTAGAAGAATCGTGTAGACACGTTGGTTATCCATTAGTAATAAAACCTGTAGATGGTAATCATGGAAGAGGAATTACGGTTGATATACAAAACTATGAAGATGCAGTTGTAGCCTTTCACCATGCAAAAGATAGTTCTCGGAGTGGTGCTATTATTGTAGAAAAATTTATAACTGGAGATGATTATAGATTATTGGTAATAAATAATATTTTAGTTGCTGGAGCAATAAGAACTCCTGCTCATGTTGTAGGAGACGGTAAATCAACAATTCAAGAATTGATTGATAAAGTAAATAGTGATCCGCGTAGAGGTTTTGGACATGAAAATGTATTGACAAAAATCACAACAAACGAGTTAACCCAAACCATTATTAAAGATGCAGGTTATACTTTAGAGTCTGTTATTGATAAAGGGGAAAGGTTAATTTTAAAAGACACAGCCAACCTGAGTACAGGTGGAACGGCAGAAGATATTACAGATATTATACATCCTGCAAATATTGCAATGGCAGAGCGTATTTCAAAAATAATAGATTTAGATATCTGTGGAATTGATATTATGACTACAGATATTTCTAAACCTTTATCAGAAACAGGTGGAGCAGTATTAGAAGTAAATGCTGGTCCAGGATTTAGAATGCACTTAGCTCCAACAAGTGGACTGCCTCGAAATGTTGCAGGGCCAGTAATAGATAAACTATTTCCAACTAAAGGAGAAACAGGACGTATCCCTATTATAGCTACTTCTGGAACCAATGGAAAAACAACAACAACACGTTTAATTGCTCACATTGCAAAAATGAAAGGTTATCGTGTAGGTTATACTACAAGTGACGGTGTCTATATACAAAACAGATTACTCATGACTGGTGATTGTACTGGTCCTGCAAGTACAGAATTTGTATTGAAAGATCCTACCGTAAATTTTGCTGTATTAGAGTGTGCAAGAGGAGGTTTACTTCGTGCTGGACTTGGATTTAAAAAATGTGATGTAGCAGTTGTTACCAATGTTGCTGCAGACCATTTAGGTTTAAAAGGTATTCATACCATAGAGCAATTAGCTAAAGTAAAAGCAGTAGTTCCAGAAACTGTAATGCCTGATGGTTATGCTATTTTAAATGCAGATGATGAATTGGTTTATAATATGCGACGTAATTTAGATTGTAATGTTGCATTATTTTCTATGGATGAAAATAATCCACATATTAAAGCATTGCAACGTTTAAATGGTATTACAGCTGTCTACGAAAACGGTTATGTAACCATCTGTAGAGGTGAATGGAAAATGCGTTTAATGAAAGCGGAAAATATTCCGTTGACCTATGGTGGAAAAGCGAAATTTATGATTCAAAATGTATTAGCTGCAATTCTTGCTGCACATGTACAAGGTATTAGTATTGAAGATATGAAAGCAGCTTTGGAAACCTTTATTCCTTCTGCTACTCAAACTCCTGGACGTTTGAACATGTTTGAATTTAAAGACTTTACTATTCTACTAGATTATGCACACAATCCTGCAGGCATGAGAGCGCTACAAAAGTTTGTTGAAGAATTAGATCATACTGTTAAAGTTGGAATTATAGCAGGAATAGGTGATAGACGAGAAGAAGATAACAACGAAATGGGTAGTATCGCTGCCGAAATGTTTGATGAGATTATCATAAGACAGGATAAGCGCTTACGTGGAAAAACAGAGGAAGAACTTATTAAAATGCTTAGTGATGGGATTAAAATGGCAGATCAAAATAAGAAAACTACCATTATTCCTTCAGAAAAAGAAGCGATTAAGTTTGCTGTGAAAAATGCAGTAAAAGGATCTCTTATTGTTTTATGTAGCGATGTGATTCCGGATGCATTAGAACTAGTTCAACAACTGAAAGAACAAGAGACAAATGGTGAATTGCAATTGACTTAATCATCATATTTCAATTTAACATAGGCTTAACTTAGAGATTTAGAGTTTTTGATTAAAATGTGTATATTTGTAAATCAAATAGATTGTTGAAATACAAGTAATTGCAATATATTACTTGTATTTTAAGTTAAACTCAAAAAATTACAATGGCAAAATTTGGGGAATTAATAAGTTCGAATATTCCTGTTTTAATAGATTTTTATGCAGACTGGGAAGATTCTACTTCAGACTTACATTCTGTACTGAGAGATGTTGCTGCTGCTTTAGGAGATAAAGCAAAAGTGATTAAAATTGATGTTGAAAAAAATGAAACTTTAGCAGGAGCCTTACGAATTAAAAAGAATCCAACTTTTATGATCTATAAAGAAGGTGAAATGAAATGGAGGCAGACAGGCGAGCAAGATGCGAATACATTGATAAGCCTTGTTGAACAATATATCTAGCGTATTTTTTCAAATACAAATCCTTTATCTTTAAAATGCGCCAATACTTGTGGTAGTATATATTTTAATTTATCGGCTGCTTTTACACTGTCGTGAAATACAATTATACTTCCGTTTTTAGAATGTTTAATACATTTTTTTAATAATTTTTCTTTCGATGATTCAGTGTCAAAATCACCACTTAAAATATCCCATAGTATAATTTTTACACCTTTTTTTATTAGTTCTGTAGCCTGTCTTGGTTTGATTTTTCCATAAGGAGGGCGGAAGAGCAATTCTGAGTTATGAGTTCTAATTTCTAAGTTGTTGCCTTTTTTCTTCTCTACTTTTGACTGAAAATTGCTGATTGCTGACTGAATACTTTTGTTGGCTTTTTCAATATTTTCAAAATAGCTGACATTGTCAGTTTTCCATCCATTCAAATGATTGTGTGTGTGATTTCCAATTGAATGTCCATTTTTAATGATTTTCTGAAATATTTCTGGATGATTTTCTATGTTTTTTCCAATACAAAAGAAAGTTGCTTTTGCATTGAATTTCTTTAATTCTTGAAGGGTCCATTCAGTAATTTCGGGAGTGGGACCATCGTCAAAAGTCAGATATATAACTTTCCTATCTGTAATAGGAAAACGCCAAATATAATTCTTAAATAGACGTTGAATTATAGTTGGCGTTTTACTTAAATAGAACATCTTAATCTTCTAGTAAATGACTGAAAAGTTTTAACTGATTGATGTATTTTATTTTGATTTCAGTAGACGCTTCTTCTGAATCAAATCGCATTGTAGTTTTCACTAGTCGATCGTACATTAATAAATTATTTTCGATTTCGTCAAATGCAACTTTCAAATCATTGCCTTGTAACTTGCTATATCTCCCTAAATTCTCTTCAAATTTTGTTATCAATTCTTGCGTAATGTCTCTTGCCTTTTCAGAGTTTTTATTCCTGTAATATGAATCAATATATCCTAGTAAAAATTGATCAGGAGAAAAATTATATAATGATATTTTTTCTAGAAAATTTCTCAAGAGTTCATTAGAATATTCAGTGTCGTCATATTGAATAGCAGTAGTAACTAATTGATCATACATCAAGATATTATTCTCAATTTCGTCAAATATTGATTCCAAATAATTAGTATCAAATTGGCTATAATAATTCAATTTTTGTTTAAAGACTTCAGCAAGCCCTTCAGTAGTTTTACGCGCTTTTTTAGTATTTCTCAACTCATAATATGCTTCAGGATATCCAAGTAACATGCCGTAATGCATAAACTTATTGATCGGCATTTTTTCAAGAGATAAATCAATGATTTCTTCTGCTTTTTCAAGTTTACCTTCATTGATAAGAGCCTCTGTCAATCGGATCATATTATTACGGAAAGTAACCGCATTTTTACGTGTTTCCGTATCAAGATAAATTCCGTCATCTGTAATAGTTTTCCAATCTATATTTTTAATAAAGGCATAATTTATATCAGTATCAAGTCTACCCATATCAAACAAACTTGCACCCTCAATTGCCGTCTTAATTGGGACTAGTTTAAAGGCAATTCCATCTGATTGTAAATAATCTTTCATCCAGATATATTCCGCATCAGCACTTGCTCCTCCAGTAAAATAAATAGGACGTTCCCAATTATTATTAGCAATAATATCAAGCATTAAAATTTGATTTTTAGTCAATCTGACAGGATCAATTTCAATATCGATATACGGAACGATTAAATCGGCATCTTTTTCTTTAACAATATTGTTTCTTAAAACGGACTCCTTGTCAACTGGAATTCTAATTCGATTAGTAGGATAGGTTTTAATTGACTTATCATTTATAGATTCAACATATGTAATTTCATTATCACTCTGGAACCATCTCATTAAATAATCAATAGTAATCATACTGTCTTTAAATTGTGGAACTTCAACTAAATAAGCGTCATCAAGAGTTCCCCATCGATACTCCTCATGAGTTAACTGAGAAGGAATAGGATCTGCTTTATAACTTTTACGTTTCATTTGATCGATATACCAGTCAGTAGCAAATAAACTTGTATTAACCAATTTAAGGTCAGTTCTATAACCTTCCACTTCTTGCATATACCATAAAGGGAAAGTATCATTATCACCTATTGTGAACATGATCGCATTTTCCTGAGTAGAATCTAAATACGCTTTCGCATTTAAATGTGAAGTATAGCGATTCGATCTATCGTGGTTGTTCCAGTTTTGGCTTGCCATTAAAACAGGAACAGCAATTAATGATAGGACTGTAACTGACAATGCAACTAGTTTTTTAGGAGCAAAACTTTTCAAAGACTCATAAATAGACATCACTCCAAATCCAATCCAAATAGCAAAAATATAGAAGGAGCCGACAACAGCATAATCTCTTTCTCTAGGTTCAAAGGGTTTGGGGTTTGTGTAAAAAATAATTGCCAATCCTGTAAACAAGAAAAATAATAAGAGTGTATAAAAACTGTTCCGATCATTTTTAAGTTGGTAAATCAATCCAATAAACCCTAAAAGAAATGGAAAGAAAAAATAGGTGCTTCTTCCTTTATTATTTGCAATGTCGTCAGGCAAGTCAGTTTGAGGTCCTAATCTCATTTCGTCAATAAAATTAATACCACTTAACCAATTTCCATCTTGAATATTTAATTTCCCTTGAATATCGTTCTGTCGACCTACAAAATTCCACATAAAATATCTTCCATACATGTATCCAAATTGAAAATCAATCATAAATTTAAGGTTCTCAATAAGTGTAGGTCGCCGTTTGCTACTCTGTGGTATTCCAGCAATGGCTTTGTAATTTTTCTCAGATCCAGGAGCAACCATTCTTGGAATTATTCCTTTATGGCGATTGCTATAATTTGGGACTGTTTTTTTAAAGTCGTTGACAATAATATATTTTTCATTCTTTTTATCCTTTTCATATTTAGGTTTTTCATCAATCCAAGGCTTCTTTTTATCTTGTTCTGCTTTATGCACAAACGAATAATAATTATCATAAAAAACATTGGCATCACCATATTGTTCACGATTATAGTAGGCTAATAATTCACGTGCGCTTGAAGGATTGTTCTCATTGATTGTTGTATTGGCATTTGCTCTAATAGGAAGCATTAACCATGAAGAAAACCCAATCATTACAAATAAGACTGACAGGATAAGTGTATTTGATTTTACTAAATCTTTCTTTCTTGTGTAGTTTAGTCCAAAATAAAAGGCAGCAATTAATATTATTCCTGCGATAACACTTCCTGAATTAAATGGTAAGCCAACTTGATTGACAAAAAATAATTCTAATGCACTGAAGTAACGAAGTGTAAAAGGGAATAAAAATTTAAAAACAAATAGCAGCACTAATATAGAAACGGCATTTGCAATAATGAAATTTTTAGTCGTAAGGTGTTTGTAATTTTTGAAAAAATAAAGAAAAACAATAGATGGAATTACTAATAGGGATAGAATATGTACTCCAAATGAAAGACCTACCACAAAACTTATTAATAACAGCCATTTGTTTCCTTTAGGCTTGTGCATTTCTGCTTCCCAACGTATTCCTAGCCAAAACAACAACGCCATTAAGAACGATGACATTGCATACACTTCTCCTTCTACGGCACTGAACCAGAAGCTGTCAGAAAATGTGTAAGCCAATGAACCTACTAGTCCGCTTCCAAGAATTGCATAGGTTTTACTATCAGAAATGGCGTCATATTTCTTGAATATTTTTCGTGCTAATGCTGTTATTGTCCAAAATAAAAATAGAATTGTAAATGCACTTGCAAGTGCAGACATAAAGTTAACCATATATGCTACTTGAGTCACTTCAGAAGTAAACAGAGCAAAAAACGCTCCGAGCATTTGAAATAATGGAGCTCCAGGAGGGTGGCCAACCTCTAGTTTTACTGCTGTGGAAATATATTCACCACAATCCCAATAACTAACTGTAGGCTCTAATGTGAGCGTATAAGTGATTAACGCAATGGTAAATACAGTCCATCCGAGAATGGTATTCAATTTTTTATAATTCAATGAATTCATAGAATATTTTTTGTCCAGGCAAATTTACTAAAAATCCTTGTATAAGTATTAAAGGAAAACGAATTGTGAACTGATTAAGTATTAAAATGCTGTTAAAATAGAAGACTATAACAAAAAGTCAAAAAAACATTTGTGAATTTAAAAGAATGCTGTAAATTTGCACCCGAAATTGTCCCATGGTGTAATGGTAACACTCCGGTTTTTGGTATCGTCATTCAAGGTTCGAGTCCTTGTGGGACAACTTTTAAAACTCTTAACAATCTATTTATTAGAAAGTTAAGAGTTTTTTTATTTTAAATTTGCCGACCATTTGCCGACCATTTAAAAATTAGGTAGTTTTAGGGGGTGTTACTTAATATTCCGTTTGAATTGTAGGAAAGTACTTTTCTAAAGACTTGCCAGTTTTAAAACTTTCAACTCCTATTATTTTATGTTGAGGTTGTTAATTAAAAATGTAAAAGTAAGTTTTGATAATGAATAAAAAACACTAGGTCATTTGATTACGGCTCAAGAGGTTACTGGTTTGAATCCAGTCAAGGTCACCACTGATAACAAGGCTTTCAAGAAATTGAGAGTCTTTTTTATTTTATCCTTTGCACAATATTTGCACCGAATATCAAAATTAAGGGAGTTAAGCATATTGAGGGAGTGGTAAATCATAGCCATGTAAAGGTATGAAAAATAGTTAACTACGTAGATTCAAATCGCTGTATAGGTGGAGATTGACATAAATGTTTGCTGTAGAACTTTAAATTATCCTTGGTTTTATATGGAATATAGTTAGTGACTTAAAAGCGACAATATGTAAAGGCTATTGAAACCCATTTGCCTGCCAATCCTTAATCGCTTGAATTTGAGCAGTTGTTAAATCTGAGCCGCTAGGAGGCATTGTACCATTTTCAACCCTGCCTACTAACCCTCTATTCTCTATGGCATCTTTTACATTGGCAAGAGAAGTTAAGGACATTGGCGCTCCATTTGAAGGAGTGTTTCCATGACAGCTGATACATCTAGCGGTCGTGATGGGAGCAATGTTTGCAGCGTAAGTGGGAGCAATTCCATTTCCGTTGTTGCTGATGCCGGGGGTATTGGTTGCATTCGAAGTAATTGTAAGGGCCCCACTATAAGACTTGATTTCAGTTGGTAAAAAAGTAACAGTTATAATTTCATCGTTATTTGGTAAAATAGTAGTAGTCGTAGGATTTACGGAAAATCCTGTTGGAACTGTAATGGAGGAAATGTTTATGTCTTGATTTCCAGTATTCGTAATGGTAATATCTTTTGTAGCGGAAGCATTCACAATTAAATCATCAAATGATATGGAAGAATTTGATAAACTAATTGTAAAAGTATCTTCAATTATTGGTTCGTCATCATCGCTAGAGGAACACGTATTGATTCCATATATAAGAACACTAAACAACAAAATAAATGTAATTTTTTTCATAATATTCATTTTAATTTTATGAGAAGTAGGATTAAAGTATTGATGATGCACTGCTTTAAATAGGTCGTAACCTATGGTTAAACTTACTAAAAATAAATGAGTTATAAAATGGGAGTTTGTGATTTTAAACGAATTTAGTTTTGTTTTGCAACTAATTTTACTTAAGTTTGTTAACTAAGAAAACACTTTTTAATTTATTGCTAAATACCTTTAAATAATTTCACTCACTTATTTATTTATTTGGGGTTGAATACAACTCTACAAACAAAAAATATTTTTTTATGAAAAAAACACTACTATTCTTAGCTTTATTGTCAATAACTGCTCTTAACGCTCAAAGCGACCCTCAAACCATTTGGAATGGTGACAATCTAATTTTTAGTAAATGTGACTATGCTGATAGTACCAACGAAGAAAATCAAGACCGTATTACGGATAATGTATGGATTACCAGAGGCGATGAACAGCCTATATTTAATGCCGCTAAAGAGGGCCAGGGGGATAATGAGGATAATCCTGCAGATGTGGAATGGTTTTATGGAACGACATCAAGTTTTTTAGAGGATTCAAGAAATTTTTGTGGGGGAGAGCTTTGCTCTGAAGAATGGGACGATGTTTTTGATGAAGACCGAGAAGGCTTTATAAATGAAGATTATGTCCTGCATTTAATTACCGATGATATTTATATAGATATTAGATTTACGAGCTGGACATGTTGTGGAGAAGGTGGTGGATTCTCTTATGTTCGATCTACGGATCCTGAAAATCCTCCTGAAGCTATTACTGCGGATTATTCTGGTCTTTCCATTTGGAATGGTGACAATCTAATTTTTAGTAAATGTGACTATGCTGATAGCACCAATGAAGACAATCAAGACCATATTACGGATAATGTATGGATCACTAGAGGTGATGAACAACCTATATTTAATACCGCTAAAGAGGATCAGGGGGATAATACTGACAATCCAGCAGATGTAGAATGGTTTTATGGAACGACATCAAGCTTTTTAGATAATGAAAGAAACTATTGTACTGGAGAACTAACTCCAAGCGAGTGGCGTCAGCTATTTAATGAAAATCTGAGCGGATTTATAAATAAAGATTATGTGCTGCATTTGATAACTGATGACATCTACATAGATATTAAATTTACGAGCTGGACAGAAAGAGACGGTGGTAGGTTCTCTTATGTGCGATCTACGGATCCGGAAAACCCACCTTCTACCGAAGTTATAGACTATAAGTACGAAGACTTTAGCATTTGGAATGGAGTCAATCTAGGTTTCCAAAAATGTGACTATGCTGATTACACTCTTGAAGGAAGTCAAGATCGTATTACTCCTAATGTATGGATTACCAGAGGTGATAGTAAACCTATATTTAATTATGTTACACAGCCAACAGGTTATTCCACTAGTGGGAGTGGAAATAATATTGAAGATGTGGAATGGTTTTATGGAACAACATCTAGCTTTTTAG
>JAWUWX010000052.1:0-7413 GCA_034111625.1 Flavobacteriaceae bacterium | reverse complement strand
ATCATTTAAAGATCTCAAATTAATTATTTAATTTAATGCCGCGGAAGCGGTCGCGTGTTAAAATAAAGAACCAATAGTACTCTAAAAAAGTACTATTGGTTTTTTTCTGTTTTAAATAAAGAATGAAGCTGTATTCCTTGTGGTGGAAGAATTAATGGTAATGCGTAAGATAAATTCTGTTTTAATTGACTTTATCGGACGATAAGCGATGTTAATTTTATAAGAGTTAAGAAACAAACTGAATTATAAAGCTGTTTTCTTTTTAAAGTTTAAACTAAGATCTATAATAACCAAAACAAGACCTATAACTACTGAAATATCGGCGATGTTAAATATTCCAGATGTATATGTTCCGAAATGTAATTGTATAAAATCGGTTACGGATCCATATAGGATTCGGTCTAAAATATTTCCAAAAGCACCTCCAATAGCGATAGCAACACCTATAATTATTAATCTTGGAAGTTCTTTATCAGTCACAATCATTCTGAATAAAAACAGCAGTATAAAAATCGGAAGGAGTTGCAAATAGAATATTTTCAACATTGATGGTAAACCTGCTCCAATACCTAATGCGGCTCCAATATTTTCCGCTTTTATGAAAACAATAGCCCCTTTTAAAATAGGGATGGCTTCATTATCGCTTATAGAATACCTGACAATGGATTTCGAAAGCTGGTCAATACCAATATTGAATAACACAATCAACACGGTTAATATTGCTCTCTTATTTTTCATTCTTTTATGAATACGCTTTTAGTTAATCAATAAATTACACCCTCGAATATCAGAATTATCAAAACGTCCTATTATTTCAAATGTTTCATTATCCTGTACTTTCCCTAAGTCTTGTGTCGCAATAAACGAACAAGAATTGAGATTAGCAAGATCAATCACATTAATCCCTCCTGTTTTCCCATTTGGTAATAAAGTCAATGCATCTTCTGTATCGCGCACTAAAATTTTCATCCATGATGGTGTTTTAAAAACACCCTTTCCACTAGAATAGCCTTGACTTAATAGTTCTGTCATTCCATATTCGGAATGCATTTTTTCAACTCCAAATCCATCACATAAAATCGCGTGTAATTCTTCACGAATCATTTCTTTTCGCCTTCCTTTCATCCCTCCAGTTTCCATGATGATCGCATCTTTTAAATTAAATTTTTGCCTTTCAACTAAATCTAACAATGCGTAGGAAACTCCTAAAATAAGTAGTTTTTTATCTGTTTTTGAATGATTTTGAATAATTTCAGTCATTTTTTGAGTGTTTTCAAGAAAAAACCCGCTTTTAGGGTTTTTACTTTTCTTGATTAAATCGTCCACCATATAAATCAACGAAGACCCATCACGTTCTAAATAACTTGGTAATAATGCTAAAACAGTATAATCTTCAATATTTCCATAAAAATGTTGAAATCCTTTTCTATAACTATCTTGATATAGTGAAATATCCGTTACATGATGGTGGCTCTGAGGACCTCCTGTTCCGCTGCTTAAAAACGTTTGTTCAATGAGGTTTTTACTAGAAACTACTTTATGGGATTTAAAGAATTGGATTGGTAAAAAAGGAATTTTATCAATTCTTTTTATTGTGTCAATATCAATATTTAAATAGGTGATAAAATCGCGATAGACCTCACAATTTATCGCTTGATAACGAAAAGTTTCAAGTGCAATCTCGTCAAATTCTTTCTTTGAATTAATTGAAAATACTTTTTGGCACATTATTTATCCATTTATGCAGGGCAAAAATAACGTAAATTTACGCAACCTTTATATCTTTTACGTATCCTTAATAAACAATATAAAACCCAATTTAATGAAACGTTATATCTTAATTTTATTTGCCGCTGTGATTTCATTTTCATCTTGTTCTCTTGAATCTGAAGAGCAGATAAGTTTTTCACTTGTCTTTTTACCAATTGAAACAGCAGAAGTCCCTACAGAATTTGAATTGGGAAAAACTTATTCCATTACAATACGTTATTTTTTGCCGAGTGCTTGTTATCATTTTAGTGATATTTATTATGATTATGATGAGAGTTCAAGGATCATCGCTGTAAATTCTATCTTAAATAACGACGAAATATGTACCCAAGCCTTAATTGAGCAAGAACATACTTTTTCGGTCTTATGTAGCCAAGAAGAGAATTATGTTTTTAAGTTTTGGCAAGGAGAAAATTCTCAAGGAGAAGACCAGTATTTAATAGTCGAAGTTCCTGTTATTGATTAATTAAACCTATACGAAAAACTAAATAAATGAGTCTAGAAAAACTCATAAAAAAGTGTATACAACATGACCGCAAGGCACAAGCAGAAGTTTACCAACTCTTTTCAGGTAAGCTGTTTGCACTATGCCTTAAGTATTCAAGGGATTATAACGATGCACAAGACAATTTACAAGATGGGTTTATAACGATTTTTAAAAAAATAGGTCAATTCAATCACAAAGGTTCATTTGAAGGATGGATGAAACGAATTATAATTAATACAGCATTACAGAAATACAGAATAAAAACAATTTTAACCATTGTCCCTGAAGAAATTCCAGATGTAATCACTGTAGAAGTTGAAGAGGAGGATATATCCTTAGATTTTTTATTAAAAATAATCCAACAACTTCCTGATAGATATAGAGCCGTATTCAACCTCTACGTATTAGATGGCTATCCACATAAAGAAATTTCCAAGAAACTAGAAATTTCCGTCGGAACATCTAAATCAAATTTATCTCGAGCAAGAGTTATATTAAAAAATACGCTTGAAGAGTACAGAAAAGAAACTGACACAAACAAAGCACAAAATTAAATGAAAACGCATAAAAATTTAGATCGCTTATTTCAAGAAAAAATGAAAGATTTCGAGGTTTCGCCACCAAAAAATGCTTGGGATAATATCGAAAAGGGAATTTACAATTCTGATAGAAAGCCATTAATTCCATTATGGTTTAAAACAGCATGCGCTGCAGCAATACTGCTTTTACTTACAATTACTGGAGTTAATTATTTCAATACTCCTGCTGCTATTAATGAGATTGACACTATTGTGACTGATCAAGAAAAAACAACTATTCCTACAATAATTAACCCTTCTGAGGAAAGCCCTGAGAATAATAACCAAGTAAGCCCATTAGATGAAACTCTAATTGTCAATACCAAGATACAAGAAAAGGGAAAAATTAAAAATGTTATTCCTCTTATTTTAAAAGGACAGAATACAAATAAATCAAATGAAGAAAAGGGGATAAATGATAATAATCAAATTTCCTCTACAACTTCTGAATCTAAAATAAATAACAAAGTAGTATTGGTTGATCTCCAAAAAAACAGAGTGGTAAAAAACACTCCTTTAAGCTCTAAAAAAACAGATAATGGTTCTGAATTAAAATCAAAAATAGAATCTCTAATTACTATTGTTAAAGAAGGAATCAATACAGAAGGTGAAACACTTGAAGAGTTAATTGAGAAAGAGATTGTTGAAAAACAATCAACTGAAATTGCTGAAATTTTAGAAAATAAAAATGATATTGATAGTTCTTTAGAGGACACTGAAGATGTTCTTAAAAATGAAGAAGAGCAAGATGCTACTAAAAAATGGACCATCGCAACAATTGCTGGCTCAGTATCTTTAAGTTCTTTCACGTCCGAAAGTTCTTTAATAGACCAATCTTTAATTTCTAATGATAATCAAATTGATAATTCCTTATCATATGGTATAAAAATTGGTTACCAACTAAATAAAAAATTAAGCTTGCAATCTGGAGTTAACATTATAAATGTGACTTCACACACCAATAATGTTTTTGTCAATTCAAGTTTAAGTCCAAACCTCTTAAGCGCGATCAATTACGAGCCTATTGCAAATTCTATGAGTATAAACAGCACACAGAACAGCAGTTTTCCTTCATTATTAAAAGAAATTGAAAGGAGCAATTCGACAGGAGGCTCTTTAAGCCAAGAGTTTGGATATATTGAAGTTCCATTAGAACTAAAATACAACCTGACAAATGGAAAAGTTGGTTTAAATCTAGTAGGAGGGTTTAGTACTTTATTCCTCAATAAGAATACTATTTCTTATGAAACTGGTAACATGTCTGCTAAAATAGGTGAAGCAAATAATTTAAATGATGTCAACTTCAGTGGGAACTTAGGCTTTGATGTTGACTATGAAATAAACAAACAATTATTTTTTAACCTTTCTCCAATGGTTAAAATTCAAACAAATACATTTTCTAGCAATTCAGGAAACTTTAAACCATACGTAATAGGGGTTTATACAGGTCTGAATTATCGGTTTTAGTTAGTTGGTTAGTTTGGCTGGTTACCAAACGTTAAAAATCCGTCTATATATAATAGGCGGATTTTTCTTTTTATTGTCTTCAATAATGTTAATTACCCATACAAAAACTATACACCTCTGCTTTTATTGGTTTAAAAATTGGGGCTTTAAATTAATAGGGGTAATATTGATTTGATTATTATAAGTTTTAAACATGAAAAAACACTTCTTTACTCTTAATTTTGTCGTGCTGTTTTGTGTTTTCTCTTCTTCGGAAACAGTGCTAGCTCAATTAGGTTTCTGTAACGGAAATTCTGGAGATCCAATTTTTACAGAAGATTTTGGAACAGGAACAAGCTATGGTCCTGCTTTGCCAACAGGAACAACTAATTATGATTTTGTAGGTTCTAATGGGCCACAAGATGGAGAATATACAGTTGGTCCTAATACTTTTGCTTATGGGTGGAATTTACCAAGTGACCATACACCTGGAGACACTAATGGAAGGTGCTTAATTGTTAATGCAGATTTTACAGCTGGAGAATTTTATAGAACCACTATTTCTGGTCTTTGCGAAACAACTACTTATGAATTCTCATCTTGGCTAATAAATTTACTGCCGGCTTCTAGCTGTGGAGGTTCAGGAATCCCAATAAATGTTAGGTTTGAAATTTGGGATAACACAAATTCTGTTAGGCTAGCATTTGGTGATACTGGAGATATCTTTGGCAGCAATACTCCAAATTGGGAAGAATATGCTCTTGTTTTTAAAACGTCAATAGCCCAAACTTCGGTTATTTTAAAAATGATAAATAATGGAAGTGGTGGATGTGGAAATGATTTAGCAATAGATGATATTGTTTTTAAAAGTTGTGGTGACTTTATTTCTATTAGTGATCAAGTAAATAATAGTAGTATTACGATTTGTAGTACTAATACTCCTTTCTCTCAAACATTAACTATAACGCCTGATAATTCTGTGTTTAGCACCCACTTTTATCAATGGCAAAAAAGTACAGACGAGATTAATTGGACAGATATTCCAGGTGAAAATTTACAAACTATTTCTATTTCTGGAATAACTACAAGTAGTTTTTATAGGGCAAAAGTTGGAGAAACTGCTTCAAATCTTAACAATGCTTTATGCAATGTTACTTCAGATATTTTTCAATTAACTGTTGAACCAATTTCCGTTGCTCCTACAGTAGAGTGTTGGGAAACCGCAACAGCAAACAACGCAACTTGCTTATGGGATGTTACTGGCACACAACCAGTGCAACCAGCAACTGCCTGTTATGAAACCGCATCCTTTAACAACATAACTTGTGCTTGGGACGTTACAGGGGTACAACCAGCACAACCGACATTAGAATGTTGGGAAACTACAACATTTAATAATACATCTTGTGCTTGGGAAGTTACAGGTACTCAACCAACGCAACCAACTGGATTAGAATGTTGGGAAACAACATCTTTCAACAGTACAACTTGTTCGTGGGAAACTACAGGTACTCAACCAACTCAACCAACTGGATTAGAATGTTGGGAAACTGCAACATTTAATACATCAACTTGTGTTTGGGAAATAATTGGTGAGCAACCAATAATTGAAACTATTTCTTCAGACGGTAACTCTATTGTTATAATTACTTCAAATATTGGGGACTTTCTATATTCTTTAGATGGAATTATATTTCAATCTGACAATGTTTTTTATAATGTTGAAGGGGGATTATATACTATATATATAAAAGCGAAAAATTGTAATGACTTTATTACAATTGAGTATCACCTTTTTTACATACCTCAATTTTTCACTCCAAATAATGATGGTGTAAACGATACTTTTATTATAAAGGGAATTGAAAATTACGCTACTTATGAAGTTTCTATTTACAATCGTTTTGGGAAAATTTTAAAAAGAGCGGTAAACACATCTTTCTCTTGGGATGGTATGTATAATAACAATCCTTTACCAAGTACAGATTATTGGTATGTTGTTATAATTGAAGATCAACGTCACGTAGGACATTTTACTTTGAAGCGATAAAAAAGAATCTTTATAATAGTATATCTATAAAAATTAGCCCTTTATTTTGACTAATTAATTGTATCTTTGGCGTTAAATTATTAATACATTAATTCTATAGCATATGCCAGCAGTTGCAACAGATTTTGGAATACAAGAGGCTCTAAAAAAATTAGGCTTAAAAGACATAAACGAAGGGACTTCCACAGGTTCAAATAATTTTTCTAACGGAGAAATTATAGAATCTTACTCGCCAGTTGATGGGAAATTAATTGGAAAAGTAAAGACAACTTCAAAAGAAGATTATGAAAGAGTGATGACTACAGCAACCGCTGCATTTAAATCATTCAGACATATGCCCGCTCCACAAAGAGGAGAAATTGTACGTCAATTTGGAAACAAACTAAGAGATTTAAAAGAACCTTTAGGAAAATTAGTTTCTTATGAAATGGGTAAATCTTTACAAGAAGGTTACGGAGAGGTTCAAGAAATGATAGATATCTGTGATTTCGCAGTTGGTTTATCAAGACAATTAAACGGTCAAACAATTCCTTCTGAACGTCCAGGACACGTAATGAGAGAGCAATGGCACCCAATTGGTGTTGTTGGTATCATCTCTGCATTTAACTTTCCAGTGGCAGTTTGGGCTTGGAACACCTCTTTGGCTTGGATTTGCGGTGACGTATGTGTATGGAAAGGTTCTGAAAAAGCTCCTTTATGTTCAGTAGCATGTCAAAATATTATTGCAGAAATTTTAAAAGAAAATAATTTGCCAGAAGGTATTTCTTCTATTATTAACGGAGATTATAAAGTTGGTGAAATGATGACAAAGGATTCAAGAATTCCTTTAGTATCTGCTACTGGATCTACAAGAATGGGAAGAATTGTTGGTGCAACAGTTGCAGAACGTTTTGGAAAGTCATTATTAGAATTAGGAGGAAACAATGCTATTATTATTACGCCTACTGCAGATTTAAAAGTAGTAGTTCCTGGAGCCGTGTTCGGTGCTGTCGGAACCGGTGGACAACGTTGTACATCTACAAGAAGATTAATTATTCATGAATCTGTGTATGATAAAGTAAGAGATGCAATTGTTGGCGCTT
>JAWUWX010000051.1:0-51099 GCA_034111625.1 Flavobacteriaceae bacterium | reverse complement strand
GAGAGTAATCTCAATACGTTAAAAGCTAATATTAAAGAGTTAAGTCAATGGCTAAAATTACAGGTAAAGTAGCACAAATTATAGGTCCAGTTATCGATGTAGAGTTTGCATCAGGTTCTGAACTTCCACAGATTTACGATTCATTAGAAATCATTAAAAAAGACGGTTCAATACTTGTGTTGGAAGTACAATCTCATGTTGGAGAAAATACAGTTCGTACAATTTCAATGGATTCAACAGATGGTTTAAGTAGAGGTGTAGAAGCAGTATCAACTGGAGCGCCAATTCAAATGCCAATCGGTAAAGATATTTACGGAAGACTTTTTAATGTAATTGGTAATGCAATTGATGGATTAGGAGATTTACCTAAAGCAGGTAAAGATGGACTTCCTATTCACCGTCAAGCACCAAAATTTGAAGACTTAACGACTTCAACAGAAGTTTTATTTACAGGAATTAAAGTGATTGATTTAATTGAGCCTTATGCAAAAGGTGGAAAGATTGGATTGTTTGGTGGAGCAGGAGTAGGTAAAACAGTATTGATTCAAGAATTAATTAACAATATAGCAAAAGGTCACGGTGGATTATCTGTATTCGCAGGTGTAGGAGAAAGAACTCGTGAAGGAAATGATCTTTTAAGAGAGATGCTAGAGTCAGGAATTATCAAGTATGGTGATGACTTTATGCACTCTATGGAAGATGGAGGATGGGATTTATCTAAAGTTGATAAAAAAGGAATGAGAGACTCAAAAGCAACATTTGTTTTTGGACAAATGAATGAGCCCCCTGGAGCACGTGCACGTGTTGCATTATCTGGGTTATCAATTGCTGAGTATTTCCGTGATGGAGCAGGAGAAGGTCAAGGAAAAGATGTGCTTTTCTTTGTTGATAATATCTTCCGTTTTACACAAGCAGGATCTGAGGTATCTGCACTATTAGGGCGTATGCCTTCAGCAGTAGGTTACCAACCAACACTAGCAACTGAAATGGGTGCAATGCAAGAACGTATTACATCTACTAAGAATGGTTCTATTACATCTGTACAAGCGGTTTACGTACCTGCAGATGATTTAACGGATCCAGCACCAGCAACAACGTTTGCGCATTTAGATGCAACAACAGTATTGTCTCGTAAGATTGCAGAATTAGGAATTTACCCTGCAGTAGATCCATTGGATTCTACTTCAAGAATTTTAACGGCTGACATCTTAGGTGATGAGCACTATAATACTGCTCAAAATGTAAAAGAATTATTACAGCGTTATAAAGAATTACAAGATATTATTGCGATTCTAGGTATGGAAGAATTATCTGAAGAAGATAAATTGTACGTTCACCGTGCAAGACGTGTACAACGTTTCTTATCTCAACCTTTCCACGTTGCTGAGCAATTTACTGGAATACCAGGAGTATTAGTAGATATTAAAGACACTATCAAAGGATTTAATATGATTATGGATGGTGAATTAGATAAATATCCTGAAGCAGCATTTAACTTAAGAGGATCGATTCAAGATGCAATTGATGCTGGGGAGAAAATGTTAGCAGAAATATAATCTTAAATAGTAAGTATGTTATTAGAAATCGTAACACCAGAAGCAGTTATATTTAATTCTAATGTAGATTCTGTTTCAGTACCAGGAATAAATGGTGAGTTTCAGATGTTGAACAATCACGCGCCTATTGTTTCTTTATTGGCAAATGGAACCATTAAAATTAACGGTAGCGCTATCGTTATTGATGAAGATTTTCAAGATAAATTTACTAAAGTTGATGAAGTATATACTTTATCTATTGCTGGTGGAACCATTGAAATGAGAGATAACAGAGTAATTATCTTAGCAGACTAAGAGGTATTATTTTCTATAAAATTTAAAACTCCAAGTATTTCTACTTGGAGTTTTTTTATGCCCAATCCCAAACAACGATTTCCCAATCTTGATTATTGGCGTAATATGTGTGTAATTGTTTAAACCCAACAGCATAGTGAGCGTCTATAGATCTTTTATTACTACTGTCTATTTCTGTAATCAGTAAGTCATATTGTTGATGTAATTCTTGCCTCATAAAAGCATACATACCTTTAAAAACTCCTTTTTTTCGAAATTCCTTATCAACACATATTTGTCCCATAATTAGATAAGAACTTTGATTTTCTATATGTTTTTCAATTTCTTGAAACATAGGTTTTAAGACTTCAATTTTTTCTTGTAATTCTTTTACCATTGACAGTGCATACCCAATAACTTTATGATCATGAATTGCAATAATATGTTGGCACTTTTCATTCATTGATTTTAAGATATCAAAATCATGCTGAACAGTTACAAAGCCTTCTTTTGTTTTTTCTTCTTCGGAGATGGAGGAAGAAAAATTCGCCTGTTGAAGTTTTAATATTTGTAGTAATTCCTCGTCGGTTTTTGCTCTTTTATAGGTAATCATTTTAAAATTTACTTCGTATTGCTAGACACTTTTAATCACATTGGTTACTACTCCCCAAATCAAAAAGTCGTTTTCTTCTGTAATTTCTATAATCGGATAATCGGGATTTTCAGGTTTCAACCATACTTTGGTCCCATCAACACGCAATCTTTTAACGGTAAACTCACCATCTATAAAACAGACAGCAATTTTATTATTTATAGGTTCTAAGCTTCTATCAATGACTAGTAAATCTTTATCATTAATTCCCGCATCAATCATAGATTGTCCACTCACACGTGCAAAAAATGTTGCTTCTTGGTTTTTAATAAGTATCTTATCTAAACTAACACGTTCTTGAACAAAATCTTCTGCAGGAGATGGAAAACCTGCTGAGATACCAATATCGACAAAAGCTGCTCCAGAATTTTCATGAACTTCTGAAGAGAAAAATGTTAGGGTTTGTGAGTTTGTCATCATTATTTTACGATTAAAAGTTCATTGATCTGTGTTGTATATCTTGGTGATAAATGTTCTTGACGCATTTTCCAAGTACGCTCTAAATCTTGATTTCCTAGTTTAATTTTATAATCACCTAATTTACTGTTTAAATTGTCAATAGCCTTCATTAAGCGTGTGTGTTTTGGATTTTGAGCCTCAAAAAAGTTTAATTGGTGATTGTCTGTAGGGACTAAACCTGTTACAATTATTCCTGCGCGCTTATATTTTATTCCTTTTTTAAAAATAGAAGCCACCGCCTTTACAGCATATTTAGAAATGATTAATGAGGAATTTGTTGGGTATGGCAATGCAATATGAATAGATTCTCGATGTTGTTCCATGTCTTTTTTATGTCTATCACTGCTCAGTAATACAATGATAAAATTACAAGAAGATTCTTGCTTTCTTAGTTTTTCTGCACAATTCACAGCAAATGTTGAGATGCGTTCTTTGATATTATCTATGTCAGAATAAGTAGTTTCAAAACTTCGTGTCGTCGCAATTGATTTTTTTGATTTTGTAGTGTCTTCAAGTTTTAGTGTAGGCTTCCCTTCTAAATCTTTTTTAAGTTTCAATTCAGTAATAGAAAAGTTTTTTAAAACCCAAGTATCTGAAAGCAATGAAAAATCATAAGCAGTTGTAACACCTTGAGATTTTAAACGGAGAGACAAGCGTCTTCCAATTCCCCAAACCGATTCAATTTTAGTCCATTTTAATGCTTTTATACGCTGCTTATCTGTACGGATTATAAACACATTATTTGTCTCTCTTGGAAACTTTCTAGCAATTTTATTTGCAACTTTTGACAATGCCTTGGTTGGAGCGATGCCTACACTTGTTGGTATTCCAGTCCATTTAAGTATACGTTTCTGTATTTTTTCTCCATACGATTGCATGTCATAATTATCAAACCCTTTGAACTCTAAAAACGCTTCATCAATACTATAAGGTTCAACATCTGGAGTAAACTGTTTTAAAATAGAAATGACACGATCACTCATATCTCCATATAGTGGATAATTAGAAGAAAAGACAGTAACATCGTTGGCCTTAAAAAAGGATTTATACTTAAATGCAGGCGCTCCCATAGGTAATCCAATTGCTTTTGCTTCATCACTACGCGCAATTACACAACCATCATTATTAGATAATATGGCGATAGGTTTATTACGCAATTGCGGCTTAAAAACACGCTCACAGGATGCGTAAAAATTATTACAATCTACAAGGGCAAACATGTTAGTAAAGGTAAATGAAAATCAATTAATCTTCAGCATATTCTAAAATATCTGAAGGCTGACAGTCCAATGCTTTACAGACAGCCTCTAACGTTGAAAAACGAATAGCTTTTGCTTTTCCAGATTTTAAAATTGAGAGATTGGCAGTGGTAATACCAACAATTTCTGCTAAGTCTTTACTTTTCATTTTGCGTTTGGCCAACATTACATCAAGATTTACGATTATAGCCATATTGAGGGGATATATAGTTGATCAAAAAATAGATACTTTATTGTAAGCACTTTTTAATTTTTTGATTACAAGTTCTATTTCTTCTTCATTTAAGTGACCAAAACCAAAACGAATAGCACAGGTGTTTTTATCCTGATAGAGAATAGTTTTTGGTAGAAATAAATCGTTTTTTTTCGCCTCCTCGGCTAGTTTTACTAAAGATATTTTAACTTGAAATTGTAACCAAATAGCCAATCCACCAGAAGGTGTTTTCCATTGTGCTATTTCTGAAAAAAATTTAGTAAGTAGTTTGCATAAACAATCTCTTCTTTGTTTATAGGTGACAACATTTTTTTTCATGAGGCGATAAATTTCACCTTCATTAATTAATTCCGACAGCATTTGTTCTTGAATTAAATCACCTTGTCTGTCTAGCAATTGTAAATAATTATTTGCTTCCGAGATTAGATTTTCTGGTGCTACCACAAATCCTGTTTGAAAACTTGGAAATAAAGATTGGCCAAGTTTTCCTAAATAAATAACCATTCCATTGGCGTCTGAACTAGCCATTGGTAACATTGCAGAACCATCAAACTGAAAATCGTAATCGTAATCATCTTCAATAATTGCAAATCCGTATTCTTTAGCAAGTTGTAACAAATCCAAACGACGTCCTGCACTTAAAGTTACTAGTGTTGGATAATCTCTGTGAGCACATATATAGATACATCGAATACTTCCTTTTACAAAATGCTTTTTTATGTATTCAATATTTAAACCTTCATTATCTACAGGAATTGTTTTTATGGTTGCACCTGTTTGCTGAAAAATTATATTAGCAGCATAATTACTTAAATGCCCTACTAATACTAAGTCGTTTTGTTTTATCAATAATTGCGAAACGATGTATAAACTCATTTCTGTACTACGCGTACTTATAAGTTTATTTGGACTTATATGAAAACCTCTAGTTACATTTAAATAATTACATAGTTGCGTTTGAAATAAAGAATAGGAAGATTCGTTTGGTCTGTTCCATTTTTTTATCAACGTTTTTCTTTTCATGGCAGCGCTGTACCATCTATTGAATTGATGCACTGGATGCAAGCGTAAATCTGGTTTTCCTTCGTTAATGGTATACGTTGAGTTTGTTAACTGAACAGTAGATGCTAAATGAAAAGATTCTTGAAAAGGAAATCCTGCTGTTTTAGCATAGGTATACGCTTCATTTATTTTTTGTGAAGGGGCTTTTATTTTTGCTGTTTTTTGTTCTAGTTCTAAAACAAATGTGCCTTTATTTGGTATTATTTCTACCCAGCCTTGTGATGCCAACTCTTCGTAAATAGCAACGGCAGTATTTCTATGAATTTTTAATAATTGACCTAATACACGTGTTCCAGGCAGAACAGTCCCTTTGGTTAAATGTCTACGTTGTATCGCATTTATAATTTGTTGAGAAACTTGTATATATACAGGTTGAATTATAGATTTATCAAAATCAATTAGTTCTTTAAAAAGTATATGAACCGGACTATCTGTCATTTTAAAACTGGACTAGTTTAATCGTCCGGAAAGTTACGATTTTTGCAGTGTTATTAAAATAATAAGATATGAATATCAAAGTAAGAATAATAGGGTTACTGACCTTATTATTAACAAGTTACTCTTTTTCGCAGGAAAAAAAAATCGAACAATTAGATTCTGTAGTTATTACTTCAAGTAGAATTGACTTGCCATTCAAAGAAAATTCACGTACTATTTTTGTTATTTCTTCAGATGAAATTCAACAAAATGCAGCAACAAATGTTGCTGACCTACTGCAAAATGTTGCAGGTGTAGACATTAGGAGAAGAGGGACTGCGGGAAGCCAAGCAGATTTATACATTAGAGGAGGAGGTTTTGACCAAACGTTGCTATTAGTTGATGGTATAAAAATGGATGATTCGCAAACAGGACATCACACTATGAATGCAGCTTTGCCAATTGAAGTGATTGAACGAATAGAAATTATAAAAGGACCAGCAGCAAGAGTATTTGGGCAAAACGCATTTACTGGAGCCATAAACATCGTTACTAAAAACAAGTTGGAAAACACCGCTTCTGCCAATGTTGAGACAGGTTCTTTTGGTCAAATGAATGGTTCTGTAACGGTAGGAAAAGAGTTTGAAGATTCATCAATTATAGCACATGTTGGTGCGCTCACTTCAGATGGATATCGACCAAATTCCGATTATAAAAATTACAATTATTTCTTAAAGGGAATTTTCAATAAGAACAAGCAACCGATAGAAATGATTGCGACTTTTTTTGACAAGAAATTTGGTGCAGAAAATTTTTATACAACCAACGCTACGTTTCATGAATATGAAGAAACACAGAGTAGTTTAATCGGAATCTCTACCACTTTTAATACAGATAACTTTAAAATAAAACCTCGAGTTTATTGGAAAAGAGGTCAAGACATGTTTTTATTAAGAAGAGATGATCCAAGTTTTTATAGAAACCTTCATATTACCAATAAAATAGGTGTAGAAGTAAATGCTTCTTATACTTCTAATGTTGGGATTACAGGTTTTGGTTTGGATGTTTCTAGAGTTTCTATTAGTAGTAATAATTTAGGCGAAAGAGATAGAACGATGGCAAATTTATTTTTGGAACATCGTTTTAAAATCGGTGAAAATATTGATGTGACTCCAGGAGTTGCAGTCACCTATTTTTCTGATTTTAAATTTCATGCATTTCCAGGTTTAGATGTTGGTTTTAAATTGTCAGAAAATTTTAAAGCATATGGAAACTTAGGAATTACCTACAGAATACCAACGTATACAGATTTATTTTATAATGATCCAGTAACAGCCGGAAAAGAAGACTTAGAGCCAGAAGAAGCATTCGCACAAGAAATAGGTTTTAAATATAACAAAGCAAATTTTTCGGCAACAATTGCATTGTTTAACCGAAACTCTAAAAAACTAATTGATTATATACGACCAGATACAATTGAGAGTGTTTTTACAGCAACAAATATTGCTGAGGTAACTACAAAAGGATTTGAATTTGATGGAACGTATAGTTTTAAAGCAAAGAGTTTTAATCAAACACTAGTCTTCGGATATTCTTATTTAAGTGATGATATTTTAGACCAAAATAAAGATTTGTCTAGGTATTCATTAAACACCTTAAAACATCAGTTTATAACACGTTTCAGTTCTCAATTCTTTAAAAATGTACGACAAAATATTATTTATAAGCATGCAGAGCGTACAGTAGGAACAAGTTATAATGTGTGGGATGCTTCAGTAATAGTTGATATTAATAAATTCAGTTTTACAGTTACAGCAAGCAATATTTTTGATGCAGATTATATAGAATCTGGTTTTGTACCAATGCCTCCAAGTAACATCTTATTTGGGTTAAGGTATAGAGTAAAATAGGTGTTTTGTCATTTCTGCGAATGCAGTAATCCATAATATTTAAAGAAGTAATCTCAAACCAAATTTGGACTAGATTCCTGCCTTCGTAGATAAATCTTTAGATTCAGCGAAGTTAATAACAGTTTCGTTAAAACTTTACAGAATATAAAAACAACTCGAATTTTTCTTTTTGTTTTGTAACAAAACAACTTTTTTTGCTACATATAATTAGAAATAGTGATTGCTATGAAATCATAGTTTCTTCCTTATTGATAAAATAAAAGTAGAAATTGATGCAGAAGCACAAGCAGAAAATATTCGAAGAATTGCAAAAGGTGAAGCAGATGCAACCTTATTTAAAGCCCAGGCAGAAGCACAAGGTCTATATGAAGTATTAACCAAATAAGTCGCAGGTTTAGATCAAATAGTGAAAGCTACCGGAAATAATTCTAAAGATGCTGTTTTACTTTTAATTGTAGATAAATTACCTGAATTGGTAAAAACTCAAGCTGAAGCGATTAAAAATATTAGGATAGATAAAATAACTGTTTGGGGAAATGGTGGTGGAAGACATGGTAAATCACCAATATCTAATTTTATTTCAGGAATGTATAAAGCAGTTCCACCATTATAAGAAGTGTTTAATATGGCAGGAATGGATTTACCTGAATATTTAAAAGGGAAAGATGTTAAGAAAGAAGATGCTGTGGAGGTTAAAGAAGATAAGCCTAAGGGTAATTAAAGTTATTTTATATGATGACTCTCTATTAACAGCGAGAAACAATATCAGAGAATAAAAAAAGGGATTTATCATTTTGATAAATCCCTTTTTTAGTTAGTTATATTAGTTTATAACTGTCCTGTAAGCCATTTATAGACATCATTACCATTTGCGAATAATAGTAGTCCAATCAGTAAAATGAATCCAGCAACTTGTGCGTATTCTAAAAATTTATCACTCGGTTTTTTTCTAGTAATCATTTCCCATAATGTAAACACCACATGTCCTCCATCCAAGGCAGGAATAGGTAATAAATTCATAAAACCAAGCATCAACGATAAAAAGGCAGTGATACTCCAGAATGCTGGCCAACTCCATGTAGCAGGAAAAATATTTCCAATAGAAATAAATCCACCAAGACTTGAAGCGCCTTTGGAAGTGAAAACAAATTTAAATTGGACAACAATATCATGTAATTTCCAGTACGCCTCAGAGACACCCTTAGGAATACTCTCTCCAATTGTAAATTCACGATGACTCATCGTGATATAATCTTTATCAGTTAATTTAGGCTTAATCCCTATTTTTCCTTTTTCTCCAAGCGCAATATTTAAATCTAGCACTTCTCCATCTCTTTCTATTTTAATAATCGCTGACTCTTCAGAATTTTGAATTCCATAAGTTACATCTGACCAATAATTCACGGGAATTTCGTTAACCGCGATAATTTTATCAGTTTTTAACAATCCAGCCATAGCTGAAGTAGAACCTTCTGAAACAGAGTCTAAAACAAACGGAAATCGTGGCGTCATAGCATCCATTCCTACTGCTTGGAACAGTTCCATATCAATATCTTCAGGAAGTTGAATCAACTCAGAGGAACCATCTTGATGCTGAACATCAACACGTGTAACACCTCTTAATAAAAGCATTTGATTTATATCCAATGCGTTTTCAAGCAATTCGCCATTCACCTTTAAAAGTTTGTCTCCTTGCTGAAAACCATAATTCTCTAAGGTTTTAGAAACACCCATTCCGTACTTTACATCATCACTCTTTACATAGTTTTCTCCCCATACATTGAAGATCATAATATAAATTAAAAACCCTAAAATGAAATTTACAATCACTCCACCAAGCATGATAATCAATCGTTGCCATGCAGGTTTAGATCTGAATTCCCATGGTTGAGCAGGCTGTTTCATCTGCTCTGTATCCATACTTTCATCAATCATTCCTGATATTTTTACATATCCACCAAGTGGTAACCAACCTATTCCATACTCAGTTCCACCTTTGGTAAAACTAAATAATTTCTTTCCCCAAGCATCAAAAAACAAGTAGAATTTTTCTACTCTTGTTTTAAATAATTTTGCTGGTAAATAATGACCAAACTCGTGTAAAACAATTAGAAGTGATAAACTCAGTAAAAATTGTGATGCTTTTATTAATATTTCCATATAATTTGTCTTCTATACTTAAAATCTGACAAATGTACCATTTTAATAAGAGTTTTGAAACTGTAATTAGAAGTTGCTACTCTTTTTAACAAACTTTTATTAATGAATATCATTTTTACTCTGCTGATGTTGTAATTTTGTCAAAAATATATTCGAAATAATGAACTTCCGTTTTTTTAAAAAATCATTGCCATTAACAATTATAATGCTTGTTTTTTCGGTGTTTATGATCAGCGCAATCTATTCAATATTAAAGCCAGAAAAAAGATTGCCAGTTTTTAATCCCGTAGATGTAAACCCAAGATTGGTAGATCAATCGTTATTGCATATAAGCAGCAACCATAAAATTAGAGATTTTTCATTGATCAATCAAAATGGAAAAGTGATCACGCAAGAAGATTATAAAGATAAAATTTATGTTTCAGATTTTTTCTTCACAACTTGTCAGACTATTTGCCCAATAATGACGCACAATATGGCGAAAATTCAGAAAGAATTTAATGAAGACGATAGTGTGATGCTACTTTCACATTCTGTAACTCCAGAAATTGATAGTGTTACCGTCTTAAGAGATTATGCTGATAGAAAAGGTGTTGTTGATGTGAAATGGAATGTAACTACTGGTGATAAAAAGCATATTTATGAGTTGGCTAGGAAAAGTTATTTTGCAGTTGTTGATGAAGGTGATGGAGGAGTTCAAGATTTTATTCATACAGAAAATTTTATTTTGGTAGATAAGAAACGTCAGATTCGTGGCTATTATGATGGAACTCAGGATGAAGAGATGGATAGATTGATTACTGATATTAAAACCTTACAAAAAGAATATCTTAAGAACTAGCAATTCTGCTAATTAGAATGATTCTAATTTAGTATATTTGCCTTCTACTTAAAAAATACTTTTAAATGCACACGATTGCAACTTTGAAAAAAGGGGAAAAAGGAATTATTCAAGAGTTTGATATTGACGTAATTCCGTTAAAACTTATAGAAATGGGTTGCTTGCCTGGAAATATAGTTGAATTGGTTCAATATGCACCCTTTCACGACCCTCTTTATATCAATATTAATGATAGTTTTGTAGCCATTCGAAAAGAAACAGCTGTTCATATTTCAATTAAAAAAGTAAGTTAATCAGATTCAATTATGAGTGTTGACATGCTAAAAGTTGCCTTAATTGGAAATCCTAATACCGGGAAAACATCTGTATTTAATCATCTTACTGGATTGAATCAGCAGGTAGGTAATTACCCTGGAATTACAGTTGAAAAAAAAATTGGGTACTGTAAACTTACAAGGCATCACAAGGCAAAAATTATTGATCTTCCCGGAACTTATAGTTTGAATGCATCATCTCTTGATGAAAGTATTGTGATTGAGTTGTTGATGAATAAGAATGATGAAGATTTTCCAGATGTTGCAATTGTAGTTTCCGATGTAGAAAACTTAAAGAGAAACCTACTTTTATTCACTCAGATTAAAGAATTAGAAATTCCTACAATACTAGTCATCAACATGTCTGATAGGATGAAAAGGAAAGGAATCTCAATTGATATTCCTGTTTTAGAAAAGGAATTAAACACCAAGATAGCCTTAGTGAGTTCTCGTACCAAAGATGGAATTGAAGGCATTAAAACCTTATTACAAGACTATAAAAATATTTCTTCAGATGCTTGTCTAGATACTTCAAAAATTGATGTTGAATATTTTGACAGGCTTAAAAAAGCATTTCCCAATCAATCATTATATAAGTTATGGTTGGTAATTACGCAAGATGTAAATTTTGGTAAGGTTGATAAAAAGCCAATGGAGGATGCAACGTCTTTTTCGTTTGCTACTAAAACCAATTCGGAATTAAAAAAGCTCCAGCAGAAAGAGACCATAGTTCGTTATAAGTTTATCAACGATACACTTAAAAAAGGATATTTAGTTGATAAATCTAAAGCTAGAGATCTACGAAGTATATTGGATAGGATATTAACTCACAAAGTATTCGGTTATGTGATTTTCTTTGGAATTTTATTATTGATATTTCAAGCAATTTTTGATTGGAGTAGAGTACCAATGGATTTTATTGACAGTTCATTTGCATCGCTTGGAGACTGGGTAAGAAATACGTTTCCAGCAGGAGTTTTTACCGATTTATTGGTAAATGGAATTATTGCAGGACTTGGTGGTATTGTGATATTTATTCCTCAGATAGCCTTCTTGTTTTTATTCATTTCAGTCTTAGAAGAAAGTGGTTATATGAGTCGTGTTGTGTTTTTAATGGATAGAATCATGAGGCGTTTCGGATTGAGCGGAAAAAGTATTGTGCCTCTTATTTCTGGTACTGCCTGTGCGATTCCAGCCATCATGGCAACAAGAAATATTGAGAGTTGGAAAGAAAGATTGATAACGATATTGGTGACACCTTTTACAACGTGTTCCGCGAGATTACCTGTGTATGCAATTTTAATTGCGTTGGTAATTCCAGATCAGCGTATACTAGGAGTTTTTAATGCGCAAGGATTGACATTGATGTTTTTATATCTGTTAGGTTTTGCAGCAGCGATTATTTCGGCATACATTTTAAATAAAGTTTTGAAGATTAAAAGCAAATCTTACTTTGTTATTGAAATGCCTAATTACAAGTTACCGATGTTTAAAAATGTATTTATCAATGTTTTTGAAAAGACAAAAGCGTTCCTTGTTGATGCAGGTAAAATAATTTTAGCAATTTCAATTGTATTGTGGTTTTTGGCTTCTTATGGTCCAGGAGAAAAATTCAATAATGCCGAAAATATAGTAAAGACAGAAGTTGTAAATCAGGAAATAAGCAGTCTAGAATTGGACGATAAGATTGCATCTTATAAATTAGAGCATTCTTATATTGGTATTGTTGGTAAAACGATTGAGCCAATAATAAGACCTTTAGGTTATGATTGGAAAATAGGTATTGCTTTAGTGACTTCATTTGCTGCACGAGAAGTATTTGTTGGGACTTTAGCAACAATTTATAGTGTAGGTAGTGCTGGTGAAGAAGAAGAAACAATCAAACAAAAAATGGCTGCTGAAGTTTATCCGAACGGTAAAAAAGTATTTACACTAGCAAGTGGAATATCACTCTTATTGTTTTATGCTTTTGCAATGCAGTGTATGGCAACATTAGCGATTGTAAAAAAAGAAACAAATAGTTGGAAATGGCCAATGATACAATTGTTTGGAATGACTGCAATTGCATATATTACGGCATTGATTTCTTTTCAACTTTTGAAATAAATTTGTAATTAAGAAAGAAAAATACGACTTATAGTTTATGATAAATACTCAAGAAATATTAGTTTACATTGCAGTTTTACTGGCTGTTTTTTTTCTTGTAAAAAAGTATTTTTATAAACCAAAAAAAACCACAAAATCTTGTGGAAATGATAGTTGTGGTTGTCATTAAGTTCTACCCTCTGAATAAAAAGAAATCATCTTTCATATGCTCAATTTGAGCATCTTCATTTGTGATAATATAATCAATTGCTTGAGTAGTAAATTTGTCTCCTTTATCAGTAAGTGAAATGATATCATTATCAATATGAATCATATTGTTTTTTAGTGCTAATTCCAACACAACCTTTGATCGCACTTTTTGCCAATTAATGTGTTCATTCAAATGATTTACATGACGTTCACTTTCTTCTGAGTGGTTTTTTAAATGTAGTAGAAACGTCAATAAAGACACTTCTATTCGTTGTTGTTTTTCTCTATACATCACCGAAACGAATCCTTTATTAGGAGCAAATAAATAAACAACTAAAAAGAGTAAACCAAGCATAGTGGTTATGGAACCTGAAATTGAAGCGTCCAGCCAATGAGCAAACCAATAACCGCTTATTGCGCCAAAAACCCCAAAACTTATGGCTAATAGTAGCATTTTCTTTAAGTCTGTTGTCAATAAATAGGCAGTTGCGGCAGGTGCAATCATCAATGCAACTACCAAAATAGCGCCAACAGCATCAAAAGCACCAACTGTTGTAACTGATGCAACAGACATTAATCCATAGTGAATAATTGCTGGTGAAAACCCTAAAGAAGCAGCAAGCCCTTTATCAAAAGTACTCACTTTTAGTTCTTTAAAAAAGGCTATTAATAAAGTAACGGTTATTAGTAATATAGTTCCAATAACCCAAAGTGATTTTGGGCCAAGATCTGCCTCTCCAATTAACAGCCTATCAAAAGGAGCGAAAGCTAATTCTCCTAACAAAACAGCATCTACATCGAGATGAACATCGTTGGCGTTTTTAGCAATTAATATCACACCAATACTAAATAATGCAGGAAAAACCAATCCAATGGCTGTATCTTCTTTTACCAATCCCGTTTTTTGAATATATTCTACAAGAATAACAGTTATAATTCCCGTTAATGCTGCCAATAAAATTAGTAAGGGAGAGTTTAAATCGTGTGTGATAAAAAATCCAATTACTATTCCAGGCAATATAGAATGACTTATAGCGTCACTTATCATAGCCATTTTACGGAGTACCAAAAAAGTTCCTGGGATTGCACAAGCGATAGCGACCACACTTGCGATAAGTTGTATTTCTATTTGAGCACTATTCATTATCTGTTTGATTATATAAATTAGAAGCTGTCTTAAATCCATCTTCAGTGAGACTCCACATATTTTCTTGAAGAATCACATAATTTTTATCAACTAATTTTTGAAGTGTTCCTTTGGTATATCCATGAAAATTATTTAAAATTTTAACAGCATGTGGATGTGTAATATCATCATGAGTTTCGGCAATATTATACATAAAGGATAATGTTTTATACAATTTTAAATCACGACGGTTTTTTATAAACCGAATTTGTTTAAACAAAAGCCCTCGACTTGGTGAAAATATAAACGAAAACATCACAAATACTGAAGCAACAAGCACAATAACTGGTCCTGTAGAAAGATTGTTTTGACTCGCGCTAATTGCTGTTCCAATAACACCAGAAAACGCTCCAAAAATTGCTGCTAAAACTACCATTACACTCAAACTATTTGTCCATTGTCGTGCAGCAGCAGCAGGAGCTAAAAGCATAGCGCTCATAAGAACTACACCAACGGTTTGAAGCCCAAGAACAATCGCTAGAACTATAAAAGTTGTAATTAAGATGTCGAGAAATTTAGTATTGAAACCAAGAGTTTTAGTGTAATCTTCATCGAATAATAATAATTTAAATTCTTTCCAAAAAAGGAGTAAAACAAATAAGCAAATTCCTGTTACAATAGCCATCAGCCAGACATCACTTTCAACCAATGTTGCAGCTTGTCCAAATAAATATTTATCTAATCCTGCTTGATTTGCATTTGGTTGTTTTTGGATAAATGTTAAGAGTAGCATCCCAAATCCAAAAAATAACGATAATATTAACCCTAAAGCTGTATCAGATTTTAAATGTGTTTTTGAAATAATTCCACGTATCCAAAATGTTCCAATAAGTCCACTAATTAATGCTCCTAATAATAAGGTGTTACTGTCTTTTGCTCCAGTAATTAGAAATGCAATTGCAATTCCAGGTAAAGCAGCATGTGAAATTGCATCACCTAATAAACTCTGTTTTCTGAGCACTGCAAAACTACCCAACATTCCTGTTACAGCACCTAGAGTTGCTGTTCCAATTGTGATGGTGCGTAGCGTGTAGTCACTGAAAACTAAAGAAAAATACTCTTGAATATCCATTATTTCTGAATACTTACTTTATAATTAATACCATAAGTTTTTGTCAAATTATCATCATTAAAGATGTCTTTTACAGGTCCTGTTGCAATCTTTTTTACATTTAAAAAGGTAACCCAGTCAAAATATTCAGGAACTGTTTGCAAATCGTGATGTACAACAATTACTGTTTTTCCAGCCTTTCTTAATTCTTTTAAAATATTAATAATTGCTATTTCAGTTGTTGCATCTACACCTTGAAATGGTTCGTCCATAAAATAGATGGATGCATTTTGCACCAAAGCTCTAGCCAAGAATATACGTTGTTGTTGTCCTCCAGAAAGTTGGCTTATTTGCCTATTTTTAAAAGAAAGCATTCCTACTTTTTCAAGTGCTTCTAATGCGGCTTTTTTTTCTTTTTGCCTTGGACGTTTTATCCAACCCAAACTCCCATAAGTTCCCATCATTACAACATCTAAAGCCGTTGTTGGGAAATCCCAATCTACACTTCCTTTTTGTGGAACATAGGCAACTAAAGAACGTTGCTTTTCATAAGGCTTTCCATAAATACTGACACTACCTGCAATCGGATTTAAGATTCCTAAAATAGACTTTATCAATGTTGATTTTCCAGCACCATTAGGACCTACAATAGCCATCAATACACCTTCTGGAATTTCAAGATCAATATCCCAAAGTACAGGTTTGTAGTTATATGCTACAGTTAAATCATCTACTTTTACGGCTATTTTATTTCCCATTATTTAAGAGCGTTAACAATTGTATTCACGTTGTATTCAAACATTCCAATATACGTTCCTTCAATAGTTCCTGCATTTCCCAAAGCATCGGAAAATAAAGTTCCACCAATTTTTACATCATGACCTTTGGATTTTACAGCTGCTTCTAAAGCTTCTATTGTACGTTTAGGAACTGAACTTTCTACAAAGATGGCTTTCACTTTTTTTTCAATAATAAATGCTGCTAATTTTTGAACATCTTTAACTCCCGCTTCAGTTGCTGTTGACAACCCTTGTAGTCCTACAACTTCAAAACCGTAGTTTTTGCCAAAATAATTAAAAGCATCATGTGCAGTAACTAAGATTCTTTTTTCAACAGGAAGATCTTTAATAATTGCCCTCATATTATTTTCTAATGTGTCTAATTTTGCGAGATATTGCTTTTCGTTTTCAATAAAGTTCACAGTGTTTTTTGGATTTTTTTCAGATAGAATTTGAGTGACTTTTTTTGCGAATTGTTTAAAATATTCAATATTAAACCAAACGTGTGGATCGTAATTTGAAGCAAAGTAATCTGAACCAATTAAAGTGGTTTTATCTAATTCGTCTGCTAATGCTATAGGAGTTTTAGTAGCACTTCCCATTTTTTCAAAAACGTCAACAAGTTTTCCTTCAAGATGTAATCCGTTGTAAAAAATAACGTCAGCATTTACAAGTTTTGACACATCTCCTTCACTTGCTTTATATAAATGCGGATCTACTCCGCTTCCCATTAAACCTTGAATGTTTATGTGTTTTACGCCAATATTTTTTACCAAATCGGTAATCATCGATGTTGTTGTGACAACATTAATATTGTCGTTCTCAGGAATGTCTTTTTTACACCCAAAAAGTGTCGTTGTTACTGCTATAATTAATAAATATTTTTTCATTTTTTAGTTTATGTCTTTTACAAATAAAATTTTTGCAACTTCTTCTGTGATTAATACTTTGTTTTTGTTCAGAATTACTTCTAAAGATTTATCAAATGGTTCTTTATACACCACTTTAATTGAATTGCCGATTGCAATTCCTTTATTGTTTAGATATTTTAAAAAATCATCTGAGGAATCTCTAACTCCAACAATAGAACTTTCTTGATTTATTTCAAGTTCAGAAAGTAATTTTTTAGTAAAAGTTAACATGTTTCCATCTTTATCTGGAATTGGATCCCCGTGAGGATCAACTGTTGGAAACTCTAGAAACGCATCTAAATGATCAATCAAAGTTTCAGACTTTACGTGTTCTAGTTGCTCAGCAATCTCATGTACTTCATCCCATCTATAAGATAAGTGTTTTACTAAAAAAACTTCCCATAATCTATGACTTCGAATAATCGAAATAGCGGTTTTTTTACCTACTTTAGATAATGTTACACCTTGATATTTTTTATAATCTACTAGATTTTTATCTGCCAATTTCCGTATCATATCGGTAACAGAAGATGGTTTTGTTACTAGTTTTCCTGCTAAATCATTAGTGCTTACAGCAGAGTTAGTTTTTTTAGAAAGACTAAAAATTGCCTTTAAATAATTCTCTTCAGTATAAGATAAGTTGTTTTTCACATTACAAATATACTAATAATTTCTATTTATTTAAAAATATTTTTAGATTAGTCTAAAAAATTAATATACATTTGTCAAAAATTCATAAATAGCATGAAATATTTAGCAACATTATTTTTAATATGTACTACAATTACTGTTTGTTCACAAAATATAATTACAGATAGACCAGATCAAACGGAAGCGTCTTCAACAGTTCCAAAAAACAGTTTCCAGATAGAAATGGGAATTCTTGCACAAACTTCAAGTAATAAAGCTGTTACTAATTTTGCAGGACCCTCTACATTAATTAGGTATGGAATTTCTGAAAAAGTTGAATTGCGTTTATTCAATCAATATGAGTCTAATAAAATTGAATTAGAAGGCGGAAATATTAAAGCGAATGGTCTAGGTGATATAGAAATTGGAACAAAAATCCAATTGTTTAAAAAGGGAGGTGTAAACACAGAAATTGCATTTTTATCTCATGCTATCATTCCAACTTCAAAAGATGAATTGTCTAATAATAGTTTAGGGACTATAAATAAATTATCTATTTCTCATAGTATAAATGAACAGTTTGGTGTTGGATACAATATCGGTTATGATAATGTAAATAAAGTAAGTGCACTTACATATTCTATAGCAATTGGGTTTTCACTCTCAGAGAAATTTGGATTATATATCGAACCTTATGGTGCATTATCTGAAGGAAATCAGTTTGAAAGTAATTTCAATGCTGGAATTACGTATTTAGCAAAAAACAATTTACAGCTCGATGTTTCTTATGGTACAGGTTTAAACAATGATATGGAATATGTTTCCGCAGGTTTTAGTTGGAATATTCCACAGTTTTTGAAAACTAAAATCAACAAATAAAAATAAAGGATTAACTTATTTTCTCTTTCTTACTTATAAGATAAACACCTATCATAACAAATAGACAACTTAAAATTTTAATTAGATTTATATCTTGCTCGTATTCTTTTTGATTAAAAACAAATGCATAAATAGCAACCATAATAAAACTAATTGCAGGTTGTAGGTATACATAACTTCCAGCAACTGATGGAGCTACATGATTCAGTGCGTAAATATTAAATAAATAAGCAAAAAAGGTAGTTCCTAAAACAACAAAGCCAATAGTTAAATAAGTACTTGTTGCAAACGCTGAAAAATCTGTGTTTAGTAAATCTTGAATTCCAAATGGAAACATAAATAAAAATCCAAAAAGGAATATCCAACTAATGATTGTAATGGTGTTGTATTTCTTCATCAATGGTTTCACTAAAACAAGATATAGTCCGTAAGAAGCTGCATTAATAAAAATAAATAAGTTTCCTAAAAGCGAACTTGTTCCTCCCGATTTATTGCTATAAACTATCAGTATGATAGCGCCAATTGCACCAATAGCAATTCCTGCTAATTTATTTCTTGTTATTTTTTCATTCAACATAAAAAAACTATAAATCATAACTAATACAGGAAGAGAAGTCATGATGATTGAAGCATCAATAGGAGACGTTAAATTGAGACCATGAAAGAATAATAATTGATTTATAGCAATCCCAAAAACCCCACAAAAAATCAATCTTAAAAAGTCTTTTTTCTCTACTTTTTCTTTGATAAAAGATTTAAGTATCCAAAATAAAATCCCTGCACCTAAAATCCGTAGAAATATAAAAGCAGAAGGACCAATTTTATTAGGCATAATACCTTTGGCAATAATATAGTTAGCGCCATAAATAATATTTGCTCCAAGTAAGGCAAGATGTGCTTTATAAAGGTTTCTAGTCAAGTTTTTTTAGTTGTTTTATCAATTGTGAAAATACAAAAACCTTTTCATTAGATATATTTTTAATTCTAATATATAATGATCAAACCGTCTAAGATATTAATTGACACAAACACTTCACTATTTTCTATAGAAAGCGTAAATTTGCAACTTATTAAAAGAGTAAATAATGCAATACGATCATAAAGCGATAGAAGCCAATTGGCAAAAACATTGGGCAGAAAATCAAACATTTAAAGCCAGTAATACTTCTGAAAAACCGAAATATTACGTGTTGGATATGTTTCCATATCCTTCAGGAGCAGGATTACATGTTGGACATCCATTAGGATATATTGCTTCAGATATTTATGCGCGTTATAAGCGCCATAAAGGGTTCAATGTATTGCATCCTCAAGGCTATGATTCGTTTGGATTACCTGCTGAACAATATGCAATTCAGACAGGACAACATCCTGCGAAAACTACTGAAGAAAACATAAAAACATACAGAAGACAATTAGATAGAATTGGTTTTTCGTTTGATTGGTCAAGAGAAGTACGAACTTCTAATCCTGAATACTATAAATGGACACAATGGATCTTCATCCAATTGTTCAACTCATGGTATAATAAAGATTCTGACAAGGCAGAAGATATTTCTACGTTAGTTTCAACATTTGAAAAAGAAGGAAATAAGAAAGTTAATGCTGTGTGTGATGACGAGATTCAATCATTTACTGCATCGGCTTGGAAAAAGTTTTCGAAGAAAAAACAACAAGAAATAGTATTACATTATAGATTGACATTTTTGTCAGAAACTGAAGTGAATTGGTGTCCGGAATTAGGAACTGTTTTGGCTAATGATGAAATTGTCAGCGGAGTTTCAGAACGTGGAGGTCATCCTGTCGTTCGGAAGAAAATGACACAATGGTCTATGCGAATTTCTGCATATGCACAACGCTTATTAGATGGTTTAAATACGATTGATTGGCCACAACCGTTAAAAGATTCTCAGACGAACTGGATAGGGCGTTCTCAAGGAGCGATGGTTTCTTTTAAAGTTTTGCCAAATGAAATTTCAGAAGAAAGGGAAACAATTTCTTATAAAAAAATTGAAGAAATAAAGGCATTACGATTGAATTCACCTAAAATAACAAGTTTACTTTGGGATGTATTGAGAAAGAAAAAAGGTGCTGTAAAATTCAGGCAACAATATATTTTAGGTGATTTTATTACTGATTTTGTGTGCTTTAATAAAAAGACAATTGTAGAGTTTGCTGGAAAAGAAGACGAAGTTGAAAGAGCCAATTTCTTCGCAACGGAAGGATATACGGTTGTATATATTTCTAACGATGAGGTTCTTAAAAATATAGATACCGTTCTTTCTAAAATTAACAATGGAATTCAATTTCCAAAGATTGCCGAAATACAGAAAGTTGCCAAAAAAATTATTAAGAAGAAAGTAGAAAAAGTAGTTGAAAAGCATATTGATGTGTTTACGACACGTCCTGATACCATTTTTGGAGTGTCATTTATGACCTTGGCTCCTGAACATGAATTGGTATCACAGATTGTAACATACAAACAAAAAAAGGCTGTAAAGGCATATATTCATGCAACGGCTAAGCGTAGTGAACGCGATAGAATGGCAGATGTAAAGACCATTTCTGGGGTATTTACTGGCGCGTATGCAGAGCATCCATTTACTGGTGAAAAAGTCCAGATATGGATTGGAGATTATGTGTTGGCAAATTATGGAACAGGTGCTGTAATGGCTGTTCCTTGTGGAGATCAACGTGATTATGATTTTGCGAAACATTTTAATATTGAGATTCCTAATATTTTTGAAGGTATTGATATTTCTGAACAAGCACATGAAGGAAAAGAGGGGACTAAAATTTCCAATTCTGATTTCTTAAGCGGAATGCCTTATAAAAAAGCATTGAAAACGAGTATCTACGAATTAGAGAAACGTGGAATAGGATTTGGGAAAATAAACTACCGATTGCGTGATGCAGTTTTTTCTCGTCAGCGATATTGGGGAGAACCTTTTCCAGTATATTATAAAGACGGAATGCCACAAATGATTGATGTGAAGCATTTGCCAATTGCATTGCCAGTAGTAGAAAAATACCTACCGACTGAAGATGGGAAACCACCTTTAGGGAATGCAGAAGTTTGGGCTTGGGATTCTAAACAGCATAAAGTGGTTGAGAATAAATTAATTGATAATAAAACTGTTTTCCCACTTGAATTGAACACAATGCCCGGATGGGCGGGTAGTTCATGGTACTTTAACCGTTATATGGATTCTGGAAACTCAGAAGAATTTGCAAGTAAAGAAGCCTTAGACTATTGGCAAGATGTGGATTTATATATTGGTGGATCTGAACATGCAACAGGACATTTATTGTATTCTCGTTTTTGGCAAAAATTCTTATTTGATAAAGGGATTGTTCCTTTAGATGAGTTTGCAAAAAAACTGATCAATCAAGGAATGATTACTGGAACGAGTGCTTTTGTTTATAGAGAAGAAGAAACAAATAGATTTATATCACAAGGGTTAATTAAAGGTAAAAAAGTGCAGCCAATTCATTCAGATGTTTCATTTGTAAATGCTTCTGATGAATTAGATATAGGTGCATTTAAAAATTGGCGGCCAGAATATAAAGATGTAAAATTTGTTACTGAAGAAGACGGAACATTTAAAGTAGGTAGAGAAATAGAAAAAATGTCAAAGTCGAAGTATAATGTTGTGAGTCCAGATTCGATCTGTGAGGAATATGGTGCTGATGCTTTGCGACTATTTGAAATGTTCTTAGGCCCTCTAGAACAATCAAACCCTTGGAATACTTCTGGTATTACAGGAGTATCTTCTTTCTTAAAGAAACTATGGAGATTGTACCATTCAGGAGATGAAAGTGCATTTGTAATATCAAAAGATACAGCAACTTCAGAGGAGTTAAAAGTATTGCATAAAACAATCAAAAAAGTAGATGAAGACATTGCCAATTTCTCTTTCAATACGTCAGTAAGTTCATTTATGATTGCTGTAAATGAGTTGGGTACATTGAAATGTAACAAACGTCAAATTTTAGAACCGCTAGTGATTTTAATATCTCCATATGCTCCACATATCGCTGAAGAATTATGGAATAAACTAGGTTATAAAGAATCAATAGCAACTGCCGAGTTTCCAGTATTTGATGGAAAACATTTGGTAGAAAGTTCTAAGAATTATCCGATTTCATTTAATGGAAAAATGCGTTTTATGCTAGAGTTTCCATTAGACATGAACAAAGAAGAGTTGGAAATGGCTGTCTTAGCAGATGAAAAAACAATAGCACAATTAGATGGTAAAGCACCTAAGAAAGTGATTATTGTTCCTGGTAAAATTGTAAATATTGTAGGATAAAATGGATTTTAATATAGAGATTATCGGATTGATTGCAGGCGCTTTCACAACAGCATCATTTGTTCCGCAAGTAATTAAAACATGGAAGGCGAAATCTGCTGACAATCTATCTTTATCTATGTACCTTGTGATGTTGACAGGAGTTATACTTTGGTTGATTTATGGAATTTATTTGGAAAGTATATCAATGATATTGGCCAATACAGTTACGACTATATTGGTATGCGCGATTCTCTTTTTTAAGTTTCGGTATAAAAAATAACTTGGTATGTTTATTGCAGAATATCATTAAATTTATTGAGTATATTTACTTCTAAATTCTGAGAATGAATAGCAAAAGACTTTCTTTACAAAACCGTGTTTTCTTATCCATGTTATTATTGGTATTGATTGCATCAATTTTGATTGCTATTGTGATGATATATCAATATAATGAGCAAGCGGAAGAGTATAATAAAGGAAGGCTTGAGCGTAAAGAAGCAGCAATCAGAACGCATTTAGGAATTGAACTTAAGAATACAACCTTCATTATTTCTCCAAAAAATTTAAAGTATATCTTCAGAACTCAAGATAAGATTTTTAATATTTCTAAGGTTCATAATTTGGAATTGGAAATCTATGATCTTCAAGGAAATTTTATTATTTCGTCCAATAAAGATTTTGCCAAAGATTCCATTCTCAAAGTTAGCGAAAGTATTTTAACGGAACTTGCTGATAGTCCTGAGCATCGATTTGTCGAGCCAGAACTAATAGATGGTAAAGAGTATCAATCTTCGTATACTTACCTTGTTGACCCTATCTATAAGCCTTTAGGAATCTTGCACTTACCGTATCTTGAAGACAACTCACAACAAGATAAAGAATTGAAAGAGGTCTTGACACGCCTTGGTATTGGATTTTTCCTTATATTTTTAATAGGGTTTGCACTTGCTTATTTTATTTCAAGTTATATCACACGATCTTTAAAAACTGTAAGTGATAAAATGAATGAAACAAGGCTGCATAAACGCAACGAGAAAATTGTATTAAAAGATGCTAGTGAGGAGATCCACAACCTTGTAGATTCTTACAATGGTATGGTAGATGAATTGGAAGAAAGTGCTGTGAAATTAGCACAAATCGAACGTGAAGAAGCATGGAGAGAAATGGCAAAACAAGTTGCTCATGAGATTAAAAACCCGCTTACTCCAATGCGTCTTACAGTGCAGAATTTTGAACGGAAATTTGACCCAACAGACCCTAATGTAATTACAAAATTAAAAGAATATAGCAAGACAATTATACAGCAGATAGATGTGATGAGTTCTATCGCTTCTGCTTTTTCAGATTTTGCTAAAATGCCAACTCAAAAACGAGAAAAAACCAATGCAGTTGAGGTTGTAAAACACGCAACGGAAATTTTCACAGAATCCTATATTTCTTTTTATGCTAATGCTACTATTATAAATGCCAATCTTGATAAAATGCAAATCACAAGAGTGTTAACCAATCTTTTAAAAAATGCAATTCAAGCAGTTGAAAAAGTTGAAAACCCTTCTGTTGAAGTTAAAGTAGTAGAGGATGCTATTAATGTTATCATTACAGTAGCAGATAACGGAAAAGGGATGTCAGACGAAGTGAAAGAAAAAGTATTTGAACCTAAATTTACTACTAAATCTAGTGGTATGGGACTTGGATTACCTATGGTTAAGAATATTATAGAAGCCTATGATGGAGCGATTTCATTTACAACTCAAGATATGCACGGAACAGAATTTAAAGTAGTATTACCTAAAGAATAAATCATATATTAATGCGATTCTGAGTATCACGAAGAATCTTATAAAAATTATTCCAAATGAATTTTGAAAACATACTCATAAATAAAAAGGAAAATATTGCAACGATTACTATCAACCGTCCCAATCAATTAAACGCATTAAATCTAGCAACGATTCTAGAATTACATACTGCTTTTTCGGAAGCGGATACTGATAATAATGTCAAGGTAATTATTATTATAGGAAGTGGAACAAAGGCTTTTGTTGCAGGTGCAGATATTAAAGAATTTGCGCATTTTGATGAAGATCAAGGAGCAACATTATCTAAAAACGGACATGATTTATTGTTTGATTTTGTAGAAAATTTATCTACTCCTGTTATCGCTGCTATCAACGGATTTGCTCTTGGAGGAGGTTTAGAATTGGCAATGTGTGCGCACTTTAGAATTGCAAGTTCCAATGCTAAAATGGGACTTCCAGAAGTATCGCTTGGAGTAATTCCTGGATATGGAGGGACTCAGCGATTGCCACAATTGATAGGAAAAGGAAAAGCAATGGAATTGATTATGACTGCCAGTATGTTGTCAGCTCAAGAAGCCTTGAATTGCGGGCTAGTAAATTATGTTGTAGAACAGGAAGAGTTATTGCTCTTTGCAGAAAAATTAGCAGTTAAGATTTCGCGTAATTCAAGTACAGCAATTGCGAATGCTTTATCAGCTGTAAATGCTAATTATGATAAAAAAAGAAATGGTTACAAAGTTGAAAAAGAAAATTTTGGAAATTGTTTTGGAACGCCAGATTTTGAAGAAGGAACTACTGCGTTTTTAGAAAAAAGAAAACCTAAATTTTCTTAAATTAAAATAAAAAGCGAGCCATTTGGCTCGCTTTTTTCACCAACATTGTGTAGTGATTTCATGAACAATTAACTAAGTTTTAAATACTAATATTTTTAATATAACGTCTTCCAACATTATCAATAACTACTTTGTATTTACCTTCATATCTTTCTGACAATCTATAAACTCTCTCTAAAATATCTTTTCCCTCTAAAGTTTCAGTAAAAATAACTTCACTATTATAATAAAGAATTATTTTCAGAGGTTGATTGTCAAAAGCAATTTTAGAAATAAAAATCAAATCACCTTCATTTCTAATTACCGGTTTAAAAATTATTTTTTCTTCATTTGTTATGAATGTAACTCTTCCCTTTTCTACTCTAAAAGGTTTTTCTATGATTTCAAAACCTTTACTCAATTCTGCCGTAAATTCCCCATCCTCTAATTGTGTAGATTTTATTATTTCAGAATAGTTACCTGTATCTTTAATACTTAAACTATAAATTTCCTTTTGATTTGTATCTCTAATAGTTAGAGTATGCCCTTTTTTGTCATCCATTGATTCTATCAATGTTTTATTATTCCCGTAGTTAATTAATGTTCCTAGCATGAATAATACTAATAAACTTTTTTTAATTGTTGTTTTCATAATTTTTATGTTTTAAAATATTTTATGATACAAAGGTATTACGTGTTTTAGTTTAATAAAACAAGTCAATTGGTAAATTTGTATGCTGTATTGTTATTATTGTTTTAAATAAAACATCTTAGGGTTAATATGGTATATAAAAAGGAGAATCTTATTTTAAAATAAAAAAGCGAGTCTTAAGACTCGCTTTTTTCCAAAAATCATTGTAGTTGCTGTTGACACTAATTACAAATTTATTTTTTGGTTCTTTTTATTAGCAAATTTCCTATAACTAGTAAATTGCACGATAAGAAGTACAACAAAAACTGATATTACAGGAATAAATGCGATTCCATATTTTCTAACATAAGTTATATTATTAAGGCAAAACTATTTCAAAGAATTATATATAATAACATCAGAATTGGGAGATTTATATACTATATTAACGCTTATTGTGTATATTATATTATATAATGTTAAAATAGAATATAAAAAGGGTAATCCTATCTATTTTATTATTTATTTGTTTGGTATTTTTGTTGTAAAATAGGATTGATGAAAAATGTGAAGCCAATATTAGAAAAAATTACTCCAGATTTTGGGAGTTCAATTTTGGCAAAAACGCACATAGAATTTTTAAAGCATATGTCTGCTTCTTGGCATTTTCACCCTGAAATAGAATTGGTTTATGTGAATAAAGGAAAGGGTAAAAGGCATATTGGCAACCATTTATCATATTTCAATAATAGCCAATTATTGTTGATTGGATCGAATTTACCTCATAACGGATTTACAGATAGATTAACGACAAATGGTTCTGAAACTTTAATTCAATTTAAGCCAGATTTTTTAGGAGACACTTTTTTTGATGCTCCAGAAATGATTCCTATTAAAAATTTATTTAAAAAGGCAAAAAACGGAATTATTTTTGGTGTGAAAACAAAAAAGAAGTTAGGTCCAAAAATTGAAAAAATTGCTGAGAAAGGAGGATTTAAACAAATTTTAATTCTCTTAGAAGTTTTACATACACTTTCAAAATCTGACGACTATACTATTTTAAATGCTGATGGTTTTGCTTTTGAAACCCAGCCACAGGATAGTAGTAAAATAGATTTAATATTTAAGCATATTAACGAAAACTTCGACCAGCATATATCTTTAGATGAAATTTCTGATTTGGTGAGTATGACTGTACCAGCATTCTGTAGGTTTTTTAAAAAAACTACTGGAAAAACATTTACAAAATTGGTGAATGAATATAGAGTAGTTCATGCTACAAAATTATTGTTTGAAAGCCAGATGAGCATAACAGATATTTGTTACGAATGTGGTTTTAATAATTTTTCTCATTTCAACAAACTTTTTAAAGAATTTACAGGGAAATCTGCCTCTAAATATAGAAATGAAATGATCAATCTTGTCCATTAATTAATGCCATATATTATGAAACGAGCATGCTAAAAGTCTTATTGTCTTTAGGGATTATTAATAACTAGGAGCAGGTGAACATTAAAAAGAATAAAATCAAACACATGGAAGACAAAATAGATGTAACCCTTGAATACTATACTTTTAAAAGTAAAGAAATAATTGACATTGTCAATAAATCTAATAATTTAACGGTAGATGAAATAATCCAAAGTGGAGAAGAATTAGCAATTTTAGAGCATAAAATCACCTCTTTAGAAGCAGCAAAAGAAAGTTAAAAAAAGGAAAGTTATCTAGTAGAAAAGTCAATTTTATAGCCTGTAATATTATATATAAGCGCAAATATAGAAATTAAAATAGCGCTTTTTATGCTTCTTTTTTTAACTACTTTTCACCGTTCCATTCGGTGTAAAACTGATTTAAAAACACCAACATATATTCATGCCTATCCTTTGCGATTCGTAACCCAGTTTCTGTATTCATTTTATCTTTTAAGAGTAATAACTTTTCATAGAAATGATTGATTGTAGGAGAAGGAGAGCTTTTATATTCTTCTTTGGACATTTTTAAATTTGGAATAATCTCAGGATTGTATAATTGGCGATTTTTAAATCCGCCATAATTGAAGCAACGAGCAATCCCAATCGCACCAATTGCATCTAATCTATCAGCATCTTGAACTACATTTAATTCGTCCGAAGTAAATTTTCGAGTAATGTTTCCGCCTTTAAAAGAAATGTTTTCTATAATCCTTACTACATGTTCAATAACGGTACTATCTACATTTTGTGAAAAAAGAAATTCACGAGCAACCTTAGGACCTAGAGTTTCATCTCCATCGTAAAATTTACTATCAGCAATATCATGTAATAACGCGCCAAGTTTAACAATCAATGAATTTACATTTTCTTTTTTGGCAATTAGTATAGAATTTTTATAGACCCTTTCTATGTGAAACCAATCATGTCCTCCTTCAGCATTTTCAAGTGTTTTCTTGACAAATGAAATCGTGTTTTCTATAATTTTTTCTTCTGTAAAATTCATTTGATAAAAATAAAAAAATCCCCAATAAATTGAGGATTTTTAAAATGTTTTTAATTGTTATTATTAACAGAATTCGTCATAAGCTGCTGCCAGATTAGCGGCAATTACTTGTGCAGAGCGACCTTCAATATGATGACGTTCTAGCATATGAACCAATTGACCGTCCTTAAACAATGCTATTGCTGGTGAAGAAGGAGGGAATGGAATCATGAATTCACGAGCCTTATTAACTGCCTGAGCGTCTACTCCTGCAAACACTGTTGTTAATTGGCTTGGACTTTTATCATTCATTAAAGAATTTATAGCGCCTGGACGAGCAGTTCCTGCTGCACAACCACATACTGAATTTACCATAACCAATGTTGTTCCCTCTTCAGCTAATGCTGCATTAACTTCTTCGGGATTATGTAATGATTTAAAACCTGCATTTTCAAGTTCTGCTTGCATAGGTTTTACTAGTTCTTCTGGATACATATATTGCGTATTTAATTATTGAGTACAAAGATAAAGAAATTGGTTTGATTTTTCTTCTTCTTATGTATCTTTGAATTTCAAAAATAAATATGGCAAGTTTTACAAAATATTTAGGAGCAACATTGGGATGGTCATTTGGTGGGCCAATAGGAGCTATAATAGGGTTTGTAGTCGGAAGTGTAGTGGATGGATTGGCAGGAGAAAACATTAAAATAGATGGACCTCCTTCTAGAGTAACTCAATCTTCAAGAACTCAGTCTGGAGATTTTGAAATGAGTTTGCTTATTCTGGCAGCAGTTGTCATCAAGGCTGATGGAAAAATTGATAAAAGAGAGTTGAGTTATGTACGTAGTTACTTTACGAGAATGTATGGTGAGACTAGAGCTAATCACGCTTTTAAATTATTTAATGGTATTATAAAAAATAATAACATTTCAACAAGGCAAGTATGTTTACAGATTCGACAGAATATGACACACTCCTCGAGATTACAATTACTTCATTTTTTGTTTGGTATTGCAAAGGCGGATGAATTCGTTACAGAATCAGAAGTTCATATGATTGAAAAAATTGCTGGATATTTAAGTATAAGTCATCGAGATTTTGAATCAATTAAAGCAATGTTTTATAGTGGAATTGATAACGCTTACAAAGTGTTAGAAATTGAAAAGTCAGTAACTAATGCTCAGGTAAAAGCAGCATATAGAAGACTTGTAAAGAAACATCATCCTGATAAATTGCAGCATCTTGGGAAAGAACATTTAATAGGTGCGGAAGATAAATTTCGCCAGATTCAAAATGCCTATGAAAGTATACAAAAAGAAAGAGGAATGTAAAAATTACACTTAATTGTGACTTGTTAAAAAAGGTTGTGTCATTTGTATAGTTATTTCAACTTTATTATTGTTAGTTCATTTGATTATAACTCATTAAGAGTGTTTCGAAAGAGCCTTTTTTATTTTATTTATTATACATTTAATATGACGATATAAATTTTCACATGTATTATTAATAGTAAGAATTGATTAAAAGTGAAAAGGGAATGAAAAAGAAAATAAATAGATAAGTTCCCCATTAAATTCATGTGACCCAAACGCTACATCTATACCAACAGTTGATTCTGATGGAGACAGAGTGCCAAATGTTATTGATGCTCATCCCATCAAGTCCTGAAACATCTAATGATTCAGAAACAAGATCAGTAGATGATACAATTGAGATAGACATATTGTCTAAGGATGATTATTTACCTAATAATAATTCTGATTCATTTGGGAGAGTAGATATAGTTCAAACTGGAGGTGATGCACTAGGTATTATCGTTTTTGATCTTTTGACAGGAATATTATATTATTGACCTTTATTGATAGAACAAGTTACTACAGTAAGTATTGAATATAGAGTTTGTAATACTTCTGTAAACCCTTAAGTATGTTCTACTGCTAAAGTATTTATAACGATTAACCCATTAGATTCTTTCGTTATTACTGAAGGTTTTTCTTCAAATGAAGATGGAAAAAATGAAGTATTTGCGATTGAAAATTCAGAAGTTATTTACCCTGATTTCTCTATATAAATTCTAAATCGTTGGGGTAATATAGTTTATAAATATACTCATAATATAGATTTTAGCACTTCTCCACAATGGTGGGATGGTTATTCAAATGGAAGAATGACATTGAATAGTAATGAAATAGTACCGACAGGGACAGACTTCTATTCGATATATTTTAATCAAGACGGAAAAGAACCTCAAGCAGGTTGGATATATCTAAGAAAATAAATACTTTTATGAAGAAAATGAAAATACTTTTAGTATTAATGATGGCAATGATGTCATTAACAACTGTATTGGGTCAACAAGACCCTCAATACACTCAATATATGTATAATCAAAATGTGTTGAATCCCGCTTATGCAGGATCAAGAGGCGTTTTAAGTATAGGTATGTTAGGAAGGTCTCAATGGGTAGGTGTTGATGGAGCACCTGAGACATTAACGTTATCGATACATTCGCCAGTTGGAAGAAATATCAGTCTAGGATTATCTGTAATTCATGATGAAATTGGTCCCGCTAAAGAAGATAATTTATATGCAGATTTTTCATATACAATTCACACATCAGAAGAAGGAAATTTAGCCTTTGGATTGAAAGCAGGGTTTACATTTTTAAATGTGCGTGCATTGGGAAATCTAGCAGATCCTGATGATGCGATTTTAAATGAACCGGTTAATAAAACTTCTCCAAATTTTGGAGCAGGCGTTTTCTATTATACTCAAAAATTTTATGCAGGATTATCAATTCCTAATTTTCTTGAAACACGTCACTTAGAAAAAGGGAATGGTCAGGTAAGTTCAGCCTCTGAAAAGATGCATTACTTTTTAACTACAGGATATGTATTTGATATATCAGAAAATTTGAAATTAAAACCTTCCGCAATGGTTAAAGCTGTAGTAGGAGCTCCTGTATCAATAGATCTATCAGCGAATGCTTTATTGAATGATAAAGTTGAATTTGGATTTAGTGTACGATTGGATGATTCAATAAGTGCCATGATCGGGTTTCATGTTTCAGATGATATGAGGATAGGATATGCATACGATCATACCACTTCTAATCTTGGTCAATTTAATTCAGGATCACATGAGATAATGCTACTATTTGATTTTAACAGAAGAAAAATAAAGAGCCCAAGGTTTTTTTAACATAAAATAATAAAGATGAAAAAAATTACATTACTAGTATTCCTATTTAGCCTTAATTTCTTTGGGCAAGAAGAGAATTATAGTGTAAAAAATTTAGATATAAATACAGAATATTCTGATTTTGGGACTACATATATGGGTGATAGTACCGTCATTTATGCTTCTACTAAAAAGATAAGTAGAACAATTAGAAAAAGAGTCTGGAGACAAAATATGCAGCCTTATTTAGAGCTGTATTCTGGAAAAGTATCTTCAGACGGAGGAATAAATGATAGCGAGAATTTTTCTGATAAAATAAATACACGATATCATGAGTCTAATTTAGCATTTACCAAAGATTTAAAGACGGTTTATTTTTCAGCAAATAATTATAATCAAGAGAAAAAATTGAAGCGAGCAGAAGAAGGAAAAGATAAAGGCTGGGCATTAATACAATTGTATAAAGGAACCGTTGAAGATAATGGAGAATGGAGTAATATTACTCCTATGCCTTTTAATAATGACAATTATCAAACAGGACACCCATCGTTAAATGATGCTGAAAATAAATTATATTTCACTTCCGATATGATAGGGGGATATGGAATGACGGATATTTATGTTGTAAACATTAATGAAGACGGAACATATGAAGAGCCTGAAAATTTAGGACCAAAAATCAACACTGAAAATCGTGAGATGTTCCCATTTATTTCAAAGGATAATGTGCTTTACTTTTCTTCAGACGGACAAGAGAATACATTAGGAGAATTGGATATTTATAGAGCGAAAATAGGTAAAGACAACAAATATCCTGAGCTTGAAAACTTAGGAACTCCATTAAATAGTGCTAAAGATGACTTTGGAATAACGTATCGATCAGGAAAAAAAATAGGGTACTTTTCTTCCAATCGTAATGGAGGTAAAGGAGATGATGATATTTACTATTTTGAAGAATTATTGTGTAGTCAGATTTTTCAAGGAACCGTAAGAGATAAAAAAAACAATGCTTTATTACCACAATCCTATGTTTTTTTATATAAAGATGGTGAAAAAGTTGAGAGTTTAGTTTTAGGAAACGATGCTTCATTCAAGTTTGTAGTTGATTGTGATTCTGCATATAAAGTTATTGTTGAAAAGAAATACTTTGCTCAAGAAGTTAAAGAATTTAAAACTTCTGATCAAAGAGGTTTACAAGTAGATTTGAATTTTCATTTAAAAATCAAAGAAGAATTTGTTGAAGTTGGAGAAAAAACAGTAATCAATATCAATCCTATTTACTTTGATTTAAACAAATCAAATATTCGTCCAGATGCTTTATTGGAGTTGATTAAAGTAATCAATATCATGAAAAAATATCCTAAATTAATTATTGAAGGAGGTTCTCATACAGACAGTAGAGCTAGTCATAGTTATAATGAAGCGCTTTCTTTAAGAAGAGCAAATTCTACAATTGATTATATCATAAGAAACGGAATTGATTCGAATAGAATTTTTGCGAAAGGGTATGGTGAATTACAGCTAGTTAATGGATGTGATAAAGGAGTGAAGTGTACGGAAGAAGAACATCAACTGAATCGTAGAACAGAGTTTGTGATTAAAAACCCTGAGATAATAAAAAAGTAAAAAAGTGATTTATAAATAAAAAAGCACTTGCGAGTTGTAGGTGCTTTTTTGTATCTTAATATTTAAGAATAAAGATAAAATATGTAATTTCGCAAACTAATTGATTAGATGGCAAGTGATGAGTAAAAAATTCAAAGAATATAAAGGATTAAACCTACCAAATGTAGCAAATGAAACGCTTAATTTTTGGGAGGAAAATTCAATATTTGAAAAGAGTATAACAACACGTGAAGGGAATAAACCATTTGTGTTTTTTGAAGGACCTCCTTCAGCCAATGGATTACCTGGAATTCATCACGTAATGGGACGTACTATCAAGGATATTTTTTGCCGTTATAAAACTTTACAAGGATTTCAAGTAAAGCGTAAAGCAGGTTGGGATACACATGGACTTCCGATAGAGCTTGGAGTTGAAAAACAACTGGGAATTACAAAGGAAGATATAGGTAAGAAGATAAGCGTTGAAGAGTATAATAACGCTTGTAAAAAAGCGGTAATGCGCTATACAGATGTATGGGAAAACCTTACTAAGACTATGGGACATTGGGTGGATATGAAAGATCCATATGTGACCTATCATTCTAAGTATATGGAGACTGTATGGTGGTTACTAAAAGAGATTTACAATAAAGATTTATTATATAAAGGATATACTATACAGCCTTATTCGCCAAAAGCAGGGACTGGATTAAGTTCTCATGAAATCAATCAGCCTGGAGCATATCAAGATGTAACAGATACTACTGTTGTTGCGCAGTTCAAAGCCGATAAAAGCACATTACCTGAAATTTTACAGAATACTGATGGTGAAGTTCACTTTCTAGCATGGACGACTACACCTTGGACATTGCCTTCAAATACGGCATTAACTGTCGGTGCCAAAATTGATTATGTCGTTGTTAAATCATTTAACCAATACACATTTAAACCTTCAAATTTAATTCTTGCAAAAGCATTAATAAGAAAACAGTTTGGTAAAAAATATTATGAAGTAGATGCTGTTGATGGATTAGACGCTTATGCAGATAATGATAAAAAAATTCCATTTTTTATTGCAAATAAATGTAAAGGAGCAGCGTTAGTTGGAACAACATACGAGCAATTATTGCCATATGTACTTCCATATAGCAACCCTGAGAATGCTTTTAGAGTAATCTCTGGAGATTTTGTAACGACCGAAGATGGGACTGGAATAGTACATACGGCACCAACTTTTGGAGCAGATGATGCGCTAGTTGCTAAACAAGCAATTCCGGAAATTCCGCCAATGTTAGTAATGGATGGTAATGAAAACCTAGTTCCACTAGTAGATTTACAAGGTAGATTTACCAAGCATATGGGAGAATTTGCAGGAAAGTATGTGAAGAATGAATATTATGGCGATGGTGAGGCTCCTGAGAAGTCGATTGATGTAGAAATTGCTATTAAATTAAAAGAAGAAAATAAAGCGTTCCACGTAGAAAAATATAAGCATAGTTATCCTCATTGTTGGAGAACAGATAAGCCAATTTTATACTATCCATTAGACTCATGGTTTATCAAAGTTACTGAGAAGCGTGACCGTATGTATGAATTGAATAAAGAGATCAATTGGAAGCCAAAATCTACAGGAGAAGGAAGGTTTGGAAATTGGTTGAAAAATGCTAATGATTGGAACCTTTCAAGATCCCGTTATTGGGGAATTCCATTACCGATATGGAGAACAGAAGATGGAGCAGAAGAAATAATAATTGGCTCTACGGAAGAATTAAAAAAGGAAATGCAAAAATCTGTTGAAAAAGGATTTATGCAAAAAGATATTTTCGCAGATTTTGAAGTTGGAAATATGTCGGATGAAAATTACGACAAAATCGATCTTCACAAGAATATAGTAGATCAGATTGTACTGGTTTCTCCTTCTGGAAAACCAATGAATCGTGAAGCAGATTTAATTGATGTATGGTTTGATTCTGGTTCGATGCCCTATGCTCAATGGCATTATCCATTTGAAAATAAAGAATTAATTGACGATAAGAAATGTTTTCCAGCTGATTTTATTGCGGAAGGAGTAGATCAGACTCGAGGATGGTTCTATACACAGCATGCGATAGGAACGTTGGTTTTTGATTCGATGGCTTATAAAAACGTTGTATCTAATGGACTTGTTCTTGATAAGAATGGAAAGAAAATGTCTAAGCGTCTTGGGAATGGAGTTGATCCATTTGAAACGATGGAGAAATATGGGGCGGATGCGACAAGATGGTATATGATATCAAATGCCAATCCTTGGGACAACTTAAAGTTTGACGTAGACGGAATTGATGAAGTGCGTCGTAAGTTTTTTGGAACATTATATAATACCTATTCTTTCTTTACATTGTATGCCAATATTGACCAATTCAGTTATGCTGAAGAGGAAATAGCAATACAAGATAGACCAGAAATTGATCGTTGGGTATTATCAGAATTGAATACGTTGATAAAACATGTTGAAGAATCATTTGACGATTACGAACCAACTAAAGCAGCTCGTGCAATTCAAGATTTTGTTACTGAAAACTTGAGTAACTGGTTTGTGAGGTTGAGTAGAAGACGTTTTTGGAAAGGAGATTATCAACAAGATAAAATTTCAGCATATCAGACATTATATACGTGTATGTTGACGGTTGCTAAATTAAGTTCGCCGATTGCACCATTTTTTATGGACAATCTTTACAGAGACTTAACGTCTGTTACTGGTAAAGGTTTAGAGTCAGTACATTTAGAGGAATTCCCTGCATTTAATGAATCGTTAATAGATTCAGATCTTGAACGTAAAATGCAGAAAGCACAGAAAATTTCTTCTATGGTATTGTCATTACGAAAAAAAGAAATGATAAAAGTACGTCAGCCCTTACAACGTGTAATGATTCCTATTCTTGATGAACAAGAAAGAGAAGATATTCTTGCGATTCAAAATCTTATTATTTCTGAAGTGAATGTGAAAGAAATTGAATTGATAGATGATGCTTCGGATATCCTAGTTAAGAACATAAAACCTAATTTTAAAGTCTTAGGGCCAAAATATGGCAAACAAATGGGCTTAATAGGCGTTCAAGTAAAGAAATTCACTCAAGAAGATATTAACAAAATCGAAAAAGAGGGAGAGATTATAGTGAAAATTAACGATAATATTGTAAAATTGTCGATCGATGAAGTTGAAATCTCATCACAAGATATCGAAGGTTGGTTGGTTGCTAATCAAGGTGGATTGACTGTTGCTCTGGATGTTTCCATTTCAGAAGAGTTACGTGAAGAAGGAAATGCTCGTGAGTTGATTAATAGAGTTCAGAATTTGCGTAAAGATTCAGGATTAGAAGTGACAGATAAGATTAAATTAAGTATAGAAAATAATTCTATTTTGGAACAAGCAGTTCAGTCAAATGAACAATACATCAAGAATGAAACACTAACTGCCGAACTACAATTTGTAAATAGTATAGAAAACGGTACAGAAATTGAGTTTGACGAAGTAAAAACAAAAATATTAATTGAAAAAATATAAAACTATGGTTACAAATTCTCAACATTATTCAGAGAAAGATTTGGCTGAGTTCAAAGAAATTATTTTAAAAAAAATTGAATCAGCAAACGAAGATTTAAGATTGTTGCAGGGAGCATTTAAAAATGACAGAAACAACGGGACAGAAGATACTTCTCCTACGTTTAAAGCATTTGAAGAAGGCTCAGAAACAATGAGTAAAGAAGCAAATATGCAATTGGCAATACGTCAAGAAAAATTTATCCGTGATTTAAAAAACGCATTATCACGAATTGAAAATAAGACATATGGTGTGTGTAGAGTTACTGGAAAATTAATTCAGAAGGAACGTTTAAAATTAGTTCCGCACGCAACATTAAGTATTGAAGCAAAAAACATGCAATAACATCAATAAGTATATATTTAAAAGCTTCTTGTTTTTTTAACCAAGAAGCTTTTTTATTTTAGCCAAATGAGAAACAATATTCAATTGAAAAAATCCATTGCCATCATAGTCATCGTTTTATTGATTGACCAATTGGTTAAAGTCTATATTAAAACACACTTTTATTTAGGAGAAACAGTACATATCTTTGGATTGGATTGGGCGAGATTACATTTCGTTGAGAATAATGGAATGGCATGGGGAACAGAATTTGGAGGTAGAACCGGAAAATTATTTTTGACACTTTTTAGATTGGTTGCCATTACAGGAATTGGATATTGGTTGGTTTCTTCTATTAAACAAAACGCTTCTAAATTATTGATATTTGCCATTACATTGATATTTGCAGGAGCATTTGGAAATATTATTGACTCTGTTTTTTACGGACTTATTTTCGATACTCCTGGAGGAACAAATCTGGCAACTTCATTTGCTGAAAACCCATACGGAACATTATTTCATGGAAAAGTAGTTGATATGTTCTATTTTCCTTTTATTAAGAATGGAACTTTCCCTTTTTGGATACCGTTTATTGGAGGTGAAACATTTACTTTTTTCAATGCTATTTTCAATGTTGCGGATTTTGTGATTTCTGTAGGTGTTGGGGTTCTAATTGTTTTTAACAAAAGAGTTTTTCCTAAAGAAGAAAAAACGACTATTACTGAAGCATAATTTTTTCTAAAACAATTCTACACTTCCACAATAATTGCATAAATTCGTTCTATGCAAGACCTTCCTTTGGAAATACAAGTAAAAACACTTCCCTCCAATCCTGGAGTGTATCAATACTACGATAAAGAAGGAGTTATACTCTATGTAGGCAAGGCTAAAAATTTAAAAAAGAGAGTCGCATCCTACTTCAATAAGAACCATGAGAATGGTAAAACCAGAGTATTGGTTAAGAAAATTGTGAACATAAAGCATATTGTTGTAGACACTGAAACGGATGCTTTATTGCTTGAGAACAACCTTATAAAAAAATACCAACCAAGATATAATGTAATGCTCAAGGATGATAAAACCTATCCTTGGATATGTATAAAAAAGGAACGCTTTCCACGAATTTTTTTAACACGCAATGTTATAAAAGACGGTTCAGAATATTACGGCCCTTATACTTCTGGGAGAACAGTAAGAGCATTGCTAGACTTGGTAAAAGAGTTGTATCAATTACGAACATGTAATTTTTTTCTTAGCGAAAAAAACGTTGAGGCCGGAAAATATAAAAAATGTTTAGAATTTCATCTAGGAAATTGTAAGGCTCCGTGTGAAGCAAGACAGACGGAAGAGGATTACAATCAAGACATTAATGCGATTCGTCATATAATCAAAGGAGATTTTAAAGATGCAATGGAATCTTTTAATGGATTGATGCAAATGTATGCTGATAAAATGGAATTTGAAGAAGCACAAAAAATAAAAGATAAGATTGATAATTTATCCAATTATCAGTCTAAATCTACCGTTGTAAACCCTTCTATTTCCAATGTTGATGTGTTTTCAATTATTTCTGATGAAAGTTATGGTTATGTCAATTTTTTCAAAATAATGAATGGCGCAATTATTCAATCTCATACTTCAGAAATCAAGAAAAAACTAGATGAAACGGATAAAGAATTATTAGAACTAGCGATCGTAGAAATTCGTCAACGGTTTCATTCACAGTCAAAAGAGATTTACGTTCCATTTGAAGTCAGTCTTGGTAATCAAATAAAAGTGGTAGTGCCGAAACTAGGAGATAAAAAGAGAATTGTAGAGTTGTCGCTTCGCAATGCGAAATATTACCGTCAAGAACAGTTTAAGCAGATAAAGATTGTAGATCCTGATCGCCACGTGAAAAGAATTATGGCGCAGATGAAAAAAGACTTGCGACTTTCATTAGAACCAGTTCACATAGAATGTTTTGATAATTCCAATATTCAGGGAACCAATCCTGTTGCGGCTTGTGTGGTTTTTAAAAATGGAAAACCAAGTAAAAAGGAGTATCGCCATTTCAATATTAACACTGTAGAAGGTCCTGATGATTTCGCCTCAATGGAAGAGGTTGTTTATAGGCGCTATAAACGATTATTAGCAGAGGACGAACCATTACCACAACTAATTGTAATAGACGGAGGGAAGGGGCAGTTATCGTCGGCATTAAAAAGTTTGGACATACTAGGTTTGCGTAATAAGATTGCGATTATAGGAATTGCAAAAAGATTGGAAGAAATATATTATCCGTCTGATCCAATTCCTTTATATTTGGATAAGAAATCTGAAACATTAAAGATTATCCAACAATTGCGAAATGAAGCCCATAGATTTGGGATCAATCATCACAGAAATAAACGTAGTAAACAGGCCATAGAAACGGAATTAGAATTAATTCCAGGAATAGGCCAACAGACAATTGTAACATTGTTGCAATATTTTCGTTCAGTTAAAAGAATTTCCCAAACTTCTAAAGTCGATTTGGCAGAAGTTATAGGAGAGTCTCGCGCAACCAAAGTATACAATCACTATCATAGTAATATATTAAACAAGTCAAGTTAAAAGTTTTATCCTCCGCAGGAATGATTAATAGCGAACAGCATGTGATTGCTAAAGAAATAAAATTAAATACATGAAAAAAGAACTTACACTTTTATTGATTTTTTGTACACTTTTTGGTTTTTCACAAGAAGATAATGACGTGCAGAAAGATGTGAAAGTTGGTTTGGTGCTTTCTGGAGGAGGAGCAAAAGGGTTCGCGCATGTTGGTGTTTTAAAGGTGTTGGAAGAGGCAGGAGTTCGTGTTGATTATATCGGAGGGACAAGTATGGGAGCGATTGTAGGATCTATGTATGCTTCTGGTTATTCTGCAAAAGAGATCGATTCATTAATACGAACATTTGATTTTGACAAAATAATGCAAGATGAGATTCCAAGAAAATCTAAGCCATTTTATGAAAAAGAAAACGGTGAAAAATATGCAATAACATTTCCTTTAAAAAAAGGTAAAATCACCATTCCTAAGGCCGTCTCTAAAGGTCAGAATGTTCTGAATCTTATGACTGAATTATTACAACACGTAGATTCAATAACCGATTTTAATAAACTCCCTATTCCTTTTTTTTGTATTGCAACTAATCTAGAAACGGGGAAACAAGAAATACTAAATAGTGGGTTCTTGCCAAAAGCTGTTCAAGCAAGTGGTGCTTTTCCAACCTTATTAGAACCTGTAGAAATAGGAGGGAAATTATTGATTGACGGTGGAGTTGTAAACAACTTCCCTATAGATGAAATCATTGAAATGGGTGCTGATATTGTGATTGGGGTTGATTTAAGAAGTGATTATGATGAAAAAGACGAGTTGGATTCTGCATTGAAAATAGTGAATCAGATAATAAGTTTTCAAATGTATGGAAGTTATGATGATCGAATTAAAAAAACCGATGTATACATCCATCCAGATATGAATAAATATTCAGTTACATCGTTTGATAAGATTGAAGCGATAGAGGCGATTGGAGAAAAAGTAGCAAGAGAAAAATTTGTAGATTTTTTAAGAATAGCAAAACAACAGTCTAAAAAAAGGCTTCCATTCTACCGTCAAGACCAACAAAATGAATTGCATATAAAAAGTATCCTTATTAAAGGGAATCAAGATTATACACGTAATTATGTGAAAGGAAAAATGAAAATTGAAGAAGGGCAGACTATTCTTTTTTCTGATTTAGTTGAAGGAATTAATAACCTAACAGCGACAGGAAATTTCACAAATATTCAATATAAAATTGATACTGAAAAAGATGGAAGTATACTTTCTTTAAAGTTAAAGCAAAATGATATTTCTACCTATGTGAAGTTTGCTGCTCATTACGATAAACTTTATAAAACAAGCATATTAACCAATCTCACAACCAAACATTTATTGTCAAAAAATGATGTTCTATCTGTAGATTTAGTTTTGGGAGACAACTTGCGGTATAATCTTAATTATTTTATTGATAATGGAACGAATTGGAGTTTTGGACTTAGGTCACGTTTGAATACATTTAAAACTGATATTGACTACAATCAAGATAATATAAGTCGAATCAATCTTGAATATAGAGACATCACTAACCAACTCTATTTTCAGACGGTATTCAATAGAAAATTTGCTCTTGGTGTTGGTGCTGAGCATAAACGAATCAATACGTTTACAGAAACACTACAGACGCTTACGAATCAAGAAAAAACCTATTTTGACAAGTCAGATTATGGAAACTTCATTTCCTATCTAAAACTTGACACATATGATAATAAGTATTTTCAGAAAGAAGGAGTCAATGTTGATATAGATCTAAAATGGTACTTATTCTCTTCAGATTATAATGAAAATTTCAATTCTTTTTCTCAATTAAAAGGCAAAGTAGGCTATGCACGTACCTTTTTTAATAGTTTAACGACTCACTTTATTACGGAAGCAGGTTTTACAATAGGCGATAACGAGAATACAACATTAGATTACAGATTAGGAGGTCATGGAGAGAACTTAATAAATACATTAATTCCTTTTTATGGTTATGATTATGCTTCATTATCAGGAGATGGTTTTTTTAAATCTTCATTAACATTACGATATGAATTTGCCGAGAACCATTATTTAATGACCACAGCGAATGCTGCTCGGATCGATGATGATTTATTTAATCAAGGAAGAATATTTGAAGACACGAAATTAGGTTATGCTGCAGGATATGGATTTGATTCTTTTATGGGACCTATTGAAATGAATTATACATGGTCTCCGGATACTGGAAATAAATTCTGGTATTTTAGTTTAGGATACTGGTTTTAACCCATAAAAAAACCGATTGCAATTCAATTGCAATCGGTTTTTATCTTGATATTGTTAATGCCTTAATTTACTTATCATTTGTTTTATCAAATGAATATTGTAAATATTGGAAAGCATCACGAGGTAAAATTTTGATCCACTTTTTGTACTTTAAAAACCATCTATTTTGAATAGATGGGAATCCTTGTTTAAGATAAGAAGCTATAAATGGATGTGTATTTAACACAACTCTTTCATAACCTTTGTCAGAATTTATAATTCCGTCAAGTTCATGCTCAATTTTATCAATCACTACGATTGGAGCCTCTATTTCACCTACTCCATTTGGATTAGGTTCTTTAGTTTTTATAACCAATTCTGGACGTACTCGCTGACGAGTTATCTGAATTAATCCGAACTTACTCGGAGGTAAAATCTTGTGCTTTGTACGATCAAATGACATTTCATTTTTCAAGTGAGCGTATAATTTATTTCTATCTTCTGCCTTATGCATATCGATAAAATCAACCACAATAATTCCTCCCATATCTCTTAACTGCAACTGTCTTGCGACTTCTGATGCAGCAATCATATTTACTTCCAGTGCAGTATCTGCTTGTGACTTGGCTTTATTAGAACGATTACCGCTATTTACATCAATTACGTGTAAAGCTTCAGTATGTTCTATTACCAAATAAGCACCTTTGCTCATTGAAACCGTTTTTCCAAATGCCGTTTTAATCTGACGCTCAATACCGTACTTTTCAAAAATCGGTACGTTAGATTTATGGAACTTAACAATTGATTCTTTTGACGGAGCAATTTCTTGAATGTAGTCTTTTATTTCTACGGTAAGCGCTTCATCATCAACAATTATATTGCTGAAAGAATCGTTAAATACGTCTCTTAAAATAGAAGACGCACGATTCAATTCACTTAATACCTTGGTAGGTGCATCTGCTCTTCTTATTTGTTTGCACATTGCAACCCATCTTTCTAAAGAATTCTGAAGGTCACGATCTAGTTCTGCTACTTTTTTATCGATAGCAACAGTTCTGATAATAACTCCAAAATTTTTAGGTTTGATACTTTTAATAAGTCTTTTTAATCGTTCTTTTTCTTTTGGATCTTCTATTTTTTGAGAAACAGAGATTCGATTAGAAAATGGAACTAAGACTAGAAATCTACCTGCAATTGAAAGTTCGGAATTTAACCTTGGGCCTTTAGTAGAAATAGGTTCTTTAACTATTTGAACTAATGTGTTCTGGCCTGTTTTAAGGACATCTCCGATTTTCCCATCTTTAAGAATGTCTTTCTCAAAATGGAAATTTTTTAAAGTGAAATCTTTTTGTTTACCTGTGTTAACACCTTTAATGAATTTGGATAAGGATAGTAATTGAACACCTAAATCATGATAATGAAGAAAACCGTCTTTTTGGTATCCTACATTTACAAATGCTGCATTCAGTCCTGTTAAAGTTTTTCCTACTTTTGCTAGGAAAACATCTCCAACTGAGATTTTATTCTCATTTGTTTCCTTATTTAATTCAATAAGTTTGCCATCTTTTAATAAGGCAAAATCAATATCAGAGGAACTTGATCTAATGATTAATTCTGTTTTCACTCTGAATTGTTTTTATATCTACACAACTCAATATCAATAAAATTGTATAGATGGTTAATAATTTTACACAGGGCTTTTAAACCCATTGAAACTTGCATTTTGCGAGTTTCGTTTTCAAAGAACGTGTGTTTTTTTCAAAAGAAAAAGTAAGTTAAAACTTACTTTTTCTTGTGTCTGTTTGCTCTAGCTCTCTTTTTACGCTTGTGCGTAGAGATCTTAGCCCTTTTTCTTTTTTTACCACTTGGCATAATAAAATGTTTTTAATATTATTAATACTGTAAAAATTATTTTACAGCTACTTTAGTTTTTACACTATCAACAAATACTTTCGCAGGTTTAAAAGCAGGGATGTTGTGAGCTGGAATTTTAATAGTTGTATTTTTTGAAATATTTCTACCTGTTTTTTCAGCTCTCTTTTTAATTATGAAACTTCCAAATCCTCTTAAATAAACATTTTCCCCTGTTTCTAAAGAATCTTTTACTTCATCCATAAATGCTTCAACAGTTGCCAAAACATCTCCTTTTTCAATTCCAGATTTATCTGAAATACGTGATACGATATCTGCTTTTGTCATTTTATATTTTTATTTAGGTTTTTTTAAATCGAGGTTGCAAATATATGACAATAAATTCAACATCAAAAAGTTAAATGATTAAATTTTAAGGTTATAATTAATGTATTTTTGTCAAAAAATAAAAAGAATTGATTTTTTCTAACAAACTCATATACTGGTATTTAAAAAACAAACGAGATATGCCTTGGCGCAACACAACCAACCCTTATTATATATGGTTGTCCGAAATCATTTTGCAGCAGACTAGAGTTGCTCAAGGAACTTCATATTATTTAAAATTTATTGAGCATTTTTCAACGATTCAAGATCTCGCCAATGCTGATGAACAACTAGTCCTAAAATTATGGCAAGGATTGGGTTATTACTCAAGAGCGAGAAATTTACATTTTACCGCTCAACATATTGTGAATGATCTAGACGGAAAATTTCCGAACACATATAAAGAATTGGTAAAACTTAAAGGAGTCGGAGATTATACTGCTTCTGCTATTGCGTCAATTTGTTTTAATGAGTCTACTGCTGTTGTTGATGGAAATGTATATCGATTACTTTCCAGATATTATGGTATTAAAACGCCTATTAATTCTTCTCAAGGGATTAAAGAATTTAAAGAGTTGGCACAACGATTAATTGATCAGAATAATCCTGCAACGCACAATCAAGCAATTATGGAATTTGGTGCAAGAATGTGTAGGCCTCAGAATCCTGATTGTGAAACATGTCCTTTTAATGATAGTTGTGTAGCATTGGAACTTAAAAAAATAAAAGAGCTTCCTGTTAAGGATAAAAAAAGTAAAATCAGAAAGAGATTCTTCAATTATATTGTTCTGCTTACTGATGATGGAAAGACAATTTTAAACCAAAGAACGGAGAAAGGAATATGGAGAAATTTATATGAATTTCCGTTGATTGAATCTGATTCAATTATTGACGAAGAAGAACTAGTCAAGAACGATTTTTTTCAAGAAATAATTGAAGATAAAAAGATTAATTTAAAACTTTTTAACCCGAAAACGATCGTTCATAAATTGTCACATCAGCATATTTATACTCAATTTTGGGTTCTGAAAATTCCTAGTTCTAATAAGGCAAATATTCTATATGAAGATATCTCAACATTCCCAATGCCGATATTGATATATAATTTTGTTGAAGGCCTTCAACGAACTGAAATTTTTAGTACATTTGATAGATAGATAAGAAAATTATGGCTGGAACCTTAAATAAGGTAATGTTAATTGGACATTTAGGTGATGAGGTAAAGACGCATTATTTTGATGATAAAAACTCTATAGGCCGCTTCCCTATTGCTACTAACGAATCATACACCAGTAAAAAGACTGGTGAAAAAGTGACTACTACAGAGTGGCATAACATTGTTGTGAGAAACAAGTTGGCAGAAATATGTGAAAAATATTTGACTAAAGGAGATAAAATATACTGTGAAGGAAGAATTAAAACAAGACAATGGGATGGTGAAGATGGACAGAAACGTTATTCAACTGAAATTCACGCTGTAGATTTAACTTTTTTAACAACCAAAAGAGAGTTGGGATCAAGTGCAACTCAATCGACGACTCAGAAAACAGAAGTTTCTGAACCTCAATCTACATCAACTACCGATGAAAATAATGACTTACCATTTTAAATATAATATAGAATAATTGGATCCAGAACCCTCGAGTTTTATTAGTCTTATTTTTATAAGTTTAGACGGCTTTTTTATCCTTAGATTATCTATTTTGCTAATTTTATTAGTATGTTCAGCACTTATTTCTGGTGCTGAAGTTGCTTATTTTTCATTATCTCAATCAGACCTTAATATTGCAGCGCAGTCCAAATCGAAACGTGAAAAAAGAGTTGTTGAGCTTTTAGGTAACCCTAAGAAACTTCTAGCTACTATTCTTATTTCTAATAATTTTATCAATATTTTAATCGTTTTACTCTTTGCTTACTTAGGGGAAGAAATGTTTATTGGAATTGGAAATGTATATTTAAGGTTTACAATTGAAGTAGGGCTTATAGCTTTTTTAATTTTACTTTTTGGAGAAGTATTGCCTAAGGTTTATGCGAATAGAAATTCGATGAAATTTGCATCTTTTATGGTTACTCCTCTTCAATTTTTAAACTCTTTTTTATCTTTTTTAAGCATTCCGTTAATGAGTTTGACCAATCTAGTAGAGAGTAGGCTAGGTAGAAAAAACTCTAATTTTTCAGTAGCAAAATTATCAAAAGCATTGGAATTAACTTCTGATGATGCAACAACAGATGATGAGCAAAAAATTCTTCAAGGTATTATTACTTTTGGAAATACAGAGACCAATCAGATCATGAAGCCAAGAATTGACGTATTTGCAATTGAAGATACTGAAGATTTCGAAGCAGTAGTTGCCAAAATTGTAAAAAACGGATTTTCAAGAAACCCTGTATATCATGAAAATATTGACGAAATTATAGGTGTACTATATGCTAAGGATCTGTTGCCTCATTTGACCAAAACTACCCTCAACTGGCAAGCTTTATTACGTGAACCAATATTTGTTCCAGAGAATAAAAAATTAGACGACTTGCTAAAAGAGTTTCAAGAAAAGAAAATTCATTTGGCAGTAGTGGTTGATGAGTATGGAGGCACAAGTGGAATTGTAACGTTGGAAGATATTATTGAAGAAATTGTGGGTGATATTTCAGACGAATTTGACAATATCGATTTATTTTATTCTAAGATTGATGATTATAACTATGTATTTGAAGGAAAGACATCGATTAAAGATTTTACAAAAATTATAGGCGTTGATGAAGAAATGTTTGAAAAAGATAAAGGAGAAGCAGAAACATTAGCAGGTTTTATATTAGAGATATCAGGAAAATTCCCAAAGAACAAAGAGATAATAAACTTTCAACATTTATCGTTTAAAGTGGAAGTTATGGAAAAGAAACGAGTAAAACAAGTGAAAGTAACGATTAAGTCTCTGAGAAATGAAGTTTAAAATTGCTATACTTTTTATGCTACCTATCCTATTTGGCTCTTGTAAAGAAGCGGTGTTGCCTAAGCCAAATGCTTTCTTAAAGTTAGAATACCCAACTGCTCGTTATCAAAAAGTTGTCAGCAGTTGTCCATTTACATTTGAAATATCTCAAGAGTCAATTACAGAATTTAAAGGTAATTGTTCAGTGAACATTAAATACCCTAAACTGAATGCTGCAATTCATATTACCTATCGAGAAGTAAACAATAATCTTGAGCAAATTCTCCAAGAAGTTGAGAAATTGACTTATGAGCATACCATTAAAGCAGATGCTATTCCACTTGCTGATTCATTTGAAAATGAGTTGAATAATGTTTATGGTAAGATTATAAATGTAGAAGGTGATGTAGCGTCAAATATTCAATTTAATGCAACGGATAATGTAAAAAACGTTTTATATGGCTCGCTGTATTTTAGTGTAAAGCCAAATTATGATTCTATATTACCTACGATAAATTATATCGAAAAGGATATAAAAAACTTGATGGAAAGCATCGAGTGGAAATAGTTATTTTTTACTTTCCAAGACTAAATAAAACTGAATACTAAACAAAAACACTCCAAAAATTAAATGTAATGATTGTGTTCCTATCGGGAAATCTACATAATACATCAAGATTCCAGTAATTGTTTCTAACCCTAATAAAACCATGATCCAATTCAACTTTTTAAATCCTAAATGTAATTTTTCATTTAGATAAAATAGCCAAGCATTTATCAATACAATTGCAATTGTAAATGATCTATGAAAGTAAAAATTTAAGTCTGGAGCTAATAAACTTAATTGTTTATTTTCGAACCCTAGTAACTTTACTTGTTCGTCTACATATTGTCTTACTTGAGTTCCAAGTGCAATCTGAATCAAAGAGAATATTGCTGCAACCCATAAAACATTCGTAAAAAGAGTACTTGAATTTTTAGGAATTGATTTGTTCTGATTGACAATATGAGTCAACTTTAATAATATGGCGACAATGATTAAACCGACAACCATATGAACAGTAATTGTAGATGGATTTAATACAGAATCGACAACAGTTTTTCCAAGCCAAGCCTCAAATAACATTAGAAAAAAGCCAGCAAAGGAGAGTATAGGAATGAGTTTGTTCTCTCTCCAGAATTTAACTGAACCGACAATTAAGAATAGAAAAAAGATTCCTGATAACACTGAAGCAAGTCTGTTTATGTACTCAGTCCAAGTATGAAAAACATTAAACTTCGCATAATCATGTTTCTTGTATGTCTCCCAATTGTTGATATCAAATGTAAAAGTGGTTTTGAATTTTTTCTGCGCAACAAATAACTTTTCGTTTTTGATGATCACAATTCCTTTGTTATAATCCTTATTAGGATGCCATAATAGTTGGCCTTCAGAAATAGGAGGGACATAGTACCCGAAACATTTTGGCCAATCAGGACAGCCCATTCCTGACCCAGTCATTCTCACTATTGATCCTGCTAGAAAGATTAAGTAAAGTGATATTAGACAGTATTTGACGATGCCAGGGAACCGTTTTTTCATTTAAATATTTTTTACAAATATAACTCATATTAACAAAAAAGGCTTCCAATATTGGAAGCCTTTTTAAAAAAATAAGTTGGTAAACTTATTTAATTTCTTCTACTGTGTCAGTTGCTTTTTCAGCACCCTCTACAACTGAATCCTTAACTTTTGTAGTAACTTCTAAAACTGAATCCTTAACTTTTGTTGCACCTTCTTCAACATTTTCAAGATCTACAACAACTTCAACAGCGTCTGAAGCAGCCTCAACGTCTTTTTTTGAATCTTTACAAGAAATCGCAAGCAAACCTACTAATGCGATAACAAATATTCCTTTAAATAATTTCATAATTAATGAGTATAAATAGTTAGATTTTTAGCAAATGTATATAAAAATAAGTAATTTTTTTAAAAAATTAACATTATTTTTTTAAACCTTTAAATGGTTCGAGCTTCTTAACTGTTTTAATTTCAATTACTTTGTATAATTCTCCTCCAGCAATAACATTGATCATTTTTTCAATTTCCTCCAGAGAGGTTTTATTACTATCAAATGTAAACTGTCCCTTTTTCTGTTCGAAGCTTACTTCGGATGATTTAATTCCTTCTATTTTACGAACTTTAGACTCTATAAGTTTTGCGCAACCTAGTTCACAAGTCATTCCTTCAATTTTAATTTCTGCATGTTGAATTTTCTCTTCTTTCTTACAAGAAAAAAGAACAAGAGAAAGGCATAAAATAAAGGCTAAATGGATTTTTTTCATGTGTTTAATTTTATTGTTTTTTTATCGGTCACATACTGTTAACTATCAATTATTCTTTTGGATGGCAAAATTTTTAACATGCTCGCTTCATAATTTCTAAGATTATAGAACTCTATCTTACAAAAATACGAAACAAATGAATGTTAAAAAGAAAAATTAACAGACTTTTGCAGATGTAAAATCAATAGTTTTTTAATGGATAATAATAAAAAAAAATGGATTTATCTTGTTGTTCTTTCCATAATCTGGGGAAGTTCATTTATCTTAATTAAAAAAGGTTTAGTAGGATTGTCTCCAATTCAATTAGGAGCGTTGAGGGTAATTATCACGGGACTTATATTGTTTGCAGTTGGTCATAAAAGTCTTAAATCTATAAAAAGAAAAGAATGGAAATGGATTGTAGTTGCAGGATTTTTGGGAACATTTTTTCCGGCATTTTTATTTGCATTTGCAGAAACAGAAGTTGATAGCGGTATAGTATCCATATTAAATTCATTGGTACCATTGAATACTGTCTTATTAGGATTTTCAATTTTTAAAATTGTCTCAACCAAAAGACAGATATTTGGAGTCGTCATAGGATTTGTCGGAACTGCTATTTTAATTGCTAATGGAGCAAAATTAAACCCTGAGCAAAATTATTTGTACGCAGGTTTTGTAATTTTAGCAACCATTATGTATGCCATTAATGCGAATATTATAAAAAAACACTTGCAAGAAGTTAAGCCAATTGCAATTGTAACTGGAAATTTTGCAGCAATTATGATTCCGGCAATTGTTATTTTATTAGGTACGAATTTTTTTTTTGAAAGTAATTATAGGAAGCCTGAAGTAGTAAAATCGTTGGGCTATGTAATTCTTCTATGCACATTTGGAACTGCACTTGCTAAGGTTATGTTTAATAAATTAGTTCAGATATCGACACCAGTATTTGCCTCATCTGTAACTTATGTTATGACTCTAGTGGCTCTATTATGGGGGTTATTGGATGGAGAAAAGATAAGTTTTGTACAAGTTATAGGTGGGGTTGTAATACTTTTTGGAGTTTATTTAGCGAATAGGAAATAAATCTAACTATTTGAGATTAAATGGCTTTGCTATTTCGTAATAAAGTAATATATTTGCACCCGCCTTTCGAGAGATAGGCTCATTTTTTTAATAAGCGAAATTTAAATTTAATCGTATGTACGCAATTGTAGAGATAGCAGGGCAGCAATTTAAAGTAGCAAAAGAT
>JAWUWX010000050.1:0-10163 GCA_034111625.1 Flavobacteriaceae bacterium | reverse complement strand
GAGGATTAATTGGTGTCTTATTTTTATGTACACTTGTACTTCTTGCTCCTGCTGCTTGATGGTTTAGAATGCCTTCTAGAAAAGCATTCGTTCAACCTTCATTAACTTGAGGACTATTAAATAATAGTCCTGTTTTTATTTTTAACAAGTATGGAGCAAGAAACAGATTATATTTTAAAAGAAGTTAAAAGGTTAACCACTTTTATAACAAACCTAATTAGTAATGTCAGCACATTAAATAGTGATGAAATAAAAAGTGGAATTAAAGAAACTGATGACTTTATAAAAAAGGAATGGAATCTATCTTTTAAGGAAATTATATCGCTTACTGAAATTGAATTTATAAATAGATTAAAAGAATTACCCGAAGTTCATCTTGAAAAATTGGCCGAATTATTGAGCGAAATAATAAAAAAAATTGACACACCTGAATTAAAAAATAAATATAATAAAAATGAGCTAGCCAATAAAGGAATACTTCTGATTGATAACATAAACAAAAAATCGAAAGTATATTCTATGAAAAGAATGGAAATAAAAAACGTGCTACAACACCGTATAAAATTTATGGCTAGCTTCTTGCCTACTTGCGAAAGTCCTCGCGGACTTTCTTGGTCGGTAATTATTTACTAAATTAGTTGCTTAAAACATGCAACTAATCTTATACAAAAACGTTGTAGCCAATTAGAAGTATGAAAATAATAAAATTTATTTTATTGCTTGCATTAGTAAGTCTGTTTCAATATTGTAAAAATGATAAATTAGAGAATTTGGAAATGGAAGCGCCAATTACTGTAACTGAATATGTAGCGGTGGATGTACAGAAAACAAAATCAACACCCATTTTTGCGCATTACATGCCTTGGTTTGAAAGCCCTCAATATGCAGAATACCCAAACACACAATTTGGCAATTGGGGCATTCATTGGACCATGAATAATAAAAACCCTGAGAATATTAATACAAATGGGGAAAGAGAAATTGCATCTCATTTTTATCCACTGATAGGTCCTTATGACAATGGAGAAGATAACTATTTAGAATATGCTGTTGTATGCATGAAATTAACAGGGTTAGATGGTATCTTTATTGATTATGCAGGAGTAACAGAAGTTTATGATTGGAGTTTATTGCACAATCACACATTAGCCATAATTCCTTGGCTAAAAAAAGCAGGATTAAAATTCTCATTAGTTTATGAAGATTCATCACTTAAAAACGCTTACAACCAAACAATAATTTCGGATAAAGTAACAGAGGGCAAAAGAGTACTCAATTATATAAACAATAATTTATTTTCAAAAGCTAATTACTTTAGGTTTAACGATAAACCAGTACTTTTAAATTTTGGGCCACAAGCCATTTTTACTGACACTGAATGGAATTCAATATTTTCTAATATTCAAGAAATAAATTTCTTCACTTTACCTTACACAAAAAATAATTATAATTTAACTAACGCTGCTTCAGGAGAATTTGCTTGGGTTGGAGAAACAGTTGATAATACTTTTTATCAACATATGGAACAATACCAAATTACAATAGGTGGTGCTATGCCTGAATTCAAAGATTTTTATCAAGAAGGTGGTTGGGGAAATGGTTATCCTAATTATAGCAACTTGAATGAACAACTCTTAACTCAAACATTACAGAGGTCTGAGAATACAGATATAATTCAAATTATCACCTGGAATGATTTTGGAGAAGGAACTATAATTGAGCCAACTAAAGAATTTGGATATTCAAGATTAGAGCAGATACAAGAATTTTTAGGTGTAAGTTACAGAGAACAAGAATTATCTTTAGCTATAAATTTATACAGTAAAAGAAAAAAATATCAATATGATGAATTGATAAACAAAAAATTAGACCAAGTATTTTATTATCTGATATCATTACAGATAGATAATGCACAAGAATTATTAAATAGTATTTAAAAAAGGCCATAACAATGTGTATAAGTAATAGCTGTTTAAGTTATAAATTGAAAATATAAACATAAAACATAGATCTGTGCTTAACTAAAAAGTTAGTGAGTAAAAACCTGCTACTACTCATACAGTATACCATTGGGCAATAATTATGAAACACACACCTCCATTAAAAAACTCTTTAATTTGAATTTTATATATTTAATACTTTAATATCACTTCTTAAATTATGAAGAAAAAACTCCTCTTTTTAGTAATTTTAACAATATTTGTATCTTTTTATTATTTAAAGAAAACCGATATAGGTAATTTAGATAATAATTACCCAATCACACACCATGAGGAAGAAAATCCTGATAAGAATGCTGAATGGACTCCCGAGCAAGCAAGTAGACATCAAAGAATTCTAGAGGGACTATCTGTAAAATCCAAAAAATTCAAAAAAACTCAAAAGCTCAGTAGAAATAGTTCTAACCACATTTATGCCAATGGAAATCTAACTGGAGATTGGACTAATAGAGGTCCGAAAAATATGCCTGGAGCATTTAAATTTGCTGAAATGCTAGATGGTACAGATATTATTTATGGTATTACGCACAATCATTATGCAGGAGAATACAATTCTAAAGCCTATATTTTTAAAGGAACTGTATATAATCCCACGACTGAAACTGGAGGTGATGATTTTTTGTTATTGACAGCGAATTGGCCTAATCGATATAAAAATCTTCATGCTCTTGATGTCAATGGAACAATTCGTTTGATTGCTCACATAGAAAATGGTCCTTTATACTATTCAGACGATGATGGAAGCACATGGACACTTTCATCTGGCTTACCTCCTTCAAATACCAGTTCAGTAATGAATAGGCAAGATAATAACAGTCTTTATGTTACAGATGACAGTGCTATTTATAAATCTATTGATTACGGTGTTAGTTTTACACAAATTCAAAACTTTGGTAGTTATACTAATTCTTCGTTGTATACACCAAGGTATTCTATTCAACCCAATTCTAATAATATTTATTTAGCTAGAAATGGTTCTTTTTATACTTCTACTGGCGCTACTTTTACTTCTATGGGCACTTATAGTGCTGGCCACAACAATAGTTCTTTTAGTATTGGAGGAGATTCAAGAAAGTTATACATTACGGTTAATAATCAATACTTTGTTTCTACCGATCAAGGAAATAATTGGTTTAAAAAATTTCCGCATGGAAATTATTATGGTGATACCTCAGGAGAAATGGATGCTGGAAGATACCTAGCAGTTAATCCAGAAAATGAAGAAGTAGTATTGGGAGGTTATGTAATCCCAATTGTTTCAATTGATGGCCTTGATAATGTAATAACTGATCATGCTGGCTGGGGGCGTTATCAAAACGGAACAAATTTACCTCCAGAAGATTATTACAATAGAATTCGGTTTAATTATCATCCAGATTTCCAATCTTCTCATTTTTTTTATAATAGTAGTGGAAATCTTTTGTCGGTTAGATGTTCAGATGGAGGGTTGTTTTTATCCTATAAAGAATGGTTTGACTTCCCTAACCCAGGTGACGGCCCTAATAATTCTGGATACTCAAATGCTCATTATATTAACATCAATGTTCTTAATACTATAAACCCTTTAATTTACAGAGATAATCTTTTCACAGGAAACAATGACCCTAACCATATTATATATAGTACACAAGATCAGGGTTCTGGAAGCATTATTCCAGGAACCGAAGGTGATGTTCTTGATTTTTATCAGAGTATAGGTGGTGATGGTCCGCCTTTAGATAGTTATGACGGAAATGCTGTTTGGAAATGGAAAAGACAAGGTGATATCGTTTATGCTCCTGTCTCTATGTACAATGGAGGCAAGTTAAGAACTGCTGGGGAGATAAACAACTTATTAAGTTCTAGACCTTCTGTAAGTTTTACCCAAGATACAAATATGGGTTGGGTACAAACAGTAATAGATCACGACCAACCAGATACCAATATTTGGATGTTGTCTAAAAAATTAGACCGAGCTTCATGGGATGGAGCTTCTATAACTGGACATACCATTGATATTGGTACAAACCAAGTAGCAGCTCTCGCTCAAGCTTGGTTAAATCCAAATAAATTATTTATGCTTCAAGATGGCAAAGTATTCATTTCTAATGATAGAGGTAATAGTTTTGGAACTCAAATAACTACGCCTTTTAGTATGGTTTCAAATTATTGGGGAATGGGTGATATTGGTAGTGGAGTTGTTTTACCAAATGATGATGATTGGATTTTATTTTGTGGTCCAAGTAATAATGATGTAGGATCTATTTTATCAAAAGATGGAGGAACTACTTGGATAGACGTAACTGGGGATTTTCCTGCAGATAATGACGCCCAAACTGGCGGAATGGTCGTTACTCCCGATAGTAAGTTTGTTTTTGCAGGAACAGATATTGGCCCTTATGTATTTGATGTAACTTCCGAAACATGGTATTCAATGGCAGAAGGTATTGGTTTTTTTAACGCCATGGATGTTGATTATATTGATGCTACAAATACTGTTCGTTTTGGATCTTGGGGTTCAGGTATATTAGACTTTAAAATAGAAGATACCATCCTTTCTACAAACACAGATGTTATTGACGATACTATGATAACAATCTTTCCAAACCCAGCGGAAGATTACCTATATATTAAATCTAGTATTCCTGGTGTTCAAAATTTAAAAATAACTCTTTTTAATATAAATGGAAAAGAAGTATACTATAATGAAAGCACAACCCAAGGTGCAAAACATGGAATAAACATATCTAATTTATCTCCTGGAGTATATGTTGCAAAAATTGTTATTCACAGGAATCATATAATTACAAAGAAAATACTCAAAAAATAAATCTTTTTTAGGTGTTTTTCAAAAAACTCAAGGAATAACTATTGAAAATCCTCGCGGATTTTGAACTGCCCCCAAAAAGTTAGACACTATTTGAGGGTATTTTTATGGGAAGAAAAGCTAAGTATAGTTATGAGTTTAAACTACGTTGTGTATACAAGTTTTAAACCAACATAAAACAGTTCAAGATGTTTCTAAGTTATATGGTTGTCATCATACAACCCTTCATAATTGGATTCGATTTTATGAAAAATACGGTAAAAAGGCTTTATTACCAAGAAAAAATAACGTGTACAGCCTACCCTTTCAGACTTAAAGTTTTAGAGGCAATTGATAAAGATTCATTATCTTTCAGTCAAGCGTGTTTAGCATTTAATATACCTCCCAATCTAATAATTCTATTCAATTAATTTTATTAAAATTCAGTAAAACATCCATATAAGAACAATAAATTAAATCAAAATAGGTTACCTATTACAAAAACAAAAAGGGTAACCGAGTAGGTGTCTTTTTATTTAATATTTCTTACTTCTATTTGATATTTGTAGAAAGTTAAAAAGCCCATAAACATACTGTTTATGGGCTTTTGTTGAGAATTGCTATTCTCTAAGCGGAGAAAGAGGGATTCGAACCCCCGGACCTGTTACAGTCAACAGTTTTCAAGACTGCCGCATTCGACCGCTCTGCCATTTCTCCAGTGCGTCTCATCAGGTATTCCCTGAATGCGGGTGCAAATATAGAAAGGTTTTTTAATTATAAGCCACAAAAAAGAAATTATTTTTAATGTTTTTTGAATATAATGCAAGTCTTATTGTATCTTCTTCACAATCAAGTCCTCTCGGCATAAAACCTTTTATAGAAATCAGTATAAAATATAAAAATATAGAATTTCCTTTTACTTACTTTACTATATTTGTAACTTACTATAATATACGCAACAATGTCATTTAATTCTTTTGGAAATTTATTAAGAGTAACTACCTATGGTGAATCTCATGGAACTGCCATTGGTGGCGTCATAGACGGTTTTCCTGCGGGTTTAGAAGTTAATTTAGAGGCAATTCAAGAGGAATTAAATAGACGAAAACCAGGGCAGTCTAAAATTGTTACACAACGTAAAGAACCAGATACTGTAGCATTTCTTTCGGGTATTTTCGAAGGAAAAACAACTGGAACTTCTATTGGCTTTGTCATAAAGAATACCAATCAGAAATCTAAAGACTACAACCACAATACCAATGTGTATAGACCTTCGCATGCAGATTTTACCTATGATCAAAAATATGGTTTACGGGATTTTAAAGGGGGTGGTCGCAGTTCTGCACGTGAAACTGCAAATTGGGTAGTTGCAGGAGCTTTAGCGAAACAATTAATTTCAACTATCAAAATAAATGCTTTTACCTCTTCTGTAGGGGATATTTTTGTTGACAAACCGTATCAAGATTTAGATTTTTCTAAAACAGAGGACAATATTGTTCGGTGTCCTGATGCCGTTTCTGCAGAGAAAATGATTGACAAAATAAAAGAAATTAGAAAGGCTGGAGATACTATTGGAGGCACCATAACCTGTGTTGCACAAAATGTACCTGTTGGTTTAGGGGAGCCTATTTTTAATAAGTTACATGCAGAATTAGGGAAAGCAATGCTTTCTATAAACGCTGTAAAAGGTTTTGAATTTGGAAGTGGCTTTTGTGGTGCGAGAATGAAAGGCTCTGAGCACAATGATATTTTTAATGAAGATGGCAGTACACAATCGAATCTCTCTGGAGGAATTCAAGGCGGTATTAGCAACGGAATGGATATTTACTTTAGAGTTGCTTTTAAACCAGTTGCAACCATCATGAGCACACAGCAAACAATTAATTCTGATAATGAGCTCACAGAAATCACAGGCAAAGGAAGACATGACCCTTGTGTAGTGCCAAGAGCAGTGCCAATTATAGAGGCGATGACTGCATTGGTATTGGCAGATTTCTGGTTATTAAACAAAACCCGGACTCTTTTAAATGTAAAAAAACAAAGCATCTAAGCTTTGTTTTTTTGGTGACTATTCGCTTCTTTACTTATTTTAATATTTTAGCCAAATCATAGAAGTAAAAATTTTTATTATTATTCATCGCTACAAATAAACCGCTGTTAAATGTATCGTTTAATGGGATTGAAACCACTTCACAGCCATCAGTTTCTATAGTTGATAGATTTACTGCTTTCACAAATGCATTCGTTTTTCTGTCAAACAAGTTGAATTGTCCTTTTTGTTGGTCTGAGACTAAAAGGTAGCCTTCTTGATTGGCCATCTTAGCAATCGCGATGCCTTCAATATCGGCCTTAAAATAGGCGCCTCCAAAACAAGCAATCTCTTCAGAGCCTTGAGATGGCTCTGCATAATACTTCCGAATACAATGCCCTTCATCCGCATAATACACAAAACCCATTTCTGCATCTACAGCAATTGCTTCAATCTCTTTTTTACCGCTAAAATCGCCAAACTTCCGAACCAAAGTTGCCTGTATTTGTGCGTTTTCTGCAACCAATCTGTATTGGTGTAAGTACCCTTTTAAAGGGCCCTTTTTGCGTCCTACAATAGCATAAAAACTACTATCAATAGGAGATGTATAGATTGCAACTCCCATTGGTAATTTATTTTCCTCGTTTTCCTCATCCTCAAAAACTTTAAATCCGCCACCATCTATAGGTTGCATCTCTGGAATAGAAAATATTCGTATTTGCTGTGCTTCTCTTTCCGTAAATACCAAAATATCTGTAGTGGTACTATCGTTTATTCGAAAACCATACCCTACATCTACATTATTGGGTCTTTTAATGTTTCTGATGGTTTTGTTGGCAAGCACTTTACCTTCTAAATCGAAGGCATAAATAGCACCTTTGGCTTCTTTGTCTGTGCCAAAAACAATACTTTTTGATGGATCTGTTGGATGCACCCATATGGCAGGATCATCAGTATCATTCAAGGTACTTTCTGTAATTATATCTGGCTTTACTGGAATTAACTTACTTTTTCCTTCACAGGAAAATAGTAAGAAAAGAAGCATGAAATAACTACTATTTTTGAGCTGTTTTTTAATTTGAAAAATCATATGTGCTTATTTTTTAAATACGTCATACTTTAAACCAAAAGTGATTCTTCTACCATAATATTCTAACTGCATTGTTCGGTTACGAACTCCCTGAAAATAACGCAAAGGCTGATTTGTAATATTATTAATATCTGCATACAGTCTTAGACTCTTATTGATGGTATAGCCCGCATTAAAATCTAAGAAAAACTGTTTGTCATAATAGCGATCTTCAAAAGCATTTCCACCAATTTCATCAATATAAGAATCTGAAAAATTAGCAGAAAGTCTCGCATTGATCTTTTTATCTGCATATCCTAAAGAAGCATTGAACATGTTTGGTGTTGTATTTGGCAAGTCTAAATCTGTTCTTTCTGCTCCATCTTCATTCCGAATTCCACTAGCATCCGAAGTTAAAAATGTGTAGTTTGCATCCAGGCTTAAGTTCTTTAAAATTCCTGGTAAGAAATCTAACCTTTTTTGCAATGCTATCTCTACTCCAAAGATAGCTGCTTTGTCTCCATTTAAGGGTTGAAAAACTTCAAAGCCAGCAGTTTCAGGACCAAAAGCATCTGTACGTATTTCAGATTGGAAAGTGTATACAAAATCATTGATACTCTTATAGAACAAACCACCCGACAGCAAGCCAACATTACTGAAATAAGTTTCTGCCATTAAATCAAAATTCATAGAAGTGGTGGGTGCTAAGTCCGGATTTCCCAAAAACACTTCTTCATCGCTGGTAACCACATCTAAAGTAGGCGTAATATCAGCATAGTTGGGTCTTGCCAATGTATTGGTCCAAGAAAAACGAAACACTGTTTTTTTAGAGGCATCGTATTTAAAATGCACCCCAGGCATCAAATTAGCATACGTACTTTCTTTGGTTAATTTCCCCGCAAGGGTGTCTTCATCTAAAATATTATTTCCCGTTGCAGTTAATCTTGTTTGCTCAAACCTTAACCCAACTAAAACGCCTAATTTTTCTGAAATTTTTTGATTGGTCATAAAATAGGCCGCCAAAACATTTTCTTTCACATTGTAATTTGCTCTCAGAAACTCGTCAGTTACGCTTTCTCCCTCCATTAAATTCAAACCTCCTAACCAAGCTTCGTCCGCAAAAATACCCGATTGATATTGACTTCCTGCTAAATAATCAGCATCACTATAATCTTCACTTGGCACAGATGCCAATGTTGGAAACTCATTTTCTAAATCAAATTCAAAAAAATTATTGTCCCTTAATTTTGATTTAAAACGACCTCTCAATCCAAACTTTATAAAACCGTCTCCATTTCCGAAGAAATCTGAAGGCAATTCAAAGTTGATAAATGCATTAAAATCTTCCTCTTTTGTATATTGATTTTCTTCTGTTATTTCTCCAAATTCAAAATTTGAAAGATTGGATAAATCAGCTGCATTTACGGGTGTAAATAAAGGGAATTTAGAATTTGAAATATCATTATTAATAGCATATTCAGATTTAAATTCTGCGTAGCGCTCATTGCGTCTTTCTTCAGAGGCTTTGGCAAATGAAGACATCCAATCAATTTTTAAGTTTCCTGCAATGTGATTTCCCCCAAAACTATAATTTTGCATTTTCTGGTCTTCCAAACGGGTGTTTCTATTTCTGTTATTGTCTAAACCACCTTTGGTTTGTCTTTTTATTTCAACAGGAAATCTTGTAGGCGTATTGTCTGTAATAGTAAAGTCTCCAATACCTATATCTTCAGAATCTAATATTTCTTGCTCAAATCGATATCGATTCTCACGATCGTCTCTCCAATTGTACATTGTTTTTAAATAGATATTGTTATTTTCATTGACTTGAAAATCAAAATTTGCAGAAAAACTTCTTCGAACTCTTTGCACTAAATAGGTTCTTTGCTCAAATACATTTGTGTACGGATTCACTGGGACATCCACTTCATCTGTACCATCATTGTAAGAAAATTCATCCGTCCATTCTGCTTCTATATTGTCAGAACCAAAATCGTTGTCATTGGCAGATGCAGCAAGCATCCAACCAAATTTTCCATTTTCAGTTCGGTTACCTAACAAAAAAGAGCCGTTTAAAATTCTTTTATTGGTGATGGTATTGATACCGGAACCTAGCGTAGATGACAATCTAAAACCCTGCGGTGCAGTTCATGTAATTAAATTTACAGATCCTCCTAAAGCGTCTGCATCCATATCTGGAGTTACCGCCTTGTTTACTTGAATTGATTGAATCATATCAGAAGGAATTAAATCCATCTGTATGTTTCTGTTATCACCTTC
>JAWUWX010000049.1:0-10027 GCA_034111625.1 Flavobacteriaceae bacterium | reverse complement strand
ATTGTTTTTAGGAATAGAATTGTTAGATACTAACTTAAATCCAATGGCAGCACAAACAGATTATGTAGCCAATAGAATGAAAGACCATGGAATTTTAATGAGTACCGATGGTCCAGATCATAATGTTTTAAAGATTAAACCTCCTTTAGTTTTTAACAAAGAAAATGCCAATGAATAGATCTTTAATTTACGAAAAATACTTTCAGAAGATTTTATGAGCCTATTATAAATAACCAAATGGGTTTTCGATGGAGTGTGCCGGTTCTGTAAACCATATCGGTCCATCATCGGTCATATAAATATGATCTTCAAGGCGAATTCCAAATTCATTATCAACACAAATCATTGGTTCATTACTAAAAGTCATTCCTACTTCTAAAATGGTTTCGTCATTTCTCACGATATAAGGCCATTCATGAATTTCCAATCCTATTCCATGACCAGTTCTATGTGGCAATCCTGGTAATTTATAATCTGGACCAAGACTGTGCGATTCTAACATTTTTCTTGAAGCATCATCAACAGAAGCACATGTATTTCCCAATTGTGCAGCATCAAAAGCGGCTTGTTGCGTTTCTTTTTCAATATTCCAAATAGAACGTTGCTTGTCATTTGACTTACCAAATACATAGGTTCTCGTTATATCAGAAATATAATCATGCAATACACAACCAGTATCTATGAGAACTACTTCATTTTCTTCTAAGTTTTTGGGCGATTTAACACCATGAGGAAATGACGAATCTAATCCGAAAAGTACAATACAGAAATAGGATCCTGATGGAATTCCATGTTTTACATGAGCATCGTGAATAAAATCAGTAACTTCTTTCGCAGAAATACCTATTCTTAAAATTCTAGCTGTAGCTTTTTGAACTTCCAATGTAATATCCATCGCATGTTGCATAATTGCAATTTCAGCTTCGGATTTTACCATTCTACATCCTGCAGTTATTAGTTTTGCATTATGTAATGTGTATTTATTTTGACAGTTACTAATACCATCAATAATAAAAAAAGGTGTGGCTTCATCCATTAATATTCCACCCTTTTCTACTCCATTTATCATAAGAACATCAACCAACAGTGCATGTGGTGATTCATGTTCTTCCCAACCATGTACAGTCCCTTCAATCAACATAAAATCAAAAATAGTTCCTTTTTCAAATTCTGGAACTATAAAATGTAATTTCCCATTAGGAAACAATAAGGCTCCAACCATTCGTTCGCTAGAATTCCATTTCATTCCTGTAAAATAAAACAAATTTGTTCCTGCATGAAGATACATCGCCTGCACATTTTGTTGCTGCATTAATGTACATGCCTTTTTTATTCGTTTTTGAAATTCTTCTTTTTGAATTGGTTGTACCAAATGAGAATTGGGTATAATTGCGTTTAATTCTGCCTCTATAGTTGATCCTCCAATACCTATTGTGCTCATAAATTATGTTTTTATTACTTTTTAAAATTTTCTGTCTGGATGAAAAGGATGTATGTCTAATGAAGTTTTCTTCTCTGAAATAATTTCAGAAACCAATTTTCCTGTTGCTGGACCTAAACTCCATCCCATCATCGCATGACCAGTCGCAATCGTAAGGTTCTCGCATTTTGAAGACTTCCCTATATATGGTAATCCGTCTGGAGTACAAGGTCTTAAACCACATGCTGCGCCATTTTTTTCAACTTGAGTTATTTCTAATGCATCATAATATTGACTCGCAGCATCTGCAATAGCATTTATTCTCGTAGGATTAATCCTGTCATTTATGGCATCTATTTCCATAGTTCCTGCAAATCTTGTAAACCCATTCATAGGAGTTACTGCAACTTTTGTTTCTAATAATATCGTTGGAATTGTAATTCCTGTATTTCTTTCAACATTGATTCGGTATCCTTTTCCTGCTTGAATCGGTATTTTAATTCCTAGTTTTTTGGATAAAAATGGACTCCAAGATCCAGCGGACAATACAACATCATCAGCGGTCAACTTTCTTTTATTAGTAATTAATTTTGAAATCTTACAATTAGAAACCTCAACATCCATTACTTCTTCATTGGTAAAGAAAGTAACATTTTGACTTTTCAAATATGCCTTCATTTCGTTCATAAACTCTGAAGGAGTTGAATGTGCATCACATTGATAGTAGACTGCACCTTTTATATTTATCTGAGCATTTGGCTCTAGGGTTTCAACTTCTTTTTTTGACAAATGTTGAACCTCCAACCCTTCATTAATTGCTCTTTTACCTACATTCCATTCTTCTTCACCAGCCTTATCAGTCTGATAGGCCATTAACAATCCCTTTTGCTCGTATTGAAAATTAAAATCATTAGAAGATTTAAACATTTCATAGAGTTCTCTACTCAATAGGTTAATATCTTTTATAACTGGAATTGCTTTTTCTACTTTGGTTTTATTGGCTGATTTTTTAAACGCCCATGCCCATTTCAAAAAATCAGAATCTAATCTTGGCTTAACATAAAAAGGACTAGATGAATCAAACATCCATTTTATTCCTTTTGTAATAATTCCAGGAGATGCTAATGCAATAATATGACTTGGAGTGATGTATCCTGCATTGACAAATGACGCTCCACTAGAAATATCAGACTTATCAATTACAGTAACCTTATGTCCTTCTTTTTGAAGAAAATATGCAGAACATAATCCTATAATTCCACCACCAATAATAATTGTATTTTTAGTCATTTTATATCACTTGAAATCCATATGCATAAGGGTCATCATCAGAATCAATTGTTATTGTGTTATGCCCATAAATTTTTGCCCATCCTTGAATACTTGGAATAATTGCTACTTTTCCATCTAATGAGGTTTCTTCTTCAACACAACCAATAAACTTACTCCCAATATAACTTTCATGAATAAATTTTTCTCCTTTTTGAAGTTTTCCTTTTGCATATAATTGTGCTAATACAGCAGATGTACCAGTTCCACAAGGGCTTCTATCTATTGCTTTATCACCATAAAACACCGCATTTCTTCCTGACGAATTTGGATCAATCGTATTTCCCGTCCATAGCATATGTGTTACATCTTTAATAGTTTCATCTTCAGGATGGATGAATAGATTAGGATATTTTTGGTTTATTTGATCTCTTACAATTTGAGAATATTGAACAATTTTGCTTGCTGTAAAATCATGTACGCCAGAAAAATTTTCTTGAGGATCTACAATCGCATAATAATTTCCACCATAGGAAACGTCAAATTTTATTTGCCCTAATTCAGGACATTCGACCGTTAAATTTTCAGCCGCTAAATAACTTTTAACATTCTTTAGTTTCACCCAATCCACCTTATTACCTGTTTGGTGATATTCAATTTTAACCAATCCAGCAGGCGACTCCATTCTTACTTTTCCTGGAGTTTTTGGAGTTATCAACCCTTCTTCAATAGCGATTGTAACTGTACCTATTGTCCCATGACCACACATAGGTAAACAACCAGAAGTTTCAATAAATAAAATTGCAAAATCATTTTCAGGATCGTGAGGCGAAAAAAGAATACTTCCGCTCATCATATCATGACCGCGAGGCTCAAACATCAACCCTTTTCGTATCCAATCATACTCATTTAAAAAATGTTGTCGCTTTTCACTCATATTCGCTCCAACCAATTTTGGACCGCCCTCTTTAATTACTCGTACAGGATTTCCACAAGTATGTGCATCAATACAAACAAATGTTGATTTACTCATCTTTTACTCTTTCAATATAAGCGTTAACTCTATCTTCTAATATTGAAAGTGTAACTGTTCCTTGTTCTAAAACAATTTCATGAAAATCACGAATATCAAATTCAGAACCCAATTCTGCTTTTGCTTTTTTACGCATCTCTCTGATTTTTAATTCTCCTATCTTATAAGAAAGTGCTTGTCCAGGCCATGAGATATATCGATCTGTTTCTGTATTAATTTCATGTAGTGACAAGGCAGTATTAGACGCCATAAAATTCACTACTTGGTCTCTTGTCCATCCTTTGGCATGAATTCCAGTATCTACTACCAACCTACATGCTCGCCACATTTCATATGTTAACTGGCCGAATTTCTCATATGGAGTCGTGTACATTCCCATCTCATCAGCCAAAAATTCAGAGTACAATCCCCAACCTTCTCCATAAGCAGACAAGTATAAATCTTTTCTAAACTGAGGAATACTATCTCCTAATTCATTATTCAAACTTCCTTGCAAGTGATGTCCAGGAACCGCTTCGTGAACCGTTAGAGCCGGCATAGTATATAGTGTTCTACTTGGAAGGTTATGTGTATTCACCCAATAATAACCTGGATCTTTACTATCCTTTTCTGTTCCTATATATCTTCCAGTAGTATATTTTGGCGCAATTGCGTCAGGAACGGGAGCAACACCATATGGTTTACGAGGCAATGTTTTAAAAAATCGTGGTAATTGCGCATCAGCACGTTTCGCCATATCACGAGCAATCATTAATAATTCGTCACCCGTTTTTGCATAAAATTGCTCATCTGTTCTTAAAAACTTGAAAAAATCATCAAAAGAACCTTTAAACTCAAGGTCTACAATAATTTTTTCCATTTCTCCTTTAATTCGAACTACTTCACTCAATCCTATTTTATGAATATCGTCAGCTGTATATTGAGTGCTTGTTGTATAAAAATTGATCCTGTCTTGATAGAAAGCCTCTCCATTTGGAGTTTCAGAAATACCAATTGACGTTCTTGTTTTTGGGAAATATTCTATTTCAAAAAACTTTTTAATTCTTTTAAATTCAGGTGTCACACTTTTTTCAATTGCAACTCTCGCTGCATTTAAAACTGAATCTTTTTGCTCATTAGTCAAGTCTTTAGGAAGGTTTTTAAATGGAGAATAATAATAACTATCTTCATAATTATCGACAATATTGCTATCGTACGTAGACTCATACCCTTTAAAAATAACCAAAGGTTGTGATACTCCTTTTTCCAATCCTTCTCTCAAATTCACAAAATGCTGATTTACATATTCCGGAATAGCATTTAACGTATTCAGGTATTTTTTTATATCATCATAATTAGTCAATGGACGCACATTATAAGTAAGACTACTATGAAAACCATAATCTGAAAGCAACGGATTTAAGTATTGTTCAAATTCATAATAAGCGATTTGATCTTTTAAATTAAATTTTAATAAATCCAATGAAATAGTTTCCGTTTCACTTAAACCATCTGCCTCTATTTTTCCTAATTTATCTAAAGTGGATTTAGCATACTCAGCAATAGACTTATAATATTCTTTCGTATAAAGACCTAAAGGATATTCTTCTTTATCATAACTTTCATGATCTTGATATTCAGTAATAATTTTATCCAACGTAGCAGAAGAACCTTTAGATTCATTTTCCTGACATCCAATTACAGAAATTAATAACAGAATTAATACAATTCTTAAATATTTCATTTTTTTAAGTTTTACTAGTAGTTAATTCTCCATTTACACTTCTTAAAATTTCTAATGGGTTTTCATTTTTCAATTCATCTGGCAATAAATCATTTGGCCAATCTTGATAACTAAAAGGTCTTATCCAACGTTTTATTGAATTAACACCAACTGCCGTAAACCTACTATCTGTAGAAGCAGGATATGGTCCACCATGAACCATTGAAGGACACACTTCAACTCCTGTAGGAACTCCGTTAAAAATAATACGTCCTACTCTATTTTGCAAAGCCGCAACAACTTTAGGATATTCAGAAACTTCATTATTATCTCCAATTACTGTTCCTGTTAATTGCCCTTCTAGTTTTGAGATAATTTCTTCTAATTCATCTGAATTTTCACATTGTACAACTATTGAAAAGGGTCCAAAAACTTCTTGATGTAATTTTGTGTTTTCTAAGAATGTTGAGCCATCAACTGTTGCAACAACTTGTTTTGCGTAATTTGATTTTACATCTTTCGTAAATTCAGCAGTAACATTTATTTTTTCTTGAGATAAAACGGTTGATTTATTTTTTTCATAGGCTCCAACAATATTAGGATGTAACATACACATTGGATCAATTTCTAAAATGTCATTTGATAAATTTTTGACAAAATCAGATAGTTCACTTCCTTTTATTCCTAATATTAATCCTGGATTTGTACAGAATTGACCAGTACCTAAAGTAATAGAACTTGCGTATGTCTTTGCTAATGCTTCTCCTCTATTCTGAAGCGCATTTGGTAGTATAATAACAGGGTTAATGCTTCCCATTTCAGCAAATACAGGAATAGGTTCGTCTCTTTGTGCTGCAAGATCATATAATGCTCTACCTCCACGAATACTTCCTGTAAAACCAACTGCTTTTACTTTAGGATGTTTTACCAATTTACTTCCTACTTCAATTCCACTACTGTTTAGATTTGAAAAAACCCCATTTGGCATTCCTGTTTTTTTAGCTGCTTTTATGATTGCAGAAGCAACTAATTCTCCCGTTCCAGCATGCATTGGATGTGATTTTACTAGTACTGGACAACCTGCAGCAAGTGCAGCCGCAGTATCTCCTCCTGCAGTTGAGTATGCCAATGGAAAATTACTTGCTCCAAATATAACAACTGGACCTAATGGCACCATCATTTTACGAACATCTGATCTAGCCATCGGTTGACGATCTGGCTGAGCAGTATCAATTGTAGCCTCAACCCAAGAACCTTCTTCAACTAATTTAGCAAAGGATCTTAATTGACCAATAGTTCTTCCTCTTTCACCCTTTGCTCTTCCTTCTGGCAATCCAGTTTCTGAACAATAGGTGTGAATTAGAGTATCATCAAGTGCTAGAATTTCGTCAGCAATAGCATCTAAAAAAATTGCTTTTCGAACTCCTGAAATTTTACTAAACTCCTTATATGCGTTTGTAGCTAATGAAACTGCCGTATTTATTTCTTCACTAGTTGCTTCCGTAAATAATGACGCATTTTCTATGTTTAACTGAGGATTAAAGGTTTTATACGTTTTATTCCCTTCAGCAATTAATTGATTTCCTATATAATTTTTTCCTGTAATCATTTAAAGATTTTTATAATTTGGTAATGATGGACGAGTTCTTAAACCATTTTCAATAATATTTAGCACATGTTTTCTCTCATCTCCTATCAATGGTAATCGAGGTGCACGAACATTTTCAGTTCCAATTTTAGTATACACTTCGGCCAACTTAATATTCTGTACTAATTTAGGGTTTATATCTAACTCTAACAAAGGTAAAAACCAACGATATATCTCAATTGCTTCTTTAATTCTCCCTGCTTTTTGAAGTTCATAAATCGCAACAGTTTCTGCTGGAAAAGCACACACTAATCCTGCAATCCATCCATCTGCTCCCATCAATAAACTTTCTAGAGCTACTGTGTCTACTCCAGTCATTATTTTTAGTCGATCACCAAATCTATTTTTTATGCGAGTCACATTAGAAACATCTCTAGTAGATTCTTTTACTGCTTGAATATTATGACAAGAAGTAATTAATTCGTCAAACATGTCTAAAGAAACTTCAATCTTATAATCTACAGGATTATTATATATCATTATTGGAAGCCTTGTACTATTAGCAACTGCTTTAAAATACTCAACTGTTTCTCTATCTCCAGCCTTATATCTCATTGGAGGTAACATCATCAATCCTCTTGCGCCATCCTCTTCTGCAATTTGTGCTGCTTTAATTGCACCCTTTGTAGATTGCTCAGCAACATTCATTAATACAGGAACTTTTCCATTAACAATACGAACCGTATCTTGAGTTAATGTTCGTTTTTCATCATCGGACAATGTACTTGCTTCACCTAATGTTCCACCAAGAACAATTCCATGAACTCCAGCATCCAATTGTGTATGAATATTGGTTTCAAACATTTTCATGTCCAATGTATCTTTTTCTGTAAATTTTGTTGTGACTGCAGGCATAACACCTTTCCATTCAATACTCATAATTCTTGTTTTTGTTTTATGTAAAAATATAAGACAATTATATTTTAAAATAAGGTGTTCTTATCAATATATAATACTATATTATCTTAATATTCTATTTTATAGTAATAATTGAATAGTATTAATGTATTTTTGAAATAATGAAAGTACTTCCTTTTAAAATACCTAAACCAGAAAATAATGCTATCGTTTATCAAGAGGATATCGAAATTTACTTTTATGATAAGTTGCATCAGCATGAAGAAATTCAATTAACATTAATTAAGGAAGGCAAAGGAACTTTGATTGTTGGTGATTCAATAAACTATTATGACAAAGGGGATATCTTAGTCATAGGAAGTAATATTCCACATGTTTTTAAAAGCGATACTGTAGAAAATTCTAATTCGTTTATGCAAAGTTTGTTTTTTTCAAAAGACTCCTTTGGAACTATTTTTTTTGAACTTGAAGAACTAAAAGAATTAAAACCATTTTTCAAACGCTCAAGACATGGTTTTAAAATAATTTCTTCTAAGAAAATCATTTCAAATTTGTTTTCTAAATTAAATGTTTCTTCTAAATTTCAATTGTTTACAACCCTTTTAGAATTATTAAAAATCGCCTCAAGAGCAAACTTTAAGAGCCTATCATCATTTATTTATGAAAAAAAATATACGGACGTTGAAGGTAAAAGAATGAGAGATGTATTTGAATATACAATGACTCATTTCAAATCTGATATATCTTTAGAAACGATAGCTTCTATTGCAACAATGACCAAAAATGCATTTTGTAAATACTTTAAAAAACGAACGAACAAGACATACTTTCAGTTTTTAAATGAATTGAGAATTGAACATGCTTGTAAATTATTAGTAGAAGAAAAAGATTTTTCTATTGCTGATGTTGCCTACAACTCAGGGTTTAAAAATATCTCCAATTTCAACAGACAGTTTAAAACCATTAAAAAGGTAAATCCCTCAGATTTCAAGAAAGTGCGTTAAGTTCGTCTCTGAGTTTTTTAGTCATCCCTTTCACAACAAGTTCATAAGAATGGTCTATCAACTCACAAAATAATTTGTCAGTAAATGAAGTATTAGGAACCACTGAATTCCAATGCTTTTTACTCATATGATATGCTCCCATAATTGAAGGTTCGTGTTCTTCACGCAAGGCTATAGAGCGCTCTGGGTCACATTTTAAATTTACTTGAAATGGATGATGTTTCAATCCACATAGGGCAAACATTTTTCCCATCACTTTAATAACCAACGTTTCCTTATCAAACGGAAAAGATTCGGTTACACCTTTCTTCAACAAACAATATTCTCGGAATTCTTCTATGTTCATTTGAAATTAATTTTAGATCTTTCTCAAAGATACGCCTTATTACAAGTATTGAACAAATCTATAAAAACACAAGTTAAAGTTATAACTTCCACCTAAAAGTGCAACTTCTGAAACTATATGCGGTAAAAGGAACTAATCTTTATTAGCATCTGATTACTGCTTACCTTTTAAACCATAGACATATCTTCCTCCTTCGAATGAGAATAATTTACCTTGACGTTTGAATCATTACTTTGACATTCATAACATTTTCCAATTTAGTAATGAAAACGCTATTACATTTGACTTAAATTAAAATTAAAAAAATCTGTTTTTTAATCAGCAACTTCACTTAATTACAACTTTAAAATTACGCTCTTTAGTGCTTTGCCGAACCTAATGCCATATCTTAAATTTATAAAAATTACAAAAAATAGTATTATGAAAAATTTATTAAAATTAACAAGTGTATTAATTCTTACTGCTAGTTTCTTTCTTGCTAGTTGGTCAGAGGATATCATGGAGGGAGTCACGGCTGTAACAATGTGAAATTTTGCTCAAGCAGATGCTGGGTCTGATCTACTTGGTAGAGGTGGAGGTGAAATTAAAAGTATATCTCATGAGGTATCGGATACTTGGAAATCAACCGTTTTTAAAGTGGTGGAAGGGCAAATGGTTCCTTACGATGATTGCAACATAGATGACTTTGAGATTAAACAAGTATTCCTTAAACAAGGAATGTTGTCAGAAGATCATACCTTCTTGTAT
>JAWUWX010000048.1:0-23608 GCA_034111625.1 Flavobacteriaceae bacterium | reverse complement strand
GTCACTTTATAGTGAAGACTTAGCACCCGTTCCTTCAAGTCAAAGAACTTGGAGTAAATGGCATTTAGCTGCTATTTGGGTTGGAATGGCTGTTTGTATTCCAACATATCTTTTGGCTTCCTATATGATTAAAACAGGATTAAATTGGTATGAAGCTTTGATTATCATTGGTCTTGCCAATTTAATTATTACTGTACCTATGGTCTTAAACGGTCACGCAGGAGTTAAGTATGGAATCCCTTTTCCAGTGATTGGACGAGCCGCTTTTGGAACAAAAGGAGTTCATCTGGCTTCTGTAACTAGAGGAGTTATTGCTTGCGGATGGTTTGGTGTTCAAACGTGGATTGGTGGTTTGGCTATCTATGCGATTTTTAACGCTATTACTGGTTCTACAGGAGAGTTAGGATTGTCGGTTGGAAAGTTTATAGGCTTCGGAATATTTTGGTTGATAAACATGTATTTTATTTGGAAAGGAACCGAAAGTATCAAATGGTTAGAAACGTATTCTGCACCCATATTAGTCATCATGGGAATTGTACTCATTTATTGGAGTTATGCAAAAGCTGATGGTTTTTCGATTGTATTAGATCAAAGCGTACAGTTGGAAAAAACAGCAGCATCAATTACTAAAAAAGAGGGTTCTTTTTATCTCAATTTAAATTCTTTAAAAGATAAAGAAGGGCAATTAAAAGCATCGGAATATACTATTACTTCAGATAAGAATACTACTTGGAAAGACTATACAAGTGAACCTATTTTAATTTCTAATGTTGAGAATGTTCAAGTTCAGTTTAGAAATAATGAAGTAGTATCAAGTATTGTAAATGCAAATATAGTAAGTTCAGAAAGTGGTTCTGATAGCAAACTTTGGAGCTACTTATTATGGCTTACAGCAATGGTAGGATTTTGGGCAACCATGTCAATTAGTATTGCAGATATCACACGATATGCAGCCACTCAAAAAGATCAAATAGCTGGGCAATTTATAGGATTACCAGCCACAATGATGCTGTATGCTTTTGTTGGGATATTTGTAACATGTGCTGCCGTTATTAACTTTAAAGATATTTTAATTGCAGATGATGCTCCTTGGGATCCTGTATCACTGATTTCAAAATTTAAGAATCCAGTAGTTGTTATTGTCTCTCAAATTTTCATGTTGATTGCTACCTTAAGTACCAATATTGCAGCGAATGTAATTGCGCCATCCAATGCTTTTTCTAATCTATGGCCTAAACAAATAAGTTTTAAAATGGGTGGAACCATTACAGGAATCATTGGAATTTTAATTATGCCTTGGTGGTTGTTAAATGAAATTTCAGGCTTTTTAATTTTTGTAAGTGGATTATTAGGTCCTGTACTTGGTATTTTAATTGCTGACTATTTTTTAATCAGAAAAAAGAAATTGGAATTAGCAGAATTGTATAAAGAAGATGGAATCTACTCTTATGGAAAAACTGGATTTAATAAAGCAGCAATGATTGCTTTGTTTGTTGGCGTTTTTGCCGCATTAATTGGGTATTGGGTTCCTACATTAAGTTTCCTGTACTCATTATCATGGTTTACTGGATTCATCATTTCGTTTGTATTATATGTTTTATTAATGAAAAATAATAACACAACACTCATAACTAAAAACTCATAACTGTATATATGTCTATACTAATTAAAAACGGTCGGGTTGTCACGGCTTCCGAAACTTATATCGCTGATGTGTATACAGAAGACGAAAAAATAGTTGCTATCGGAAAAGACTTAGTTTATCAAGCAGATAAAGTGATAGATGCTACAGGAAAATTAATATTTCCTGGAGGAATTGATCCTCATGTGCATCTTGATATGCCTTTCATGGGAACGTATTCAAGTGATGATTACGAAACAGGAACACGAGCAGCCTTGCATGGAGGAACAACAATGGTCATCGATTTTATTTTACAAACACAAGGAGATACGCTTCATAATGCATTGAAAATTTGGCAATCAAAATCTCAAGGCAAAGCGATTGGAGATTATTCTTATCATATGGCTGTAACCGATTTTAATGATGATGTAGCCAAGGAAGTGGTTGAAATGATAGAGGAGGAAGGAATCACATCTTTTAAAACATTTATGGCTTATAAAGGAGCCTTAATGATTGATGATGGGCAAATGGTTCAGCTAATGAAAGTCGTTAAGAAATATGGAGGTTTAGTCACGGTTCATGCTACTAATGGAGATATGATTGATTCGCTTATTGCAAAAAATAAAGCAGATGGAAATATGTCTCCTATATATCATTATTTATCTCAACCTGAAGTCACTGAATCAGAAGCGTCAGGTCGTTTTGCAGATATGTTAGAGTATACAGGTTGTCCAGGATATATTGTTCATATGACCTGTGAGGGCGCATTGAATGCAGTAAGAAAAGCAACGCAACGTAATCAAAAAATATTTGTAGAAACATGTCCCCAATATTTAATATTAGACGCTTCATTGTATGAAAATGATTTTGAAGGTGCTAAATGGGTAATGAGTCCACCATTAAGAGAAAAGAAAGATCAAACAGCATTATGGTCTGGAATTAATCAAGGTTTGATTCAAGTTGTTGGAACTGATCATTGTCCGTTTATGTGGGATCAAAAATTAATGGGAAAAGACGATTTTTCTAAAATTCCAAATGGACATCCAGCAATAGAACATCGAATGGAATTATTATATTCTGAAGGTGTTGATAAAGGAAAAATTTCATTAACAAAGTACGTTGAATTAAGTTCGACGAATGCTGCAAAAATATTTGGAATGTACCCTAGAAAAGGAACAATTGCAATAGGAAGTGATGCAGATATCGTGATTTTTGATCCTAAAAAAGAACATACCATCTCTGTAGAGACACATCATATGAACTGTGATTATTCAGGGTATGAAGGGAAGAAAGTAACTGGGAAAACAGAAACAGTTATTCTACGAGGACAAGTTGCTATAGAAAATGAAGAATGTCTTTTAAAGGCAGGTCACGGACAATTTATTAAAAGAGGAAAAACATCAAAAACAGTAATTTAAAAAATATATTATGCCAAGAATTGTAAAATCAGGATTGATACAAATGAGTCTTCCAATGACGGAAGGTGAAGGAACTATTAAAGAAATTATGGATGCAATGTACGATAAGCATATTCCATATATAGAAGAAGCAGGAAGACAAGGTGTGCAGATATTGTGTTTACAAGAAATATTTAACACACCTTATTTCTGTCCAGGACAAGATAGAAAATGGTATGAGTCTGCAGAAGCAGTTCCAGGACCAACTACGGAAAAAATGCAAGTATTAGCAAAGAAACATGATATGGTAATTATTGTTCCAATATATGAAAGAGAACAGGCAGGAGTTTATTATAATACTGCTGCAGTTATTGATGCAGATGGAAAGTATTTAGGGAAATATAGAAAAAATCATATTCCACATACAACAGGATTTTGGGAGAAATTCTTTTTCAAACCAGGAAATCTAGGGTATCCAGTTTTTCAAACTAAATATGCTAAAGTGGGTGTTTACATTTGTTATGATAGACATTTTCCAGATGGAGCAAGAGCCTTAGGATTGAATGGCGCAGAGATCGTTTATAACCCTTCTGCAACTGTTGCAGGATTGAGTGAATATTTATGGAAACTGGAACAACCTGCACATGCTGCAGCCAATGGTTATTTTATGGGTTGCATTAATCGTGTTGGAGAAGAAAAACCTTGGAATTTAGGTAAGTTTTATGGGCAATCTTATTTTGTGAATCCACGCGGACAAATATTTTCTGAAGCCTCTCGAGATGATGATGAATTATTAGTAGCCGATTTTGACTTAGACCTTATTGAAGAAGTACGTTCTACTTGGCAATTCTTTAGAGATAGAAGGCCAGAAACCTATGGAAAACTTACGGAACTTTAGTTATCAAATTCATAATTATAGATTAAGAGTTTATAGAGAAGAGCAATTCTAAACTCATAATTTAAAACTAATAACTCTCAAAATGGCAGAATATAAAAAACCAAAAAGCGAAGCAGAATTCGAGAATAATTTTAAACAGAAAAACCCTCTGATGAATGATACTGAAGCCTACTATGAGGCTTCACGTTGTTTGTTCTGTTATGATGCGCCTTGTATACAAGCATGTCCTACAAGTATAGATATTCCGCTATTTATCAAGCAAATACATACTGATAATATAACAGGAGCATCCAAGACTATTTTTGATTCTAATTGGTTAGGAAATGCTTGTGGTGTCGTTTGTCCTGTAGGTGTTTTATGCGAAGGTGCTTGTGTGTATAATCATCAAGATGTACCTCCAATTCAAATAGGTAGATTGCAAAACTATGCTACAAATAAAACGATAGATGCAGGTAAAGTGATTTTTAAAGTTGGTGAATCTAACGAAAAAAAAATAGCCATTATTGGTGCTGGTCCTGCAGGAATTGCCTGTGCTAGTGAAGCACGAACTTTAGGGTATGAAGTTGATATATTTGAAGCCAAAGAAAAGCCTTCTGGTTTAACAGTCTATGGTATTGCACCATATAAAATCACAAATGAAGAAGTTTTAAAAGAGGTAGAATATCTTCAAAGTCAATTAGGTTTTAATATTAAATATAATACTGCTATCAATTCAAAAGAAGAATTAAAAAGTCTAGAAGATAAGTATGACGCTATATTTATAGGTGTTGGTTTGGGAAAAACTAGAGATTTAGGTTTACAAGGAGAAGATAAAGAGAATGTAATTGGTGCTGTTGAGTTTGTAGAAGAATTGCGAATGAAACATCACAAGTTAAATGTTCCTAAAAAAGTAGTCGTTCTTGGGGGAGGAAATACTGCAATGGATGCAGCATCTGAAGCGGCAAGAATGGGAGCAAGGAAGACGGTACTGGCATACAGGAATTCTAAAGAAAAAATGGGTGCTTATGGATTTGAATATGATTTAGCGATAAGTGCAGGAGTTGATAGTTTATTCAATTTAACTCCTCTTGCAATTTTAGGAAACGGAAAAGTAGATGGTGTGAGATTCGCTAAAACAGAAATGGTTGAAGGAAAGCTTCAAACTAATATAAATAACACCTTCATTGTCCGATGTGATATGGTGATTAAAGCCACAGGGCAAGCAAAGCAAGGTCATTTATATGATTTAATAGATGATCTGGATATAGATGAGAAAACAAGAATTAAAACGAATGATGAATTTCAAACTTCCAATGAAATGTATTTTGCTGGAGGAGATGCCATTAATGGAGGTGCAGAAGTCGTAAATGCAGCATATGATGGGAAAATGGCAGCACAAGGAATTCATAATTGGTTAACTAAAAAATAATTGAAATTACGAGTTATAAATTTAGAATTAAAAACTCATAACTCGTAATTATATAACTCATAACTCAAAATAACATGATAGATTTATCAGTAAATTTCGGAGGAATAAAAGCACCAAACCCTTTTTGGCTAGCATCAGCACCACCAACAAATTCAGGGTATCAAATTATGAAAGCCTTTGAAGCAGGTTGGGGAGGAGCAGTATGGAAAACATTGGGAGTTCCTGTGGTTAATGTTTCAAGTAGGTATGGAGCAGTAAATCATAGAAATACCAGAATGATGGGTTTCAATAATATTGAATTAATTACTGATAGACCTTTGGCAGATAATCTTCGTGAGATAGAAGAAGTGAAAAAATATTTTCCCGATCACGCTGTAATCGCTTCTTTAATGGTTGAGAGTAGAGCAGAATGGGAACAAATTATTAAAGATGTTGAAAATGCAGGAGCAGATGGAATTGAACTCAATTTTGGTTGTCCTCACGGAATGTGTGAACGTGGAATGGGTTCAGCAGTTGGTCAAGAGCCAGAAGTTTTAAAAACGATTGTAAGTTGGGTAAAAGAAGTAGCTAACATTCCTGTAATAACAAAATTAACTCCCAATATTTCTGATATTGTTCCTCCTGGATTAGCAGCTCTTCAAGGTGGAACGGATTCGATCTCATTAATTAATACTATAAAAAGTATTGTTGGAATAGATTTAGACACTTATGCTCCATATCCAATTGTTGATGGAAAAGGCACAAATGGTGGTTATTGTGGCCCTGCAGTAAAGCCTATTGCTATGAATATGTTGAAAGATTTAGCACAACATCCAGAAATCGGAAAAATCCCTTTATCAGGAATTGGTGGTATTGAAACTTGGCGTGATGTAGTAGAGTTTATTCTTTTAGGTGCAACTTCTGTTCAAGTGTGTACAGCAGTGATGCATTATGGTTTTGGAATTGTGCGTGAAATGGATGCAGGTTTGCGTCAATTTATGGAAGAGAAAAATTATACTACTATTTATGATTTTGCTGGTAAAGCCTTACCAAATGTTACAGATTGGAAACATTTAAACTTAGAGCATAAAGTAGTTGCTGAAATCAATCCAGATAAATGCATTGGTTGTGAACTGTGTTATATCTCTTGTGATGATGGAGCGCATCAAGCAATTTCTTTGTCAGATGACCCTTTAAATAGGATTCCAAGTATCATTGAAGAAAACTGCGTTGGTTGTAACCTATGTGCTTTGGTTTGTCCTGTTGAAGATTGTATTACAATGGTAAAAAAAGACGATGGTACTAAACATACAACATGGCACGAGCGTACTTTAAATGATGACGTTCCAGTGACATTTGATGATGATAGAGCAGGAGGGAAAGGACATTTTGTTCCAAAACCTACAGATGCATTGAAGAATTAAGATTATACTTTTTAATTAGGCTAATAATAAGTTATGTGTAAAAAAGTATTAACATTTTTTTAAAATTCACAATTCTTTTAAAAAAGTTCATTATTATTAATTATTTATTCAAGTTTTTTTTTAGATTTACGCTAATGAATTTACATAAAAATAAAATATATAGATTTTTACCCGAATTGCCACTTCGCAATAATCGCCGCTAATTCGAATATTTAGCAACAAAATCTATTATTCATTTTTATTTTTTTATATCATGTACCATTCTAATTCAACATACAATTTTCAATATTTAGTTATTTCTCACAAAAACACATCTATTGTACGTCGCAATTTTCCACGTCGCCCTTAAGGGTATATTTCTATTTATGAACTTAGGTGAGTCCAGTTCAGATTTCAAAAATTAAAGCATCATTTTTTTAACTTAAAATCAATCACAATGAAAATTGTTATTGCAGATAGATCACATAGTATTTACGCAGAAATTATTTGTAAAACTATTGCAGAGGCAGCAGAGGTCAGAGGCACAGGAATTGCTAAGCGGAAACCTGAATATATTATTACTAAGATGGAAAACGGAAATGCGGTAATAGCATTAGATGGAGAAATTTTTGCAGGGTTCTGTTATATAGAGGCTTGGGGTCATGGTAAATTTGTTGCCAACTCTGGGTTAATTGTACATCCAGATTATCGAGGTAAATCTTTAGCCAAACAAATTAAAAAAGTAGTTTTTGAGCACTCTAGAACTAAATTTCCTTTGGCAAAAATATTTAGCATCACAACCGGTTTGCCAGTAATGAAACTAAATAGTGATTTAGGCTATAAACCAGTTACTTTTTCTGAATTAACAGATGATCAATCTTTCTGGAAAGGTTGTCAAACCTGTAAGAACTATGATGTTCTTCAACGTACTAGTCAAAGTATGTGTCTGTGTACAGGAATGCTGTTCGATCCAGAAAAAACTAAAATATCAACTAATGAAGTGCATCCATATAATAAAAAAGTTTGGACTAGATTGAAAAACATAAAACAAGCCTTGTTTTTAAAAAAAGATAAAAAATGAAAAAATTAGTAATTGCATATAGTGGAGGTTTAGATACATCATATTGCGCTGTAAGTTTGTCAAAAGAGTATGATGTACATGCAGTAAGTGTAAATACAGGCGGATTTTCGAACGACGAAATCAAAAACATAGAAAGTAACGCTTATAAAATGGGAGTTTCTACCTATAAAAATATTGATGCTATTGCGACTTATTATCAAAAAGTGATTAAATATTTAACATTTGGGAATGTGTTAAAAAACAGCACGTATCCTTTATCGGTAAGTGCAGAGCGTATTATACAGGCGATAGAAATTGTTGAATACGCCAAAAGTATTGATGCGAAATATATTGCTCACGGAAGTACAGGCGCAGGAAATGATCAAGTCCGTTTTGATATGATTTTTCAAACTTTGGCACCAAATATTAAAATTATAACGCCAATTAGAGATGGAAAATTAACGAGACAGCAAGAGATTGATTACTTAAAAGAAAACGGAATCGATATGTCTTGGGAAAAAGCCAAATATTCAGTCAACAAAGGTCTTTGGGGAACTAGTGTTGGAGGTGAAGAAACATTAACTTCTCAACAGCCATTACCTGAGTCAGCATATCCTTCACAATTAGAAAAAGAAGGTGAAGAGAAAGTGATATTAACTTTTGAAAAAGGAGAGTTTATTGCTTTAAACGGAGCTATAAACTTGCCTCAAAAAAATATAGAATTGCTAAATGAATTGGCTTCAGCCTTTGCCATTGGTAGAGATATTCATGTTGGAGATACTATTGTAGGGATAAAAGGACGTGTAGGCTTTGAGGCGGCAGCATCATTAATTATTATAAAAGCACATCATTTGTTAGAAAAACATACACTTACTAAATGGCAACTACAGCACAAAGAATATTTAGCAAGTTTCTATGGTATGCACCTTCATGAAGGTCAATATTTAGATCCTGTAATGAGAGATATGGAAGCATTTTTACAAAGTAGTCAAGAACAGGTTTCTGGTGATGTTTTTATAACCTTGAAACCATATCATTTTTCTTTAGACGGAATTGATTCTAAACACGACTTAATGAATGCAAAGTTTGGAAGTTATGGTGAAGAAAATAAAGGTTGGACTGCAGATGAGGCTAAAGGGTTTATCAAGATTCTAGGGAATCAAAACAAAATCTATCAACAAATAAATAAATAATTATGTTACAAGCAGGAATCATTGGAGGAGCAGGTTATACGGCTGGAGAACTAATACGATTATTGATGTATCACAGCAAAGTTGAAATTAATTTTATATACAGTACATCTAATGCTGGAAATAAAGTTAGTGCTATTCATCAGGATTTAATAGGTTCAACAGATAAAGTATTTACTAATAAAATCAATCAAGAGGTTGATGTCTTGTTTTTATGTTTGGGTCATGGGAATTCTACTACCTTTTTAGAAAAAAACTCCTTTTCTGAAAAAACAAAAATCATAGATTTAAGTAATGATTTTAGGTTAGAATCGGATAAGGTTTTTGACAAAAAAGAATTTGTTTACGGCTTACCTGAATTACAAAAAGAAGCCATTAAAAAAGCAAATTACATTGCAAATCCAGGATGTTTTGCAACTGCAATTCAATTGGCATTATTGCCATTAGCAGCTTCTGAATTGATTACAAATGATGTTCATATAAATGCCGTTACAGGCGCAACAGGAGCAGGAACATCATTGTCCCAAACCACACATTTTACGTGGCGAGATAATAATTTTTCTCATTATAAAGCCTTTAATCATCAACATCTAGGGGAAATACATCAGACAGTTACCCATTTACAATCTGATTTTAAAGCAGAAATTAATTTCGTTCCAAATCGCGGAAATTTTTCAAGAGGAATTTTTGCAACAGCATACACAAAATTTTATGGTACTCTCGAGGAGGCAAAGACAATGTATAAAACCTATTATAAAGATGCTGAATTTACATTTATTTCTGATGAAGAAATACATATGAAACAAGTCGTAAACACCAACAAATGTTTAATTCATTTGGTGAAACATGGAGATAAATTATTAATTACAAGTGCGATTGATAATTTAACAAAAGGAGCTTCTGGACAAGCAGTACAAAACATGAATTTAATGTATGGATTCTCGGAAAGTGAAGGATTAAAACTTAAAGCAAACTACTTTTAAAAAAATAATAAAAGCGAAAAATGAACCGAGCAATTTTTATGCTAACACATTTTACCATTAAAAAATAATAAAAACGAAAAATGAAAATAGCAATTATAGGAACAGGAAACTTAGGGTGTTCAATCGCAAAAGGATTGATCACAACCAATGCCATTACAACATTATATTTAACCAAACGGAATCTTGATGATATCAAAGAATATGAAGGTTATAAAAATGTTTTTTTAACATCAAGTAACACTGAAGCCGTTAAAAATTCAGATATTTTAATATTTGCTGTACAACCAGCACATATGGAAAATATACTCATAAATATCAAGCCATTACTTCATGAAAATCATGTTTTGATATCTACCATTACAGGGTTTTCAATAGCAAAAATGGAAAGTATTATAGGAGAAGATAAAAACCTAATAAGAGCAATGCCAAATACTGCAATCGCAGTTGGTAAATCTATGACTTGTTTATGTAGCAATCAAAATGGAAAAAGCAGAATTAAACTAGCAGAATCAATATTTAATAGATTGGGGCATTCATTAAGTATTCCTGAAAGTCAAATGCAAGCAGCAACTGTAATCTGTGCAAGTGGTATTGCCTTCTGGATGCGTTTAATTAGAGCGACTACCCAAGCAGCAATTCAATTAGGGTTTGATGCTAAGGAAGCACAGGAATTAGCGATGTATACAAGTGAAGGTGCAGCCAATTTGTTAATCACAAATGGCAATCATCCAGAAGAAGAAATTGATAGAGTTACAACTCCAAAAGGTTGTACAATTGAAGGTTTGAACGAAATGGAACATAAAGGATTGAGTTCTTCTTTAATTCAAGGAATGATCGCCTCTTTCAATAAAATTAACACCATTAAAAAAGAACAAATATGAGTTCATTCAATGTATATCCTTTGTATGATGTCACACCTGTAAGCGCAAAAGATGTTTATATTTATGATGATAAGGGTGATGAATATCTCGATTTATATGGAGGTCATTCGGTAATTTCTATTGGTCATTCACATCCAGAATATGTAAAAAATATTAGTGAACAAGTTAGTAAATTAGGGTTTTATAGCAACTCAATCCAAAACCCTTTGCAGGTTGAATTAGCTTCTAAATTAGGAGAATTGTCAGGTTGTCAAGACTATCAATTGTTCTTGTGTAATTCAGGAGCAGAAGCCAATGAAAATGCATTAAAATTAGCATCTTTTCACACCCAAAAGAAAAAAGTTTTAGCATTTACGAACGGATTTCATGGCAGAACTTCTGCAGCAGTAGCAGCTACAGATAGCCCAAACATTATTGCACCTATAAATGCACAGCAAGAAGTAGATTTTATTGAATTTGGAGATTTATTTAAAGCAGACTCGATTTTAAAAGAAAACAAAACTTGTGCTGTAATTGTAGAAATTATTCAAGGTGTAGGAGGTTTAGACGAAAGTACTGCTGAATTTTATCAAGGATTAGAATTGCTTTGTAAAAAACACAACACCCTTTTTATAGCAGACGAGGTTCAATCAGGATTTGGAAGGACAGGCGATTTTTTTGCATTTCAAAAATACAATATAACTCCAGATATTATTTCAATCGCTAAAGGAATGGGAAATGGTTTTCCTATAGGTGGAATTTTAATCCATCCATTCATAAAAGCATCCTATGGTTTATTAGGAACCACTTTTGGAGGTAATCATTTAGCATGCGCTGCTTCACTAACAGTATTAAAAGTGATTGAAGAAGAAAAATTAATGCAAAATACGAAAGAAATTTCTGTTTATTTTATTGATGAAGCAGCAAAATTCTCACAAATAAAAAAGATAAAGGGAAGAGGTTTAATGCTTGGTTTAGAGTTTGATTTCCCAATTACAGCCCTTCGTAAAAAATTAATTTTCACACATAAGATATTTACAGGAAGTTCTAAGAATCCTAATTTATTAAGAATTCTTCCTCCTTTAACCATCAAAAAAGAACATATCGATTTGTTTTTTGAAGCTTTAAAAAGTGAATTATCATGAAAAAGTATACTCATATAAATGATATAGATGACATCTATTCCTGGATTAAAGTGGCGAACAATATTAAGTCAGATCCATTAAAAGATCTTGGTTTGGGTAAAAACAAAACCTTAGTCATGTTGTTTTTTAATTCCAGTTTACGAACACGTTTAAGCACTCAAAAGGCGGCATTAAATTTAGGTATGAACCCTATAATAATGAATGTTTCAGGAGATTCTTGGGCTATTGAATTTGCTGATGAAACAATAATGAATGTAAATACTGCAGAGCATATTAAAGAAGCGGCAGCAGTAGTTTCTCAATATGCAGATGTGATTGCTGTAAGAGCATTTCCCTCATTAAAGGATAAAGAAAAGGATGAAAATGAGTTCGTTATTAATTCATTTCTAAAATATGCCTCTGTGCCAATTGTTAATATGGAAAGTTCAATAGGACATCCTTTACAAGGATTAACAGATGCCATTACAATTGCTGAACATACTATAACTGCAAAGCCTAAAGTAGTTTTGAGTTGGGCGCCACATATAAAAGCCTTACCTCATGCTGTTGGAAATAGTTTTATACAAGCAATGCAAAAAATGGATGTAGAATTTGTAATTACAAATCCAAAAGGATATGATTTAAACCCTGAAATAACTAAAAATACGCCAATTTTTCACAATCAGTCAGTCGCATTAAAAGAGGCAGATTTTGTGTATGCTAAAAACTGGAGTAGTTATGATGATTATGGAAAAGTTCTAAAAACTGATTCCAATTGGATGATAACAAAAGAAAAATTAGGAAGTGCAAAATTCATGCATTGCTTGCCTGTAAGAAGAAATGTTGTTGTAGAAGATGCAGTATTGGATAGTGAAAATTCTTTAGTCATAGAACAAGCAAATAACAGAACCTTTGCAGCCCAATTAGTGCTTAAAAAAATATTAGAAAATTTGTAAAATGAAAACACTAAAAATCATAAAAATAGGTGGAAATATTATTGACAATAAAGAAGTGTTAAATCAATTCCTAGTCGGTTTTTCAAAAATTTCAGGACCGAAAATTTTAGTTCATGGAGGCGGTAAACTAGCCACAAAATTAGCTCATAAAATGGAAGTTGAAGTGAAAATTATTGACGGAAGGCGTATTACAGATTTAGCAACTTTAGACATTATCACAATGACTTATGCTGGGAAAGTAAATAAAAATATAGTAGCTAAACTACAAGCGAATAATTGTAATTCCTTAGGGTTTTCTGGCGCTGACGGAAATAGTATAATCTCAGAAAAAAGGCCTATAAAAGACACTGATTTTGGTTTTGTAGGTGATGTAATACATATAAACACCTCAACATTAGAATTGCTTTTAGACAACAATATAACACCTGTTTTTTGCGCAATTACACATGATAAAAAAGGACAATTATTAAATACCAATGCAGATACTATTGCATCAGAATTGGCAATTGGATTTGCTGAAAAATTTAAAACAGAACTCTATTATTGTTTTGAAAAAAATGGAGTTTTAGAACGTTTAGAAGATGAAAATTCTGTAATTGAAAATATCAACCCAAAAATGTATAAAAACTTAATTGAACAAGGAATTATTGCTGATGGAATGTTACCAAAACTAAATAATTGCTTTCATGCTATTCATCATCATGTAGCTAAAGTTTGTATTGGCAAACCAGAAATGATTTTCAATACAAATTCAACATACACAACTATTAAAAAATAATGAGACAAGAAGTATTAATACAAGATGCTATAGAATTACTCAAAAATTTAATTGAGACACAATCCTTTTCATCCGAAGAAGACAAAACAGCTCTATTGATAGAAAAGTGGTTTGTGAAAAATAGTATTCCGTTTAAAAGAATCAAAAATAATGTTTGGGCAACTAACAAACATTTTAACAGCAGTAAGCCAACTTTATTACTAAACTCTCATCACGACACTGTGAAACCAAATAATGGTTATACTAAAGATCCTTTTAAAGCCATCGTTGAAGATGGAAAACTATATGGTTTAGGAAGTAATGATGCAGGAGGATGCCTGGTTTCTTTAATAGCAACATTTACACATTTTTATGCACAAGAAGACCTAAAATATAATCTGGTTATAGTGGCTTCAGCAGAAGAAGAGAGTAGTGGACAAGATGGATTGAATAGTATGTTGTCTATTATTCCAAAAATTGATGTTGCTATAGTTGGAGAGCCAACTTTAATGAATTTAGCAGTTGCAGAAAAGGGTTTAGTAGTTTTTGATGCTGTTATTGAAGGAACTCCAAGTCATGCTGCACATCCTAATGATAACAATTCAATTTATAACACAATTGAAGTTTTGAAATGGTTTAAAGATTATAAGTTTAAAAAAACTTCTGATGCTTTGGGAGATGTAAAAATGACGGTTACTCAGATTAATGCTGGAAAACAGCACAATGTAGTTCCAGCTGAAGTACGATTGGTTATTGATGTTCGTGTAAATGATGCATATACTAATAAGGAAATAGCAGCTATTTTAATAAAAGAATCACCTTGCATTAGTATTAAAGCAAGAAGTCTGCATTTAAATTCTTCTTCAATTTCAACTAATCATGAATTGGTGAAAGCAGGAATTGAAATAGGAAGAGAAACATATGGCTCCCCAACGTTATCAGACCAATCTGTCTTGAGTTGTCAATCATTAAAGTTGGGACCAGGAGATAGTACACGTTCACATTCTGCGGATGAATTTATTTATTTGGCAGAAATTAAAGAAGGAATAAATATATATATTGAATTGTTAAATCATGTAATTTTTTGACACAATTAAACGAATCAACATTTACATAATTTTAAAAAAAAGCATATGAAACTTTGGGATAAAGGATTTTCAATAGACAAAAAAATAGAACAATTTACAGTTGGAAATGATAGACAAATTGATCTGCATATTGCTGCATATGATGTGCAGGCTTCTTTAGCGCACGCAATTATGTTGCAATCTATAGGTATTATTACTGATGAAGAACTGCAAGACCTGAAAAAAGGTTTGCAAGAACTGGCTGATTCAATTGAAAAAGGAACATTTGTAATTGAAGACTCATTTGAAGACGTACATTCTAAAATTGAATGGGAATTAACGCAAAAATTAGGAGATGTAGGTAAGAAAATTCATACAGCACGTTCTAGAAATGATCAAGTTTTAGTGGCGCTACAATTATATTATAAAGAGAATTTAGCAGTTGTAAATGATAAGGTAAAAACGTTGTTTGATACACTTTTAAATCTTGCTGAAACTCATAAAGAAAGTTTACTTCCAGGTTATACACATTTTCAAGTTGCAATGCCATCTTCATTTGGATTGTGGTTTTCTGCCTATGCTGAATTGTTAATTGACGATGTATATATGCTAAATGCAGTTTCAAAAGTTGTAGATCAAAATCCTCTAGGTTCTGCTGCAGGTTACGGTTCTTCTTTCCCTATTGACAGAGAATTAACAACGAAGGAACTTAATTTTTCAACCTTAAAATACAATGTAGTTGCTGCGCAATTAAGTAGAGGTAAAAGTGAGCGTTCAATTGCTGCTGCTTTAGGAGGATTGTGTAATACGATGTCACGATTTTCAATGGATGTCTGCTTGTATATGAGTCAGAATTTTAATTTTATTTCTTTTCCTGACGAATTAACAACTGGGAGTAGCATTATGCCACACAAGAAAAATCCGGATGTGTTTGAATTAATTCGTGGTAAGTGTAATAAAATTCAAGCTTTGCATACAGAAATGGTCTTAATCACCAATAATTTGCCAACAGGTTACCATAGAGATTTTCAATTGTTAAAAGAAAATATTATCAATGCTTTTGAAGATGTAAAAGATATTTTAGACATTTTTAATTATTCGATTCAACAAGTTATTGTGAAAGAGATTGATCTGACAGATGAAAAATACCAGTATCTATTTACAGTAGATAGTATCAATAATTTAGTAGTTAAAGGGATGTCGTTTAGAGATGCCTATCAAAAGATTGGTGGTCAAGTTCAATCGGGAACTTATAAGCCAGATTTAGGAAAACAGCATTCGCATGTTGGAAGTATTCACAATTTATCTTTGGAAAAAATCAGGGCGAAGTATCCTGAATAAATTACACGTTACAACAGATTCCATCGCAATATATATTCTTTTTAATTGTGATATTCCTGCTTTCACTAGGACAGATTTTATATTGAGCGGTGGTCACTGAACGGAGTCGTAACCCTCAGTTACCGCACAGGAATTTAGGCTCTTGGTAAATCACTATCGTCTTTTAAAGGTAAATTAGAAGCTCCCATTAAGTATGCGTCAACATAATGCGCTGCTTGACGTCCTTCTGAGATTGCCCATACAATCAACGATTGTCCACGACGCATGTCTCCTGCAGCAAAAACTCCAGAAACATTGGTTGCATAGTTTTTGGTTGATGCTTCTATATTGGTTCTAAAATCCATTTTTAAACCAAATTGATCTGCCAATGTTTTTTCTGCACCAGTAAATCCTAATGCCAATAATGCCAATTCACATTCCCATTCTTTCTCGGTATCAGGAACTTCTTTTAATTGTGGACGTTCTCCTTGTTTAAAAAACCATTCAACTTCCACAGTTTTTAAGCCTTTCAAATTTTTATTTTTATCTCCTAAAAATTCTTTGGTAGACATACTAAAAAAACGTTCAACACCTTCTTGATGTGATGAAGTTGTCTTTAATTTCATCGGCCAATATGGCCAAGGTTGGTGTGCTGGACGACCTTCAGTTGGTTTGTTTAAAATTTCAAAATTAGTTACAGATGTTGCTCCGTGACGATTAGACGTTCCGATACAATCCGAACCTGTATCACCTCCTCCTATAACAATCACATTTTTATCTTTTGCAGAAAGGATCTCTTTAAAATCTTTCAATCCATCAACATGCTGATTGTTTAATTTTAAAAAATCCATTGCTTGATGAACACCTTTTAAATCAGAACCAGGAATGGGAATTGATCTCTTAACTGTGGCTCCTCCACAAAGCACTATAGCGTCAAACTCATCTTTCAATTTATTGGCATCAATATTTTCACCAACATGTGCATTGGTTTTAAAAATAATACCTTCTTCTTCTAGAACTTTTACACGTCTATCAATTACATTTTTTTCCATTTTAAAATCTGGAATTCCATAGCGCAATAAACCACCAACTTTCTTATCTCGCTCAAATACTGTGACTAGATGTCCCGCTCTATTTAATTGTTGTGCAGCAGCCAATCCTGCTGGTCCAGAACCAATAACGGCAACCGATTTTTTAGTTCTTATTTTTGGAGGGTTTGCTGTAATCCAACCTTCAGAAAAAGCCTGTTCGACTATGTTTTTCTCTATATTTTCTATGGTCACAGGGTCTTCATTAATACCCAGTACACATGCTTCTTCACAAGGTGCGGGACATAATCGCCCTGTAAATTCAGGAAAATTATTTGTCGAATGTAAAATTTCAGCAGCCTCTTTCCATTTTCCCTTATAAACTTTATCGTTAAAATCTGGAATTAAATTTCCAAGAGGACAACCGCTATGACAGAACGGGATTCCGCAATCCATACAACGTGCTCCTTGATCTTGTAATTTAGATTCTTCAAGCGGAATCGTAAATTCCTTGTAATTCTTTATACGTTTTTTAGGTGATTGATATCCTTCAACCTCTCGTTCATGTTCTAAAAATCCAGTTATCTTTCCCATATTCTATGCTATTTGTAATTGTTCTTTTTCTAACCTTATTAAAGCTCGTCTATATTCTTCAGGTAATACTTTTTTGAATTTTGGAAGGGTACTTTCCCATTTATCGAGTATTCTTTTTGCCAATGGACTTGAAGTTTCTTTCAGATGATTTTCAATTAATTTTTTTAATTGAAGAGCATCTTCTTTATTTTCTATTGGATCGATATTTAAATCTTCGCCATTACAATTATCTTCGAATGTGTTTTCTGGGTCTAATACATAGGCAATTCCACCACTCATTCCAGCACCAAAATTTCTACCTACTTTTCCAAGTATAACCGCAACCCCTCCAGTCATATATTCACAACCATGATCTCCAATACCTTCTACAACTGCTTTTGCTCCAGAATTCCGAACACAAAAACGTTCTCCCGCTTTTCCATTAATATACACTTCTCCAGATGTTGCTCCGTATAAAGTTACGTTTCCAGTAATGATGTTATCCTCTGGAATAATCGTACATTTTTCTGGTACTTTAATAATTAATTTTGCTCCTGATAATCCTTTTCCCAAGTAATCATTCGTGTTTCCATGAACTATAAACGTTAGTCCTTTAGTCGCAAATGCTCCAAAACTTTGTCCTGCAGATCCGTTAAAATCAATATTTATCGTGTCATCCGGTAATCCATCTGCGCCGTAAATTTTAGAAATTTCATTACTTATAATTGCACCTACTGCTCGGTCTACATTAGTGATCGGCATTTTTAGATGTGTTTTTTGTCTTCTAAATAAGGCTTGATGTGCTTGCTTAACTATTTTAAAGTCTAAATGTGCATTTAAATTGTGATCTTGACAATAGGTATTATATAATTTAGTGCCTTCTGGGACATCAATCTTGTGTAAAATAGGTGTTAAGTCAATTCCAGATGCTTTATAATGATCAATCGCTTTATTTCTATTTAATTTTTGAACTTGTCCTACCATTTCATTAATGGTTTTAAAACCTAATTTCGCCATTATCTCTCGTAATTCTTGAGCTACGAAATACATATAATTAACGACATGTTCTGGCTTGCCTTTAAATTTTTTACGTAATTCTGGATTCTGTGTTGCAATTCCCACAGGACAGGTGTTTAAGTGGCACACGCGCATCATGATACAGCCTGAAGCAACTAATGGAGCAGTCGCAAAACCAAATTCTTCTGCGCCAAGTAAACAAGCAATCGCAACATCACGTCCTGTTTTTAACTGCCCATCGCATTCTAAAACAATTCTATTTCTTAGGTCGTTCATAACCAGTGTTTGTTGCGCTTCTGCAACCCCTAATTCCCAAGGAAGACCTGCATGTTTCTGTGAAGTTAAAGGTGTTGCTCCTGTTCCGCCATCAAAACCAGCGATTAAAATAACATCTGCTTTTGCTTTAGCAACTCCAGCAGCCACGGTTCCTACACCAATTTCTGAGACCAATTTTACATTGATTCTCGCGGCTCTATTTGCAGATTTCACATCATAAATTAATTGTGATAAATCTTCAATTGAATAAATATCATGATGAGGTGGTGGTGAAATTAATCCTACATAAGGAGTAGAGTTCCTTGTTTTGGCAATTTCTGGATTCACTTTCGGTCCAGGTAATTGACCTCCTTCTCCTGGTTTCGCACCTTGAGCAATTTTTATTTGAATTTCACTGGCACTTGTCAAGTAATTAGAAGTCACACCAAATCTTCCTGAAGCGACTTGCTTAATTGCTGAGTTTTTCCAATCTCCTTGTGAACTTTTATAAAATCGCTCTTGATCTTCTCCACCTTCCCCAGAATTAGACTTTCCACCAATTCGATTCATAGCGATTGCCAAATTTTCGTGTGCTTCTTTACTTATCGAACCATAGGACATGGCTCCAGTTTTAAAACGTTTTACAATCTCTGTCCAAGGTTCAACTTCTTCTAAAGGAATAGGATCATATTGGTCAAATTCAAACAAACCACGAATGGTCATTAAACTTTTAGATTGGTTATTTACCAAATCAGAAAATTCCTTAAAAGTAGATGCTTTATTAGTACGAACGGACTCTTGTAATTTTGCAACGGTTAATGGATTGAACATGTGTTTTTCCTGTCCACGTCTCCACCTATATTCTCCCCCTACTTCAATATCTACGTTAGTTTCATTAGCCTGAAATGCTTTTCTATGACGCTTTACAATTTCTTGCTCAATTTCTCTCAATCCAATACCTTGAATTCGAGTTGGTGTGTTTGGGAAGTATTTTTCGACAGTTTTGGTATTAATTCCAATGCATTCAAATAATTGTGAGCCACGATAGGAATTCAATGTTGAGATTCCGATTTTGTTCATCACTTTCAGAATTCCCTTTCCAATGGCTTTATTGTAATTTTTAATGGCAGCCAGATATTCTAAATCTGTAAGATCATTTGTATTTATTTGTTCTTGTACTATTTCGTTTACGATATACGGATTTACTGCACTTGCTCCAAAACCAAATAATAATGCGAAATGATGTACTTCTCGAGGTTCTGCAGATTCAATAATCAGACTAATTCTTGAACGTTTTTTTAATTTATGCAATGCATGATTAACATATGAACATGCTAATAATGCAGGAATTGGAGCATGATTTTCATCTACATATCTATCTGAAAGGATAATAATATTTGCACCATTATCAATTGCTTTTGAGGCTTTGGCGACTAGGTTTTCTAACGCAACTTCAAGTTCGTTCAATCCACGATTCACATCATATAACATGGAAATAGATTCAACTTTAAAATCTGGATTCATGTCGTAATCTCTAATTTTATCTAAATCGTGTTTTGAAATGACAGGATTTTGAATTTTCAACTTTTTACAATGGTCTGCATTGATATCAAATAGGTTGACATCGCTACCAAGGGTTAAACTAATATCTGTAATCAATTCTTCGCGAATCCCATCTAATGGCGGATTTGTAACTTGAGCAAATAACTGCTTAAAATAATTGTAAATAAGTTGTGGTCTTTCTGAAAGAATAGCAATAGGAGTGTCACTTCCCATAGATCCAATAGGCTCTTTTCCTAGTTGCGCCATTGGAAGGATAATAGTATTTAAATCTTCTTGTGTATAGCCAAAAACAATTTCCCGTTTTTTTAAGGCGATCTCATCGTATTTAATGGGTCCTTTTTTGGCTGATATATCTCGTAAATGCACTAGATTCTCATCAAGCCATTTTCGGTAAGGATGTCTTGATGAAATATCTTCTTTAATCTCTTCATCATTGACAATTCTTCCTTCATTCATATCCACTAAAAACATTTTCCCTGGTTCTAATCGACCATGATATGCTACGTTTTCAGGTTTAATATCTACAACTCCAGTTTCAGAAGACATTATAACATTACCGAGTTTTGTAACTGTATATCGTGAAGGGCGTAAGCCATTTCGATCTAAAACGGCACCGATAAAATTACCATCTGTAAACGGAATAGATGCAGGGCCATCCCAAGGTTCCATAAGGCAAGAATTATATTCATAGAATGCTTTTTTAGCATCAGACATGTTTGGATTTTTTTCCCAAGCTTCTGGTACAAGCATCATCATAGCTTCTGGAAGCGATCGACCTGTCATTAATAATAGTTCCACAACCATATCTAAGGTTGCAGAATCTGATTTACCTCTTAAAATAGTTGGGATTATCTTTTTAATATCGTCCCCAAATAAAGGACTCTCCATAATTTCTTCACGAGAAAACATTCGAGATACATTTCCCCTTAAAGTATTTATTTCACCATTATGACATATATATCTAAATGGTTGTGCTAAATCCCAAGTCGGAAAAGTGTTGGTTGAGAATCGCTGATGTACGAGCGCTAATCTTGTGTCTAGTGCCGAATTAAATAAATCCAGATAGTACTCATTAATATGCTCTGGTTTCAGTAAGCCTTTAAATATGATAATTTTTGTAGATAGACTTGGGACATAAAAGAATTTTGATTCAGATAATTTAGAATCATAAATAGTATGTTCTGTAATTTTCCTTGCAGCAAATAATTTTAAGTTAAAATCTTGATCTGATTGGTTGTCATCAGACTTTCCAATAAATATTTGTTTTACAAATGGTTCTGTAGTTTTAGCAATCTCTCCAAGTACTTCACTATTTACAGGGACATCTCTCCAGCCAACAAGTTTGAGACCTTGATTTTTTATTTCGTTTTCAAAAACATCAATACAATATTGACGTTGGTTATCTTTTTTCGGAAGAAACACATTGCTTGTAGCATACTCACCAACTTCAGGTAATTCAAACTCACAAAATATTTTAAAAAATTTGTGAGGAATATCAATTAAAATACCAGCACCATCTCCTGTTACTCCATCTGAGCTAACTGCACCGCGATGTTCTAATTTTACCAAAATTTCTAACGCTTTATGAATAATATCATTAGAACGTTTTCCAGTTAAACTACATATAAAACCAGCGCCACAATTATCATGTTCAAATTCTGGTAAATAAAGTCCTTGTTTCTTCAGCATAATTCAGAAATTTTTTAAGGGCTTATGCCCTTATTATATCGCCAATATATACACTTGAATTTGATTAAAAAAAATGCAGAATCACTTTTCAATAATTCATAAAATGCCACTGTTTAAATATACTATTTACAATTAAGACGTCATCATACTAATGAATCTTCAATAAAAGAAATTCAATAAAAATAGACTTTTGTTGCGAAAACGTTTTCGAAAATAGCAAAATGATGAATATAATTCATAAAAAATCAAAAATTGATGATAATAGTCTCATTACAAAAATATGAATTTTATAAAAAAATAGCAAATAATTTATTATACCCTATTAAAAATAGGGTATAAAATAAAATAACAATAAAAATAATACTTGTATCCCTTAAATTTCAGGGGGTTGTTTGTTTTTTATGTAGTTTTGACGCTTACTAATCTTAAATATTAACATTATGAAAAAATTATTTACTTTAACTTTATTATTGACATCAATAATAGTATTAGCGCAAGAAGCTACAGAAACAGAAGTGAAAGAGCAGCAATTTTCTTTTGAAGGAAGTGTAGATGCTTATTATCAGACTAACTTGTCTTCAACTGATAAAGCCATATTTGGAAGTGGTGGTGATGCTTTTCAATCTTTTGGAACATCATTTTCAGATGAAACCGGTTTTGCTTTAGGGATGGCAAATCTTATAGCTTCTTATGAAATGGGGAAAGTAGGAGCAGTTGCTGATTTGGTTTTTGGACCAAGAGGTGATTCAGCAGTTGGTGGTTACAATTTGAACCAATTATACGCTTATTGGAATGTAACTGAAAAAACCAAATTAACAATAGGTCGTTTTAATACCTATTTAGGGTATGAAGTGATTTCTCCAACAGGAAACTTTAACTACAGTACTTCTTATTTGTTTTCTAGTGGGCCATTCTCTCATGTTGGTTTAAAAGCAGATTTTGCTTTATCTGATGATTTTAGTTTAATGCTAGCATTTATGAATCCTACAGATGTTAATAACAATGCAACTGGAGGTTATGCTTTGGGTGCTCAATTAGGGTATGCAGGTCAATTCTTAAACTTTTATTATGATGATAAAGAAGTGTTAGGTTTTGAAATAGACTATACTGGTGGATTTGATTTATCGGACTCTTTTTTCTTAGGAATCAATGCTGCATATGCAGATAATGATGGTGAAGGTTTTATGGGAGCTGCTTTATATCCACAACTTGCTACTTCTGATAGTTTTTCAATTGGCTTGAGAGGTGAGTATTTTGATTTGATGAGTGATGCTGATACTTCTACTGATGCCTTAGATGTGTTTGCTGTTACGCTAACAGGAAGTTATACTATTGATAATTTAACAATTAAACCTGAATTACGTTTAGATAGTAACTCTGAAGAAGTATATATAGACAACGATTCAATGGCTACAAAGAGTTTAAGTACTTTTTTAGTGGCAGCTATTTATAAATTTTAA
>JAWUWX010000047.1:0-15389 GCA_034111625.1 Flavobacteriaceae bacterium | reverse complement strand
CACGTACATTTTGTGCAGGTGCTAGCTTTAAAGAATTAATAAGTATTAATGATGCCGAAACTGGAAAGGTATTCTTTTCAGGGTTTGCAAATGTAATTAACTCAATGCGTAAATGTCCGAAATTTATTATCGGACGTGTGCAAGGAAAAACTGTTGGTGGAGGTGTAGGTATTGCCGCAGCAACAGATTATTGTATGGCATCTAAATTTGCTGCAATAAAATTAAGTGAATTGAATATTGGTATTGGACCGTTTGTAGTTGGACCAGCGATTGAACGTAAAATAGGATTAAGTGGAATGTCACAAATTGCTATTGACGCAAATTCATTTTATCCAGCTGAATGGGCAAAACAAAAAGGTTTATATACACATGTTTTTGAATCTAACGAAGAATTGGATGAAGCAGTAAAAACGACTGCAGAGCATTTATGTACCTATAATACCGAAGCGATGAAAGAAATGAAATCTGTCTTTTGGAAAGGAACTGAAGATTGGGATTCATTATTAGCAGAACGTGCTCAAATAAGTGGGCGATTAGTATTATCAGAGTTTACAAAAGAAAAATTAAAAGGTTTTAAGTAATGATTTATAGTTTCAACGGATACATACCTGTCGTAAACGAAACAAGTTTCGTACATCCTTTGGCTGCTGTAACTGGCAATGTAATCATTGGAAAAAACTGTTATATCGGTCCTGGAGCAGTAATTCGTGGAGATTGGGGACAAATAGTTTTGGAAGACGGTGTAAACGTTCAAGAGAATTGCACAGTGCATATGTTTCCAGGAAAGTCAATTGTTCTAAAAAAGAGTGCACACATAGGTCATGGAGCCGTTATTCACGGTGCTAATCTTGGTGAGAATTGCTTAATCGGAATGAATAGTGTCATTATGGACGATGCCGAAATAGGAGACGAAAGTATTGTAGGTGCAATGGCGTTTGTAAAAGCAGAAACTAAGATTCCTAAACGAAGTTTAGTCGTTGGGAATCCAGCGAGAGTGATTAAAGAAGTTAGTGATGAAATGATTGCCTGGAAAACCAAAGGCACACAATTGTATCAGCAATTACCAACAGATTGTTATGAAACTTTAAAAGAAGTAGAGCCTTTGAGAGAGGTTCCGCATAATATGAAAATCCAAGAAGATGTTTATAAAACACTTCAAGATTTTATGAGAAAATAAACTAACAAACATTAGTTCATATAATGTCAAGAATAGAATTTAAAATGCCTAAACTAGGCGAAAGTATAACAGAAGCAGCCATTATAACATGGTTTAAAAATGTAGGTGATACCATTGAAGAAGATGAGATGCTTTTAGAAGTAGCAACAGACAAAGTAGATTCTGAAGTTCCATCTACTACATCTGGAACAATCTCTGAAATTCTTTTCAAAGAGAATGATGTTATAAAAATTGGTGATACCATTGCTATTATCAATACTGATGGAAGTACTTCAACAGCTGTAAAAAAAGGTTCAAAGTCTGAATTAAAGACAGAAAAAAAAGAAGTCAAGCAAAAGAAAACTACTCCAAAGAAATTAGTGTCAGCAAAACAAAATAACAATACTTTCTTTTCACCTCTTATTGTTTCAATTGCTAAAGAACAACATATCAGTTATGAAGAATTAGCAAGGATTCCAGCGACAGGAACTGAAGGTAGAATTAGAAAAAGTGATCTGTTCCAATATATTGAAGATGGTAGACCTTTTCAGTTTGTTCAACCAACAACTGAACATGATCCTACTGCTTATCGTATTCCGCAATTAAAACTTGATAAAGGAACTGGGGAAATTGTAAAAATGGATAGAATGCGCAAAATGATTGCTGATCATATGGTGTATTCAAAGCATACTTCTCCTCATGTAACTGCGTATGTTGAAGCTGATTTAACAGAAATGGTGAATTGGAGAAATAAAAACAAAATTCCGTTTCTAGAAAAATACCAATGTAAATTAACGTTCACACCATTATTTATAGAGGCTGTTGCTAAAGCAGTAAAAGATTTCCCGATGATAAATGTCTCATTAGATGATGAGAATATTATTGTAAAAAAAGAAATAAATATTGGAATGGCTACGGCATTACCTTCAGGAAATTTAATTGTTCCTGTTGTAAAAAATGCGGATACTAAAAGCCTTCATGAACTCGCCGTTAATGTAAATAGTTTATCAAAAAAAGCGAGAGAAAACAACTTAAAAGCTGATGATATTCACGGAAGCACCTTTACAATTTCCAATGTAGGAACTTTTGGAAGTTTAATGGGAACTCCGATAATTAATCAACCAGAAGTAGCCATTTTAGCACTTGGAATTATCAAAAAAAGAGCCGAAGTGATGGAAACTGAAAATGGTGATGAAATTGCAATCCGAAGTATGATGTACTTATCATTATCATTTGATCACAGAGTGGTTGACGGATATCTAGGAGGTTCATTCTTACGAAGAATTGCCGATTATTTAGAACAATTTGATTCAAAAAGAATACTATAAAACATGTCGCATAACATACAAATATCCAAAATAAATGAGTCGAAAGTATCAAAAATTGACTTCCATAATATTCCTTTAGGAACCACTTTTACAGATCATATGTTTATCTGTGACTATGAAAATGAAACATGGATAAACCCAAGAATTGAACCTTTAGCATTAATTCCTACGCATCCAGCAGCAATGGCATTGCATTATGGACAAGCCATTTTTGAAGGGATGAAAGCAACAGTTGATGGTGATGGTAATCCAATGCTTTTTAGACCGAGTAAAAACGCAGCAAGATTAAACTTTAGTGCAGAAAGAATGGGAATGCCTGATTTTCCTGAAGATTTATTTGTGGAAGGTTTAAAAAAATTGGTTGCATTAGAACATAATTGGATTCCTCCAATTGATGGAAGTGCCTTGTATTTAAGACCTTTTATGTATGCTGACGAGCCTTTTATTGGTATGCGCGCTGCAACACATTTTAAGTTTATAATTATGGCTTCTCCTTCTGGTCCGTTTTTTAGTAAGCGTATTAAATTATGGGCAGAAAATAAATATGTACGTGCTGCCTCAGGAGGAACAGGAGAAGCTAAAGCCGCAGGAAATTATGCAGCAGCTATAAGACCAACTGAATATGCAAAAACTAAAGGTTATGATCAAGTCCTTTGGTTGGATGCCGTTGAACATAATTATATTCAAGAAGTTGGAACCATGAATATCTTCTTTAAAATAGATGGAAAATTCATAACGCCAAAACGTGATGGCTCTATTCTAGATGGTATTACAAGAATGAGTGTAATGGATATTTTAAGAGATAAGGGGTTTGTAGTAAAAGAAAGAGCTATAACCATACAAGAAATTCGAGATGCTTCATTAAACGGTAAATTAGAAGAGGCTTTTGGAACCGGAACTGCAGTAGGAATTGCTTACATTCAAGAAATTGCAATGGGAGATAAGACAATTCATGTATCAGATGAAAGTCCAGTTGGATTTATGGTTAATCAAACTCTTAATGACATTAAAACGGGTAAAATTGAAGATGCATTTAATTGGATGGTGAAAATTGAAAAAGAATTGGCTTAAATGAATAAAGATATTTTAAAAAAAGGTTTTCAAAACCTCTGTATAGCAAAATCAATGACTGAACTTTATGAGGCCAATTTTAAACAGGTTTCTAAATATGTTCATGCTACTTCTAGAGGTCATGAGGCGATACAAATTGCTTTAGGAATGCAATTATTGCCGCAGGATTATGCCTTTCCTTATTATAGAGATGATGCTATGTTATTGTCTTTCGGTTTAGAACCTTATGATTTAATGTTGCAATTGATGGCCAAAAAAGAAGATCCTTTTTCTGGTGGAAGAACTTATTATTGTCATCCGAGTTTAAAAGATGATGATAAGCCAAAAATACCTCATCAATCATCAGCAACAGGAATGCAAGCAATCCCTGCAACTGGAGTTGCCATGGGGATGCAGTATAAAGAGTTACAAGGTTTAGATGATAAAACACTTAAAGATTTACCATTTGTAGTGTGCAGTTTAGGAGACGCATCAGTAACAGAAGGAGAAATTGCAGAAGCATTTCAAATGGCCGCCTTAAAGCAAATGCCAATCTTATATTTAGTCCAAGACAACGGTTGGGATATCTCTGCCAATGCTGCAGAAACTCGTGCTCAAGACGCCTATCAATATGCTCAAGGATTTCACGGTTTAGAAGCTATTTCTTTTGATGGTGCAAATTTTACTGAGAGTTATGAAGCCTTAGAAAAAGTAATTGAAACTATTCGTACAGAACGACGCCCCTTTTTAGTACATGCGAAAGTTCCATTATTAAATCACCACACTTCTGGAGTACGAATGGAATGGTATCGTGATGACCTTGAAGAAGCACGTTCTCGTGATCCATGTCCAGTTTTAAAACAACAACTATTAGATGCCGGTTTTACATCAAATGAAATCGAAGAAATAGAGAATAATGCAAAAAATAAAGTAGCAGAAGATTTTAAATTGGCTTTAACTGCCGAAGATCCTAAACCTGAAGATTTGTTTACACATGACTTCGCTCCTACTCCAATAACTGAAGAAGTTGGTGAAAGAACACCTGAAGGTTCAGAAAAAGTTGTCATGGTCGACTGTGCATTATTTGCTGTTGAAGAATTGATGAAAAAGCACAAGGAATGTTTGTTGTACGGACAAGATGTTGGAGGAAGATTAGGTGGAGTTTTTAGAGAAGCGGCAACATTGGCACAAAAATTTGGTGATAATAGGGTATTCAATACGCCTATTCAAGAAGCCTTTATTGTTGGTTCTACGGTCGGAATGAGTGCTGTTGGATTGAAACCAATTGTTGAAGTGCAGTTTGCCGATTACATTTGGCCTGGATTAAATCAATTATTTACAGAAGTAAGTCGTAGTTGTTATTTATCAAATGGAAAATGGCCAGTATCTATGATTTTACGAGTGCCAATTGGTGCTTATGGAAGTGGTGGTCCTTATCACTCATCCTCTGTAGAAAGTGTTATCACAAATATAAGAGGAATAAAAATTGCCTATCCAAGTAATGGAGCAGATTTAAAAGGCTTGATGAAAGCAGCCTATTATGATCCTAATCCTGTTGTGATATTAGAACATAAAGGATTGTATTGGTCTAAAGTTCCTGGAACAAAAGGAGCAACTTCAGTAGAACCAAGTGAAGACTATATCTTACCATTTGGAAAAGCATGGGTTTTACAAGAAATATGGAAACAAGAGGCTGTTGAAACCGTAACTATTGTAACCTATGGGATGGGAGTTCATTGGGCGTATAATGCAACCAAAGGGATACGTGACCAAGTAGAAATTATTGATTTACGAACTTTATTTCCGTTAGATGAAGATACAATCATGAAATCTGTCAAGAAAACTGGAAAGTGTCTAGTAGTTACTGAAGAACCAAGTAATAATAGTTTTGCAAGAGCATTAGCAGGAAAAATTCAGGAAGAATGTTTTAAATATTTAGATGCTCCAGTAATGACAATAGGAAGTGAAAACATGCCAGCAATACCATTAAATAGTACTTTGGAACAAACTATGATTCCATCAACTGAAAAAGTGAAAGCAAAGATTGATACTCTTTTGAATTATTAATAATTCCTTCTAATGGAATTCTATAAATCTAAAAATGGTAATAATTTGTATATATTAGACTTATAAACAACTATAATGAGAAGAGGGAGTAATTTAAAGATACGATTAATCATTGGTGCTGGGATTATCTTATTTTCTCTATTTAAATATTATTCGAATAGAGAAACAAATCCCTATACAGGAAAAAATCAAAGTATTACGCTGTCAGTAGAGGATGAGATAATTCTTGGCTTAAGAAGTGCTCCTCAAATGACCCAACAACATGGAGGCTTGTATCCAAGTCAAGAAGCGCAAGATCTTGTTGACAAGATTGGTAATGCATTGGTAAATAATAGTATTGCTGGAAGCACACCTTATAAGTATGAGTTCCATTTATTACGAGATCCCAATACAATTAATGCATTTGCACTTCCTGGAGGACAAATATTTATTACCTATGCGCTCTTTTCAAAACTTGAAAACGAAGATCAATTGGCTGGAGTTTTAAGTCATGAAATTGGCCATGTAGTTGGTAGGCATTCTGCAGAAAGAATTGCAAAACAAGGATTCACTCAAGGTATATTATCGGGAGTTGTAGTTGGTGGTAGTGATACTGCTGGAGAGATGGCAAGTATGATTGCAAATGTAATTAACATGAGTTATGGTAGAGATGATGAACTAGAAAGTGATGATCTTGGTGTGAAGTTTTTAATAAAAGCTGGTTATGAACCAGAAGAAATGATAGGTGTCATGCAGATTTTAAAAGCTGCAGCTGGACCTAATAGTATTCCTGAAAGAATGAGTACACATCCAGACCCTGAAAATAGGATAGAGAAAATTAAAGAAGCTATCAAAAAATATAGAAAATAAAAAAACGTCCGCAATTCTGTGGACGTTTTTATTATCATTCACAAAAACAATTAAGCATCTAATGCTTTTTTGATTAATTCATATGCATCAGTAGCTTTTGAAATTTCAGCATATTTTAATGCTGTAAATCCTTTATCAGATTTTATCTTTAATTTGGCTCCTCTACTAATTAACAATTTAACAATTTCAATTTTATTATGTCTTGCAGCATACATTAATGGCGTCAAACCAACAGATTTTTGATTAATGTTAGTCCCTGTCATTATTAAGTTTTTAATTGCATTTACATCACCCATTTGGATAAGTTTACAGAAAGTATTCACTTTTGTCTGCGCCAAAGTTTCATAAGTAGAATTAGCCTTTTCAATTGAAGTTTCATTTTCTGAGAAATTTGTAGCATTTGCATTAACGCTTAATGCAACAATACATAACGATGTTAAAAATAAGTTTTTCATAATATAAAAGTTTTAAGATTTATATAATAGACTGAACTAAATCACTGTTCGTTACAATCATTAACATAGTTTAACTTTTGGTAAGTTAAAATCTCTTAAAATAAATTAAATTTTAACATAATAAGCAATCTTATAAGTTTCTTATCTTTGTAGATTACTAGAAAACAATTGTAAATGAATAAAAAAGTAATCTTAATGATACTTGATGGTTGGGGAACTTCTCCAGACCCTAAAGTTTCTGCTATCGATCATGCTCAGACTCCATACATTGATTCTTTATATAATAAATATCCTAATGCTTCTTTACGAACTGATGGATTACATGTAGGTCTTCCTGAAGGTCAAATGGGAAATAGTGAAGTCGGCCATATGAATCTAGGAGCTGGAAGAATTGTATATCAAGACTTGGCAAAAATAAACTTGGCTCTAAAAGATAATACATTAGCAAAAGAAAAAGTACTTGTAGAAGCTTTTAAGTATGCCAAGGAAAATAATAAAAACCTTCATTTTCTAGGGCTTTTAAGTGATGGAGGAGTGCATTCTCATATCAATCATTTAAAAGGATTGGTTGATGCTGCAAACGATTATGGAGTTCAAAACTCTTTTATCCATGCTTTTACTGATGGTCGAGATGTAGATCCAAAATCTGGAAAGAATTTTGTTTCCGATTTAGAAAATTATATTTCTAAAACTAATACGAAAATTGCTACAATTACTGGTCGTTATTATGCGATGGATAGAGATAAGAGATGGGAAAGAGTAAAGCTAGCGTATGATGCAATTGTCAATGGAATTGGTATTAAGTCTAAGAATGTAGTTGAAAGTATTCAAGAAAGTTATGACACAACTATTACTGATGAATTTATAAAACCAATTATTCTTACTGATAACAACAATGAACCTGTAACAGTTCTAAAAGATGATGACGTTGTCATTTTCTTTAATTTTAGAACCGATAGAGGAAGAGAACTGACAGAAATGTTAAGTCAAAAACATTTTCACGAGTACAACACACATAAATTGGACTTGTACTATGTTACAATGACTAATTATGATGAATCATTTGAAGGAATGAAAGTTATTTTCAATAAAGATAATTTAACCGATACACTAGGAGAAGTATTAGCCAAAAACGGTAAAAATCAAATCAGAATTGCTGAAACTGAAAAGTATCCTCATGTTACTTTTTTCTTTTCTGGAGGACAAGAAGAACCATTTAAAGGAGAAACTCGACTTTTGAGAAACTCACCAAAGGTTGCTACTTATGATTTACAACCAGAAATGAGCGCTTATGAATTACGAGATGCATTGATTCCAGAATTAGAAAAAGGAGAAGTAGATTTTGTATGTTTGAATTTTGCCAATGGCGATATGGTGGGTCATACAGGAGATATGAATGCTGCAATAAAAGCCTGTGAAGTAGTAGATAAATGTGTGAAAGATGTTGTGGAAACTGCATTAAAAAATGAATATACAACGATATTGATTGCCGATCATGGGAACTGTGAAACGATGATTAATCCTGACGGAAGTCCTCATACATCACACACTACGAATCCTGTTCCAATCATATTGATTGATAAAGATTTACAACAAATTAATGACGGTGTTTTAGGAGATTTAGCGCCAACCATATTAAAATTAATGAGTATTGAAAAGCCCAAAGCAATGACGCAAGAATCATTGGTATAAAAGAGAAAGAATGATAAAAATAAAAACTAAAGAAGAAATCGAGTTGATGCGCGAAAGCGCTCTTGTAGTTTCCAAAACATTAGGAATGCTTGCGTCTGAAGTAAAACCTGGAGTTACAACATTGCACTTGGATACGTTAGCAGAAGAATTCATAAGAGAACAAGGTGCAATTCCTGGATTTTTAGGTTTGTATGATTTTCCAAACACCTTGTGCATGAGTCCCAACGAACAAGTGGTTCATGGTTTTCCAAACAAAACTCCGCTGCAAGAAGGAGATATTATTTCAATAGATTGTGGTGCATTAAAAAACGGATTCTATGGAGATCATGCATATACCTTTACTGTTGGAGAAGTAGATCCAGAAATTCAAAAATTATTGGATGTAACTAAAGAGAGTTTATATAAAGGAATCCGAGAATTTAAAGCTGGAAATCGCGTAGGTGATGTAGGATATGCAATTCAGGATTTCGCAGAAACTCATGGATATGGAGTTGTAAGAGAATTGGTAGGACATGGTCTAGGGCGTGAAATGCACGAAGATCCTGAAATGCCAAATTATGGCAAACGAGGAAGAGGAAAGAAATTTTCCGAAGGAATGGTTGTTGCCATCGAACCTATGATTAATATGGGAACTCATAAAATTCAACACCATAGTGATGGCTGGACAATTACAACTCTAGATAAAAAAATGAGTGCACATTTTGAACATGATATAGCGATTGTAGATGGTAAACCTCAACTGCTTTCTACGTTTGATTATATCTATGAAGCCCTAGGGATTGTGAGTAATGAAGAAGATGAATTTCGAAAATAACAACACATGATTTTAGTAAAAGAAATTGAAGCCGTTACAACCGCAATCCCAAATTTTAAAAAACAGAATCCTACTATTTCAAAAACTGGTGTTGATTGGCATATTGATCACTCTTTAAAAGTAATTATAAGAGTATGTGAAAGTTTGAAAAAATCAGATCCAAAATCATATAAATGGACTTTTAGTGTTTTAAGAACGTTTGTTTTTATAATCGGTCGTTTTCCACGTGGAAAGGCAAAAGCGCCAAAGGGTACTTATACTAATGAGGGTATCGATGAAAATGAATTAATAATCCAATTAACATTGGCAAAAAAATTACTTTCAGAAATAGAAAAACTTCCTAAAAACAGCAACTTTAAGCATCCAGTTTTCGGAGTATTAAATTTAAAGAAAACCATAAAATTTTTAAGATTACATACAGTACACCATTTAAAGATTACTGACGAAATAATTGCTTCTGCTTCATAAGATGAGTTTATTCAAAACAATACTTAACACAATTCCAAGACCTATTTTAATAAAATTGAGTTATTGGGTGCGTCCCATTATTGCATTTTTTTTAAAAGGATCTACATTTACAGACCCAATTGATGGTAAAATTTTTCGCAAATTTTTATCGTACGGATATGAAGTTCAACGCCATAACGTTCTCTCGCCTTCTACCTTATCTCTAGAGCGTCATAGACTGTTGTGGTTGTACTTGAAAAGTGAAACTGATTTTTTTAAAACACATAAAAAAGTATTACACTTTGCTCCTGAACAAGCGTTTTATAGTCGTTTTCGTCAAATGAAAAATCTAAACTATACAACCACAGATTTAAATTCACCATTGGCAGATGTAAAAGCAGATATCTGCAACTTGCCATTTGAAGACAATACCTATGATATCATTTTCTGTAATCATGTACTAGAACACATTCCAGATGACATCAAAGCCATGCAAGAATTGTATCGCGTACTTAAAAAAGGCGGTATGGGGATTTTTCAAATTCCACAAGAATTATCAAGAGCAACAACTTTTGAAGATGATTCTATTACCGATAAAAAAGAACGTGCTAAGATTTTTGGGCAATATGATCATGTACGTATTTATGGTAAAGATTATTTTGACAAGTTGCGCTCTGTTGGTTTTAAAGTGGACGAAGTTGATTATACCAAAACACTTTTAGAAGAAGAAATTACAAAATATTGTTTAACAAAAGGAGAGATTATTCCAGTCGTTTTTAAATAAAAACACACACAGAATCATTTCAAACTATTCAAAAACCACTTCTTTGATTTCTAGAAACAGGAAGTTTATGGTTACCGGATAAAACAACATACCCTTCATTTAAATATTTTTCTATATAACTTAGATTTATAAGATGTGATTTATGTATTAAGTAAAAGAATTGATTGCTTAATAACTTATTGAAATGACCAATACTATGTGAACTTAAAATTGGTTTCTAAGAGCCATCTATCGTTGTTTGGTAAACCATTTTAATAGTGTGTGTTTTAAAAGTTTCGTCATCATACTTTACCAAGCCTCTATTGGTTGAAATCCACATAAAGCCATTGACATCTTCTTACATGTTGTAAATATGATTAGAAGGCAAACCTTATTTTGTAGAATAGCGGATGGGTTGTTGGGCGTATAAATTTATACACAAACTTAAAATAAGTAATTTGGTAAGTTGTTTTAACACGTCTCAAAGGTATAAAATATTGTTATGAAAAATAACGTTAAAACCATAAGCGAAACACCTATGATTTTTAACAGGATTGAAAAAGCAATTTTTCCCAGTAAAGATTCACCCTTTTATTCTTAACTTATTATCTATAACCTCTGAAATTGGATTAAAGGTCAATTATTTCAAGAATATAATGATGGATGTTTTTATAAGGTTTCGATTTCAATCAACGAACTCTAGTGTTGAATTCATTATAAATAAATGCTGTAATAAAAAGGTTTTACTTAAATAGTCGGTGAACTATTGCCTATTTGTCACAAGTAAACCTTCGCTTGAAAATTTCTGGACTTTTCCATTTTCATCAACATAAGTTAAATAGACTTGTAATTCGGGATGTTGCTTTAAAAACAACTTGGACCTCTCAAATCCCATTGCCATAAACGCAGTAGCATAGCCGTCAACATCTGCACAATCTAATTCTGAAATTACGGTTGCTGCCAATAAATTACTTTCAGTTGCATAGCCAGTTTTCGCATTGATTGTATGCACATATTTTCGTCCATCATTACCAATTTTAAATTTCCTGTAATTACCAGAAGTGGCAAGAGATTTGTTTTCTAATCGTACGTAATTATTAATCGTTCTTGTACCATCTGTATTGGGATCTTCAAGCCATACTCTCCAGTAATTCCCATTCATATCCATCCCTCTTGCCCTTATTTCTCCGCCCAATTCTATTCTATAATTTTTACATTTTTTTTCTTCAAAAAAACGTCCTATCATATCAACTCCATAGCCTTTACCTATAGCATTGAAATCAAAATGAATGTCAGAATTTGATTTAATTATTTTTCCATTTATCAATTTCACTTTGTCAAATCCTACATTCTCGATCATTTTTTTTACTGTAAAAGCATCTATATTTTCCAACTCTTTTCCAGGCCCAAAACCCCAAGCATTTACTAAAACTCCAACAGTCGGATCGAAAAAACCATTCGTTTCATTATATATCCTCTCAGATTTATCAAAAACTTCTTTAAAAATAGCATCAACAACTATTGTAACATCTCCTGCATTTATTTTAGAAATATTGGAAGCAGGGATGTATGTTGAAATAGATTTATTCACAACATAAATTAAACTATCAATCTGCTTGGTAAAGTCTCTATTTAACTCATCTTGATATGATATGTTAAACGTAGTTCCAAAGGCATCTCCGTTCAATTGTTGGTATTCAATTTTTCCTTTTTTACAAGAAATAAATAGTAAAAAAGGAATTAAAAAAAGTGCTCTTTTCATAAGAAGGAATTTATTGAAAAACAAAATTACATTTTATTCTTTGTTAAAAACATCATAAATTAACTTTTAGGTGTAAAAAGCATTTCTTTTTTAATAACTTTGTGTAACTCAAAAAACTTATTCTTATGAAGAAACTATTTTTACTAGTACTCTCCGCGACATTTTTAATTTCTTGTGTTTCAAAGAAACAATATTTGGATTTAGAAACTAGTTATAACACAACGAAACAAGACTTAGTCAATACCAAGGCAGCATTACAGAAGTGTGAAATTGAAAAAAGTAATCTTACTGGAGTTAATGGTAAAATTGACTTATTAAATAATCAAATTAATGATTTAAAAGCTGATAAGGCTCAATCTCTTAAACAAGTAGAAAACTTAACCGTTTTAACACAGTCGGCAAGTGACAATATTAAAACTGTTGTTGCTCAATTAAGTGAAAAAGACAAGTATATTAATGGTGTGCGAGATGCAATGACTAAGAAAGATTCAATCAATCTTGCTGTTGCTTTTCATTTAAAAAGAGAATTGGACGCCGGAATTCAAGATCAAGATATTCAGATTGAAGTCGAAAAAACAGTCGTTTATATTTCTATAGCTGACAAACTCTTATTTAACAGTGGAAGTTCAACTGTTTCTGAAAGAGCAAAAACAGTACTTGGAAAGGTAGCAACTGTTATTTCTTCTAGACCAGAAATGGAAGTTCAAGTTGAAGGATATACAGATAATGTGCCTATTACTTCTAGTGGAGTTAAAGACAATTGGGATTTAAGTGTAAATCGTGCTACATCAGTTGTGAGAGTTTTACAGAATGATTTCAATATAGATCCTAAGCGTTTAATTGCTGCCGGAAGAAGTGAATATGTGCCAATCGCAAGTAATGATACTTCTACAGGAAGAGCAACCAACCGTAGGACTAGAATTGTAATTCTTCCTAAACTCGAAGAGTTCTTTGATATTTTAGAACAAAAACCTGAATAAATAGTTTCCTTATTTATTTAAAAAGCCTTTCAAAATAATTTTGAAAGGCTTTTTTGATTTTGAATTTGTCTAGTCATAAAAAAAATGAACAGGAATGAAACTTATTTATGCAATTATCTTTTCGAAATCCTCAAATGCCACATAATATGGCTGGTCTTTGAATACTGGTAATTCAACACTTTCAGAATTGGCAAGACCTATGGCGGCAAACCATACTTTTGCATTTTGCTGTATAGCATGTTCCTTGAATGTTTCCATCCATATAGCATCATACCTTTCTGGTTGTTGAATATTACTAGAAACCTTGACCAAAACAAATATAGTTGGTTCTCCCTTTTTATACAATACGAATTGTGGATGCTTTTTTAACTTGCTATTGATTGCGACAAACTCATAACCCATTTTTTGAAGTTTTTCTCCGATGATATTCATCCCAAGATTATGTAATTCTTGTGCCGTAAGACGTTTCAACATGGACTACTTCTTTTTATTTCGGTTGTTGTAATTCTTATCTCCTCGCGTTCTTGGCTTCTTATATTTTTTTGCTATTTCTCTTCTATAAGAACCGCCTTGATTGGTCTGACTATTTTTTTCACTTTTCTCATGAAATGCTGTTCCTACTTCTTCAACTTTCCTTTTATGAGGATTCTCAATTTCAATTTCTTTTGGGCGTTCTTCTGGTGTTAATTCGTCAGAAAGTTCAACTTCAATTGGAAAATCAACTGCAGGAATTTCAACTTTCATCAATTCTTCAATCGCTTCTTTATCTTTAGTTTCTGCTTCGGTATAAAATAATATTGATTTACCTTCATGCTCTGCTCTACCAGTTCTTCCGATTCGGTGCATATAATTCTCAGGGAAAGACGGCGTATCGAAATTCACAACATGGCTTATCGCATCAAGATCCAATCCACGAGCCATAACATCAGTAGCAACCAATATCCTGTTTTCTCCTTCGTTAAATTGTTTTATCGATCGAATTCTATAATTCTGAGTCTTATTAGAATGAATCACACACAGTTCATCATTATAAGTTTCATCCAATTTCAAGAACAGCCTATCAGCGCTTTTTTTATTGGATACAAAAACCAATACTTTGCTAAATTTTTCTTTATTTTTTAACAAATGAGCCAATAGATTTACTTTCGTATAAAAATTGGTTACTTGATAACATTCTTGTGTTATATTGTCCAATGGTGTACCGCTGACAGCAATAGAAACTTTGGCAGGATTGGTAAAGTAATCTGTAATCAATGCATCTACATCTTCTGTCATAGTTGCTGAAAACATAACATTCTGTCTACGCTCGGGAAGAATTTCAAAAATATTCATCAATTGAAAACGAAATCCAAGATCCAACATCACATCAACCTCATCAATCACTAGTTTCTGAATAGATTTCATCTTCAAGGCTCTACTCAATGCAAGATCATACAATCTTCCTGGAGTTGCCACAATAATATCTGTTCCTTGTGCAATTGCTTGTTTCTGTGTGTTGATATTGGCCCCACCATATACTCCTAAAACTCGCACATTAATATAAGTTGCCAATTTCTCAATTTCTTCAACAACTTGTAGTACTAGTTCACGTGTAGGAACCATCACAAGTACTCTTGGAGTAATTTGTTTTGAGAATTTTAAATCACGTAAAATCGGCAACATATAGGCAAATGTTTTCCCAGTTCCTGTCTGTGCAATTCCTACCATATCTTTTCCAGATAGGATAACAGAAAACGCCTGTTCCTGAATAGGTGTAGGTTGTACAAAACCTAAATCATCTATGGCGTATTGTAATTGATTCGATAGATTTAACTCGTCAAAAGTGCTCATTCTCAAATATTTTGTGCAAAGGTACGGTATATAATTACACCGTAATTGTAATTTGTGTAAAACAAAAAGCCAACACAATGTGTTGGCTTTTTATATTTATTTTCAATTTGTTTATTGAATTATCAATTTTTTAGTTGCCGTTTTATTACCGCTTTTCACGTTCAATAAATAAACTCCTGAAGATACTGTTCCAAAA
>JAWUWX010000046.1:0-25120 GCA_034111625.1 Flavobacteriaceae bacterium | reverse complement strand
TACGTCTTGTATACACGTCACGTGCATTTTCTAAAGCCATTTCTGCATCTGCAGCATGTAGACTTCCAAAATGACGATGTTCTAATCCGTTTTTACTTCTCACGAAGACTTCCCAAAGAGGCCAGTTTTTACTCATCTTATATGGCTTTATTTAAATTTTTATTTGCTTTCTTTTCTGCATGTGCCATAGCTGCATCACGAACCCATTCACCACCTTCCCATGCACCAACTCTTGCATTCATACGTTCTTTATTGCATGGTCCATGACCTTTCACTACTTGCCAGAACTCGTCCCAATTAATTTCTCCAAAATCATAACTTCCACGTTCTTCGTTCCATTTTAAATCTGCATCTGGAATTGTAAGTCCTATCAATTCTGCTTGCGGAACTGTTTGATCTATAAATTGTTGACGTAAATCATCATTTGATTTTCGTTTTAACTTCCATTTCATAGACTGCTCTGTGTGAATAGATTCTGCATCTGTAGGTCCTAACATCATCAAACTTGGCCACCACCAACGGTTTAGTGCATCTTGTGCTAATTCTTTTTGCTCAGGAGTTCCGTTAGCCAATTTTATCATGATTTCATAACCTTGACGTTGATGAAAACTCTCTTCTTTACATACACGAACCATTGCGCGTGCATAAGGCCCGTAAGAGGTGTTACATAGAGGAACTTGATTTATAATTGCTGCTCCATCTACTAACCAGCCAATCGCTCCCATATCAGCCCAAGTAACTGTTGGGTAATTAAAAATACTTGAATATTTTGCTTTTCCAGAATGAAGTTGCTCGTATAACTCATTACGAGTAACACCTAAAGTTTCACAAGCTGAATACAAGTATAATCCATGACCTGCTTCATCTTGAACTTTGGCCAATAAAGCTACTTTGCGCCTTAATGATGGTGCTCTTGTAATCCAGTTGGCTTCAGGAAGCATTCCCACAATTTCAGAATGTGCGTGTTGCGACATCTGTCTGATATGTGTTTTGCGATACTTTTCAGGCATCCAATCTTTAGCTTCAATTTTTTCGTCACGCGCTATACGTGCTTCAAATTGATTTTCTAATTTTTTTATTTGTTCTTCACTCATAATATTTTGAGTTTTAATTTTATACGTCGAAATCTACAACTACTTTTTCTGTAGTTGGCACTGCTTGACAACTTAATACTAACTTCTGTGATACTTCTTTTTCATCTAAAGCGTAGTTGACTTTCATCTCAACAGCACCTTCAATCACCCTACATTTACACGTACTACAAACGCCACCTTTACAGGCGAAAGGTAAATCTGCACCTGCAGCCAAAGCTCCGTCAAGAATATTGTCATATTCATCTTCCATGATGAAATGAAATTCTTTTCCTCCATCAACAATGGTAACATCAGTTCCTTCAACTTTCCTCTCTAATGCTTCTGCTATATGTTTATTGTCTTCTGGATTTCCAGAAAAGAATAACTCATAATGAATTTTACCTTTATCTAATCCAGCATTTTCTAAATGATCTCTAATTAAGAAAATCATGTCTTGAGGGCCACAGATAAAACAATGATCGGTATCTTCGATATCTATAAATGTTTTGGTTAAAACATTTAATTTTTCTGTGTCAAAACGGCCATTTAAAAATGGAATATCTCGCTGCTCTTTAGTTAAAAAATAAAAAACTTGAAATCGTTGAAAGAATTCATTTTTTAACTGCTCAATTTCTTCTTTAAATATAATTGATTTTACTGTTCGATTTAAATAGAACAGTTTAAATGTGCTATTTGGTTCAGAAAGTAAATGTGTCTTTATGATCGAAAGCATTGGAGTAATTCCACTTCCAGCTGCAAAAGCAATGTAGTTTTTAGAAAAAGTTGGTTGTACATCAACATAAAAATTCCCTGATGGCTCCATCAGTTCTATCGTGTCTCCACTTTTTAATTTAGTATTGGCATAAGTAGAGAAAACACCTCCTGGAATTTGTTTAATAGCGACTTTCCATTTCTTGTCAAGTGGACTAGAGCATAATGAATAAGAACGCCTTACATCTTCATCATTTATAATTTTACGAAGTGTGAGATGCTGACCTTGCTTGAAACTGAAATTTTCTTGTAATTTTTTTGGAATTTCAAATTCTACAACAACCGTATCTTTTGTTTCTTTATAGATGTCTGCAATATTTACTTTATGAAAATCTGCCATTTATAAATTGTCATTTTATCAAACTAACAACTGTTAGTTTGGATTACAAATCTACAAAATTATTTTTTAATGCCATTAATAAGAATAGTACTTAAATCCAAAGCTAACTTGTTAGGGTTTAATATATCTTTCTTGGGGATCCAAAGGTATAAAGATCTTAAGGTTGAGAGTATAGAGAATAAAATAATATCTGGATTAGATTTAGTGATTTCATTGTTCTCAACACCTCTTATAATAATTTCTCTAAAATCACTTTCATAATTTGTGCGAAGCGTTAGATAATATTCCAATTGTTCTTCTAGATGCATCCAATCATTATTAAGTGATGCCATTCCATTCGCGTTCTGTGTAGTTATTTTAACATGGAGTGTTATAATTTGCTTTAACTTCTCTATGGAATTACTCTCAGAAAGTTTAATTATTTCAAGACCTTCGGTGTATTCTTCAGCAAGTGAAATAATGATAGTAGTAAGAATGTCTTGCTTTGAATTAATATGGTTATAGAGGCTTGCTGCTTTTATTCCCATTGATTTTGCAATGTCTCTCATTGTTACAGCGCTATACCCTTTTTTCTTAAAAAGTTTAGTGGCTGTTTGAATTATTTCATCTTTTCTATTTTCTTGTTTCATTTATTAAAAGGATATGACTATAATTTACTCAAAAATAATTAAAATCGATTTGATTTATAGTTATTGGAAAATTCTTTTTTACTTTTATCAAAAATTTAAGATGAGTTTCTTTAACCTATTTAAGAAAAAACAGAATATGAACGAAGTACAAGAATATATAGAAAAAGGCGCAATTGTGATTGATGTAAGAACAATTGAAGAATATCAAGAAGGCCATGTCGATGGCTCTGAAAACATTGTCTTAGATACTATTGAAGGTTCTGTCGAAAAAATAAAAGCATTTGAAAAACCAATAATAACAGTTTGTAGAAGTGGAGGACGAAGTGGCGTGGCAATGCAAATGTTGATGGACGAAGATATTGATGTAATCAATGGAGGTCCTTGGCAAAATGTTGCGCAGTATATAAATAAATAAAAGAGAAGGTTTCTTTCTCTTTTTTATATCATAACTTTTTCTAAAACTTATTAGTTTCACAGCCCTAATTAGTACACGTGTTTTTCTCGAAGTACTTGGAGGAATCTTTCAACTTTGTTTGGTTGAACTTCTCCACAATCTGAACAATCTTTAGGATTTAAGTAGGCGTTTTTTAAAAAGTAATAGTATGATTTTCTTGTAACGCACTAATTTTAAGTTGCAAATTTTCTAAAAATAGAAGGTGCTGCTTTGAGTTTTTATTAAAAGGTCTATGAGACAATCCTTTTTGAATAGTATCAATTTCTGACATTAAATCAGTTGATTTTTCGTGTATCCAAACCGTTTTAAACGCTTCCCAAATATAATTTATGGCAGTTTCATTAGGGTGAATCATATCTGAATTGTAAAAACGATAATCACGTAAATCGTCCATCATAATTTCATAAGACGGAAAATAATGAGTGTGATCTCTTGGGGCAATAACTTGATGTATTGCTGAAAGTAGATGCGACTTGCTACGCATATTTTCTACAAATCCATCTTTTAAATGACGAACAGGAGAAACCGTAAAAATAATTTCAATATTGTTATTAACACTTTTTATCAAGGTAATAATTGCCTCAAGACTATTCGTTATTTCGTCTATGAGAAGTAATTCCTTTAAGAATTTTTTCTGAGGTACTTTATGGCAATTGGCAACTACAGTGTCAGTTTCTATAAGACGATAGGCCCATGATGTGCCAAGCGTTATGATAACATGACTAACCTCTTTTAATTGTGTATTGGCAGTAGAAATAGCTGCGTTCAATTTTAGTAATAAATCTTCTTTGGAAGGATTGCTTAATTCAGAATGAGCTTCATAACAATGCCAACGTTCGTTATGAAAGAAAATATCTTTTTCGGTATATATTTTCTCATTAACAATATTGGTAATAAGCATTTCAATTGCAATGGGATGGAATAATATTCCAAATGGATTGATCGTGTTTTCAAATTTAAAGTACTCTATTTTTGAACCAATATTCTCACTAAAGCAAGAGCCAAAAAGGAAGATTTTAGAATTATAAGAAATTGGATTTCTAGTTTCTTTTTTTAATGTAATTTTGGTTTGAAGATTCATGTTAATGATTCAGAAAAGAATTTTTCACTTCAAATATAATACTTGAAACTAATACTTCAACACTTTTTTAGTTTTAGAAATTCCTTTCGATTGATAATGCACAAAGTAATTCCCTTTTGCGAATCTTTGCATATCTACTGTTGGCCTATGTTGAATGGAACTATATCTAGCATTCGTAATTTCTTTTACAACTGCACCAATAGTATTATACAATGTGATTTTTACGTTTTCGTTATTTCCAAAAAAACTAATATGTATGAAATCTAAACATGGATTTGGATATATATCCAATGAAAACTTTTCATCTAAAATAAAATCATCATTTGAAAGTGATGAAGAGCACTCATCTTTAAAAAGAGGCAATGGGTCAAAATTCTCAAATAAAACTGTGGAAGTTTCTGTTTCTGTAGCTCCTAACCAATTTGTTAAAACGGAACTATAAATGTTTCTAAAATCGTATTGCATTTGTACACCTTCATAAATATCTACAGCACTATCAATTTCTGGCGCATCACCTAAAATCTGATTTTCCACGCAATTACCAAACATAAATAGGGGCGCTGCATTGCCATGATCTGTTCCTAATCCTCCATTAGAACGAATTCTTCTACCAAATTCAGAATAAGTCATTCCAATGACTTTATTATCAACTCCTAGCAATTCTATATCGTCTTGAAAAGCAGCAATTGCTTCTGACAATTCATTTAATAATTCACTATGTTTACCTGTTTTTGTTTCACCATCTACAACTTGATTATCATGCGTGTCAAAACCTCCTTGTTGAACCACATACACTTTGGTTTTTAGGCCACCAGAAATTAATTTAGCAACAATTTTTAATTTTTCTGATAAACTCGTATCATCGTATTTTGAAGATAGATTATTTCCCGCTGAAGATGCGTTTTCTATTATTTCTGCATAGGCGTTGGTCTGACTTATAGTGTCATTTACAAAATTTAGTGAGTTTCCGTAACAATCATCTGGTATATTTCCAGTATTAGAGACCAAAGCTGTCCCAGGATTATCTGGGTCTGTTAATGCCATAGAAAAATTGGCATTTGTTCCTTGGCAGGTTTCTGAAACAATAGTTCCAATTGTAATTGCAAATGGGTCTGGGTTTTCTGTAGTTGGATAATTTTGTGGAAATTGTGAATGGTTTACATCAAAAAAACGACCTATCCAACCAGTAGAAACATACTCGTAAGAACTTGAAGCGGAACTCCAAATATCACTAGACCTAAAATGTGATCTATTTTGGTTTGGATACCCAACATTTTGAATAACAGACAATTTTTCTTGGTCAAATATGTCTTTCATTCCTGTCATTGATGGATGAAAAAGAGTTTCATTATTTACAGAAAGTAATTCTGTTTCTGGGATAATGATATTAGAACGTACACTTTGTAAGTTACTATATTGACTTGCATTAAAAACAGTGTTTAATCCATCATTACCACCTTGCAATTGGATTAAAACCAAAATATTATCATTGTCTTCTGAAAACTGATATTCATTAGGTTTTTCATTTGCAAATAAAGGGAAACCACTTAATGTAAAGGGGATTGCGGCAGATGCAACTGTACTTAATTTTATAAAATCTCTACGGTTAAGTTTTTGCTTCTTTTTCATTCTTACATTATTTGAAATTCAGACATTTGTACCATTACTGCTATTAAATTTTTGAGTTTATTTTCAACAGAAATTTGTAATGCTTCATTATTAGGGTCTGCTAAATAAGCATTATACTCAACGGTCCACTCAAAATCTGGTAATCCAGGAATTAAAATATCTTTTAAACTTGTAATCTGATTTTCTGCTATTTCATAATTAAACAATTGATTTGCTAGTTCAGTTATTAGAATATTTGGGCTATTGCTATTTGAAATGCTTGCAGCAATTTCTAAAACTGGCACCAAAGGAGGTATCGTGTAATTTCGACCATTTACCGCCAAATTACCGCCAGTAACAAGTACTCGACAAAAGTCTAACCTTTTGGGTAATAAGTAATTGTTTACCCAAGTTTTATAATGTAAAGGTTCTTGATAATAAGCTTTCCAACCAGCAACATCAGGGTGTTCAAAAACAGATTGTTGTAATTCCGCTGCAACTAAATAAAGAGTGTATGCATAGTTATACTCATCATTTGTTGAGGTTGTTGGAGCGTTTAATAATAAAGATGTTGTTGCAGAAAATAATAAGTCTAAAGGACTTTTAATCATGCAAAAGACATTTTCAAAAAAATGTTCAGATGCAAATAAAACCTTTAAAGCAGGTGCTATATTATAATCATTATCTCTAACTATTAAAGCTAAAGGTTCAATAATATTTGTTTCAATCTCTGATGTAATTTCTGAGTTTATAAACCAAATATATAATTGTCTAATGATGAATCTAGAACACTCGTCTTGCTGAAAAATAACATCTATTACATCTTTATATTCATGTTCTCCGTTTTCAGCAATAATTGCATTATTAAACCGATGAGATAAATTTTTACTGCCACTTGAGTGCCTACTATTAGTAAAATATGAATTTAATGCATCATCATGATTAAGCCCTCTAACTCTCCAACCAGTTAGTACTTTTGCAATTTCAACAACATCATCTTCTGTATAGTTAGTATAATCTCCATTACCAACAGCGTCTCCTTTACCAATTGTTAAAAGTTCTAAAAGTTCTCTTGAGTAATTTTCATTAGGTGCAATATTTGTGTTATCACGACCGCTTAAATATCTTAGCATATTTGGGTCTATGGTGATTTGCTTTGTGATTTCTTTAAAATTTCCTAAAGAATTACTTCGCAATTTGTTCATATAATAATACTCTATATGCGGATTTGAGTAAACAGAAACAAAATGGTTATGCCAAAATAAAGTAAGTTTTTCTCTAATAGACATTTTGCTATTTTGCATTTGCAAAAAAGACCATGCATATAAAGACCTAGTTCTATATTTTAAGATTACAGTACTACTAGATGTAGAAGCGTCAATAACAGGTTTAACATTACCATTAACCCAGGTTTTTCCATAATTGGTATCAGGATCTATAGCTTGTCCATTTTCAGTTCCTTCTAAAACGTATTTTAGAGGTGGTTCTGGCAAAGGATTTTCTGCAAAAAGAGTGTTAATAGTCTCTGTTAAACCTAAAGAAACGGCTTCATTTACTAAAGATTGTGTAACCCCAAAAGAAGTTCTTTTTAGTAAATGTCTTGCTTCTTTGGAAGTCCAATTTCCTGAAAACGGATCTAAGTGGGACATATAATTAATTTATTCAATTTGAAATAAGACGCAAATAGTCTCTATGTAAAATTAGACTTTAATTATTATATAAGGTTTAATTGACAACGTAAAACACTTTTCTTTTTGGATAAAAACAAAAATTTAAACTAAATAATCTTTTGCACTTTCCAGCGCTTTTGGGATTCCTCCAGGATTTTTACCTCCAGCAGTTGCAAAGAAAGGCTGTCCACCTCCACCTCCGTGAATTAGTTTTCCAAGTTCTCGCACAACTTGTCCAGCATTCAAGCCTTTTTCTTCCACCAAATTTTTAGCGATATAACAAGTTAGCATCGCTTTATCTTTTGCTTGAGAAGTAGCAACAAAAAAGAAAAGGTTCTCAACTTCATTTCCAAGTTCAAATGCTAAATCTTTAATGTTGTTTTGATCCAAATCGATTTTTTTAGCAATAAAATTCACACCATTAATCTTTTCAATTTCAGACTTTAAAGTGGCTTTTAAATTACTAGCCTTATCCTTCATCAATTCTTCGATCTGCTTTTTCAAAGTAGTATTTTCATCTTGCAATTGCTCAATGGCTTTTACAGGATTTGGGGAGTTTTTTAATATAGATTTCACTAGCGAATACTCTTTGTTTTGCATAGCATAAAAGTCTTTCACAGCATCAGAAGTAATTGCTTCAATACGTCTTATTCCTGAAGCAATAGCACTTTCTGAAGTGATTTTAAAATGCCAAATATCACTTGTGTTTTTTACATGGGTTCCTCCACATAATTCCATTGATTTACCAAATTGAACTATACGAACTGAATCACCATATTTCTCGCCAAACAGTGCTATTGCACCTTTTTCAACAGCCAATTCCATAGAAGTATTCCGCTCTTCAATAAATGGAATTTTATCATTAATTCTTGCGTTTACGAAGTCTTCAACTTCTTGTAATTGCTCAGAAGTTACTTTTGAAAAATGGGAAAAGTCAAAGCGTAAATATTTAGAATGAACTGCTGAGCCTTTTTGCTCAACATGAGTTCCTAAAATTTTACGTAATCCTTGATGTAATAAATGAGTTGCAGTATGATTACATTCCGTTCTGAACCGTTGTTTCTCATCCACTACAACTTTAAAAGTTTCATTAATGTGTTTTGGTAAATTTTTAGTAAAATGTATAATGACGTTGTTTTCTTTTTTAGTGTCCAGTATATAGACTACATCACCGTGAGTATCTTCAATATATCCCTTATCGCCAACTTGTCCTCCGCCTTCCGGATAGAAAGGTGTGATATTAAATACTAACTGGAACATTTCGCCATCTTTCTTAGAAGTCACCTTGCGATAACGTATTATTTTAACGGTTGCTTCCAGTGTATCGTATCCTATAAACTCTTCCTCGTCATCTTCGTATAATACTTGCCAGTCATCAGTTTCTACAGCAGTTGCTTTACGTCCTCTTTCTTTTTGTTGTTGTAATTCTTTGGTAAATTCCTCTACGTTATAAGTCAATCCGTTTTCACGTAAGATCAAATCCGTCAAATCCTCAGGAAAACCATATGTGTCTTTTAATTCAAATACTTTTCTACCTGAAATCTTTGAATCTTTATTATTGCTAATTATTGTATCCAATAAATTAAGGCCTTGATCCAATGTTCTTAAAAATGAAAGTTCTTCTTCTTTAATAACGTTTTCAATCAACTGTTTTTGAGCCTTTATTTCTGGAAAAGTATCGCTCATATGTTTGCTCAACACATCTACCAATCGATAAATAAAAGCATCTTTTTGGTTTAAAAATGTAAATCCATAACGAATTGCTCTACGTAATATCCTGCGGATCACATATCCAGCGCCATTATTACTAGGTAATTGTCCATCGGCAATCGCAAATGAAACTGCACGAATATGATCGGCAATCACACGAATTGCAACATCTTCTATTTTTTCAGAAGCGTTATATTTAGAATTGGTAATGGTTTCAATTTCACGAATGATAGGTGTGAAAACATCAGTATCATAATTGGATTGAACTCCTTGAACGACCATACACAACCTTTCAAACCCCATTCCTGTATCTACATGTTTATTTGGTAATTTTTCAAGAGAACCATCAGCCTTTCGGTTGAATTCCATGAATACTAAATTCCAAATTTCGATTACTTGTGGATGATCCATATTGACCAAAGACTTTCCTGGAATTTTCGCTTTTTCTTTATCCGAACGAATATCTACATGAATTTCTGAACATGGTCCACAAGGTCCTTGCGCGCCCATTTCCCAGAAATTATCTTTTTTATTTCCATTTATGATTCTTTCTTCAGGAACCAATTCTTTCCAATAATCATAAGCCTCTTGATCGAAACTTAAACCATCTTCCTTATCTCCTTCAAAAACAGACACATACATACTATTCTTGTCAATCTTATAGACTTCAGTTAAAAGTTCCCAAGCCCAAGAAATTGCTTCTTTTTTAAAGTAATCTCCAAAACTCCAATTCCCTAGCATTTCAAACATCGTATGGTGATAAGTATCCATACCCACTTCTTCTAAGTCGTTGTGCTTTCCTGAAACACGAAGACATTTTTGTGTGTCTGAAATACGTGAATCCGTCACCTTTTTTTGACCTAAAAAATATTCTTTAAAAGGGACCATTCCAGCATTGGTAAACATCAATGTTGGATCACCTTTCAAGACCATAGGTGAAGAAGGAACAATTTTATGTTCTTTGTTTTTGAAGAAATCTAAAAAGCGTTGTCTAATTTCCTGTGATGTCATATAAATGTTAATTAAAATCTAAAAAACTGTTGAGTTTTTAACGGTATCGAAACATTTTGTAAATTTGCTTGATTCTGAATAGCAATAAACAAATAAATTGAAACGTTTTAAAGTACAAATCTAATATATTTTAGTCTTATGGCGAAAGTTAAATACTATTACGATCCTGAAACTTTATCTTATAAAAAGGTACAGCAAAAGAAAGGCATGTATTTCACTAAATTTTTCGTGTCAATCACAACATTTGGATTGGCAATGTTATTAGGATTTATAGTGTTTTCTTATTTTTTAGAAACACCAAGTGAGAAGGCTTTAAAGCGCGAAATGGAGCATTTAAAATTAAATGAAGACCTTCATAGCAAGCGAATTATTCAATTCGAAAAAGTATTAGAAGACTTGCAAAAAAGAGATAATAATATTTACCGCACGTTTTTTGAACTAAATCCAATTCCTGAAGAGCAGAGAACAGCAGGTTTCGGTGGAGTGAATAGGTATAAATCATTGGAGGGATTTAATAATTCTGAAATGATTATTGATATTACTAAGAATATGGATATCTTATCTAAGCAATTATATATCCAATCTAAATCTCTTGATGAGATTGTAAAAATGGCTGAGAATAAAGAAGATTTATTAGCCGCAATTCCAGCAATTCAACCTATAAGAAATATAAGTTTGACGCGAATGGCTTCAGGGTATGGATGGAGATCAGATCCGTTTACCAAAGCTAGAAAAAAACATAAAGGTATGGACTTTACAGCGCCTCGTGGGACTCCGGTATATGCATCAGGTAATGGAAAAGTAATACGAGCAGATAATAAATCTTCTGGTTTTGGTAATCATATTAGAATTGATCATGGTTATGGTTATATAACATTATATGCGTATTTAAGTAAGTATAATGTAAGGAGAGGCCAACGGGTAAAACGTGGAGATTTAATTGGTTTTGTTGGGAATACTGGTCGTTCAAAAGCACCACACCTTCATTATGAGGTGCGTAAAAAAGGGAAAGCAATTAACCCAATAAATTTTTATTATGGGAATTTATCTCCTGAAGAATTTGAAGCAATGCAGAAAGCAGCTCAAGTTGAAGGGCAATCTTTAGATTAGTTCTTAAATATTAGTTTTATTTTTAAATAAGTAGTGATTTTTACATCTACATCTCTTATTAATGTTTAATAGCAACTTTTCATTCCTAGTTATTTATTAGGATTACTTTTTTTTGTATATTCGTTTTCTTTGAACAACTATTATTTATGTTTATTGATTTACCTGAAAAGAGATATTATAAAATAGGAGAAGTTGCCAAGGCTTTTGGTGTAAACACTTCATTAATTCGTTTTTGGGAAAATGAGTTTGATATTTTAAAGCCCAAAAAAAATAATAAAGGAAATCGCCTTTTTACTTCCATTGATTTAAAAAATTTAAAACTCATTTACAATTTGGTAAAAGAGAAGGGTTATACGCTTGATGGGGCGAAAAAGAAAATGAAACAGAACCCCGAAGAAATTGTAAATAATCAAGAAATCGTTTCAAAATTAGAAAAAATTAAAACTGAGTTGACTAAAATTAAAAATCAATTATCATAAAAAAATTACTTATCCCTTTAATTATAGTTGCTGTTATTGCTTTTGGGTTTTATAACTGGGCAGTAGGGTTTAATAATACAGCTGTAGAGCACTCAGATTGTAATAGCAACAGTTAATACAATTTGAAATAATGATATTTCTAGATATTCTAAAGAATGGGCCCATAAATGCGGGATAGGTCAAGAAGATGAGGACAACGGTATCTTTATTTTAGTGGCAAAAGATGACCGCAAAATGACTATTAGAACAGTTTATGGTACGGAATACTTATTGACAGATTCTTGGTCTGGAAGAATTATTAGAAATGTGTTGGCACCAAATTTTAAATAAAACCCTTATTAACAAGGGTTTGATGAAGCGACTGACATCATAATAAATATAATTGATGGTAAATATGTGAATGACAGTCCACAGACTGAAAGTTCTTGAATTCCAATAGATTTAATACTCTTCATCATATTTATAATTCTGATTATTGTACTGTCTAAAAGTGATCGTGGAGGTAGAAGTCATAACAATCGAGGAGGAAGAGATTCGATGCAGAGAAGTGTTCTTGAAGCCATTATCTTAAGTAATGCTGGAATAGGTGGAGGATTTAGAAAATCATTAGGAGGAGGTTTCAGTGGCGACGGATTTGGAGGCGAAGGCTTCGGTGGAGGCGTTGCTTCTGGAGGCTGGTAATTTTTTTAATTAATATATATGATGAAAAGGATCCAACTATCTTATTTACTATTCATTAGTTTTTTTCTATTATTTACTTCTTGTAAAGACCAAAGAGTTCAAGATAAAAATTCTCCAGAGAAACCTTATGTATTTATTTTAGGTATAGCCCAAGATGCTGGTTACCCTCAAGCAAATTGTGAGAAAGAATGTTGTGAGCGAGTTTATACTGATCTATCCAACCGAAGAATGGTTTCTTCAGTTGCAATTGTAGATCCTATATCTAATGAAGAATGGATTTTCGATGCAACGCCTGATTTTACAGCTCAACTTAAATTATTATCTACTCAAGTTTCAGAACGGAATAACTTACCCAACGGAATATTTCTAACGCATGCGCATATTGGACATTATACTGGAATTATGTATTTAGGACATGAGGCAATGGGAGGAAATAAGATGCCAGTTTATGTGATGCCGAAGATGAAATCCTTTATTGAAGAAAATGGTCCTTGGAATCAGTTGGTGGAGAAAGAAAACGTTGATTTGAAAGAATTGAAAAAAGATTCTACCATCGTATTGAATAAAAGAATTTCTGTCACTCCTATTCAAGTACCTCATAGAGATGAGTATTCTGAGACTGTAGGATATTTAATTGATGTAAGTAAGAAGAAAGTATTATTCATCCCTGATATTGATAAATGGTCGAAATGGGAGCGAAGTGTGGTTGATTATGTCAAGCAAGTAGATATTGCATTGCTAGATGCAACTTTCTTTAAAAATGGTGAAATCAATCGTGATATGAATGAAGTTCCACATCCATTCGTTGAAGAGAGTATGAATCTATTTAAGGGCTTATCTGAAGCGAACAAGAACAAAGTGCACTTCATTCATTTCAACCACACCAATCCATTATTAATTGATGGAAGTGAGGCTCATAAGATGGTAACTAAAAATGGATTTCATGTTGCGAAACAAGGAACGGCAATTAGTCTTCACTAACCTTTAATACCAATTTCCCCATTTTATCACCTGAAAATAATCGTAAAAATGTTTCGTGGAAATTTTCAATCCCTTCATACACATCTTCTTTAGAAATCAATTTTCCTTGGTGTATCCATTGACCCATTTGTTGAGCTGCAACATGGTAGTTTTCTGCATAATCAAATACAACCATTCCTTTCATACTTGCTCTATTAACAAGTAACGATAAATAATTAGAAGGTCCTTTTACAGGCTTGGTATTATTGTATTGAGAGATGGCTCCGCAGATTACAATTCTTGCTTTCATGGCAAGATGGGCCAAGGCTAATTCTAAAATATCGCCTCCTACATTGTCAAAATATACGTCAATGCCTTTAGGGAAATATTCTTTTAGTTTACCACCGATATCATCATCTTTGTAATCAATTGCAGCATCAAACCCTAATGTGTCAATAAGATACTTGCATTTATCTTTTCCTCCAGCAATTCCTACTACTTTACAGTTTTTTATTTTGGCTATTTGTCCTACAATACTTCCTACAGCCCCAGCAGCTCCTGAAACTAAAACAGTATCACCTTCTTTCAATTCACCAACTTCCAAAATTCCAAAATAGGCTGTCATTCCAGTCATTCCAAGGGTTCCAGTATACATTGGTAAAGGAGCAATAGAAGGATCAATTTTGTGATACCCTACACCATTTGAAATCGCGTATTGTTGCACATTCGTCTGTCCAGAAACATAATCGCCAACTTTAAAATCAGGATGATTGGAACGAACTATTTTTCCTACACCTCCTGCTCTCATCGTATCATTTAATTGAACAGGTGGAATATATGACTTCCGATCATCAAGCCATCCGCGCATAGCAGGATCTAGTGAAATATATTCACATTTTACTAAAAATTCTCCGTCTTTAAGTTGAGGTATCTCACTTTTAACTAGTTTCCAAGTGTCTTCTTTTGGAAGGCCAAAAGGTCTTTTGTTTAATAAAAGTTGCTTGTTATGAGTCATGAATTCTTTTTTTTAGAATAAAAATTAAACGTAACTCAAATTTACATAATTTATTTTTGTCTAAAGTGAATAATTACAGGAACTCCATTAAAATCATAAATTTCACGAAGTTTGTTTTCGACAAATCGCTTATAAGGGTCTCTTACATATTGCGGTAAATTACAGAAAAAGACAAACTGTGGTGTAATCGTAGGCAATTGCATACAGTATTTAATCTTCACAAATTTTCCTTTCCATGCTGGAGGAGGAAAATTCTGAACAACTTCAAGCATTGTTTCATTTAATTTACTTGTAGGAATACGTTTCTTACGGTTTTCAAATACTGTTACTGCGCTTTCAATGGCCTTAAAGATCCTTTGTTTGGTCAATGTAGAAATAAAGATAATTGGCACATCCGTAAATGGAGCAATTTCTCTTCTTATCATAGCTTCATATTCTTTTACAGTATTGGTCTCTTTTTCCATAAGATCCCATTTGTTTACAAGAATAATGACACCTTTTTTATTTTTTTCAGCAAGCCAAAAAATACTTTGGTCTTGCCCTTCAAATCCTCTAGTAGCATCAATCACAAGAAGACATACATCACTGTGTTCGATGGCTCTCACAGCACGCATTACAGAGTAAAATTCAAGATCCTCTTTTACTTTGGCTTTACGTCGAATTCCAGCAGTATCTACTAGGTTAAAGTCAAATCCAAAACGGTTATATTTCGTATCAATAGAATCACGTGTTGTTCCAGCAATATCAGTTACGATATTTCTTTCCACACCTATCAAAGTATTGATAAAAGAAGATTTTCCAGCATTTGGTCTTCCTACAACGGCAAATCGTGGTAACTCATCTTCAATATATTCTTCATCTGGAATCAATTTCACTACAGCATCCAATAAATCTCCAGTTCCTCCACCATTAATCGATGATATAGAATGATATTCTCCCAATCCAAGGTTGTAAAATTCCAATGCATCATCAGTTCGCATTGCATTATCAACTTTATTGACCGTTAAGAAGATTGGTTTTTTTACTTTACGAAGTAAATTGGCAACTTCTGTATCCATAGGCGTAATTCCTTCGGTTACATCAACCACAAAAAGAATAATATCAGCTTCTTCTATTGCTAAATTAACTTGTTTTCTAATTTCTTCTTCAAATATATCATCAGATCCTACAGCATAACCTCCTGTATCAATTACAGAAAAGTTCTTTCCGTTCCAATCCGATTTTCCATAGTGTCTATCTCTAGTTACTCCACTTACTGAGTCAACAATCGCTTCTCTACGCTGTATCAGTCTATTAAATAAAGTTGATTTTCCTACATTTGGTCGCCCAACAATTGCTACAATGGTATTCATTTTGATAAAAATATTTTTTGCAAAGATACTGTTTAGAGTTGAAATAGAGGCCTATTCTTGATAGCCAAATCTACGCAGTTGGTTTTTATTATTTCTCCAATCTTTATTGACTTTTACGTACAATTCTAAGTGAATTTTTTTCTGAAAGAATTTCTGAAGATCTTTTCTTGCTTCAGTTCCTACTCGTTTTAAAGCTCCTCCTTTATGACCGATGATAATTCCTTTTTGAGTTTCACGTTCAACCATAATAATAGAACGAATTCTTATAATTTTTTCTTCTTCAAAAAATTCTTCCGTTTCTATTTCTACGGCATAAGGAATCTCTTTTTTATAATGCATTAAGATTTTCTCTCTGATCGCTTCATTGACAAAAAAACGTTCAGGTTTGTCCGTCAATTGGTCTTTCGGATAAAATGCAGGAGAAACCGGTAAATTTTCTAAGATTGCATCAAAAACTGGCTGCACATTAAAATTCTCTAGTGCTGAGATGATAAATACCCTGGCGTTAGGAACTTTTTCTTGCCAATAAACAAGCTTTTCTTCCACATCTTCTTGAGAGGATTTATCAATTTTATTGATTAATAAGAAAACAGGAATGGTAGCATTGGTGATTTTATGAAAGAATTTTTCATCTTTCAATTCTTTTTCACCCATTTCAACCATATAGATTAATATATCGGCGTCATCAAATGCGGATTTCACGAAATCCATCATAGATTCTTGTAATTCGTAAGCAGGTTTTATAATCCCAGGAGTGTCTGAAAATAAAATTTGAAAATCATCACCATTAACAATCCCTAAAATCCGGTGTCTAGTCGTCTGTGCTTTAGAGGTAATAATAGATAAACGTTCACCTATAAATGCGTTCATTAATGTTGACTTTCCAACGTTTGGATTGCCAATAATATTAACATAGCCTGCTTTATGCGTCATTTTCAATGTTTTGGGGTGCAAAGGTACGTTTAATTCATAAATTATTTTAGCAATTGAAATAATAGTTATATCTTTGCCATTCAAATCGCGGGGTAGAGCAGTAGGCAGCTCGTCGGGCTCATAACCCGAAGGTCACTGGTTCGAGTCCAGTTCCCGCTACTTTTAAAAAGTCTAACACTATGAGAATATAGTTGTTAGGCTTTTTTATTTTCATAACAACCCCTGAAACAACCCCTGAATTTGACTTTCACTCCCTTTTATTGACTTTAAATTCGAATACTATTTATTCAGAGTAGTTGTTAAACTTTAAGATACGAAGTTCGGTTTAATTATTTAATTTTTGGGTGTGTTTGATTTGATATTTTTTGGAAGGGTGAAATAAAAATACTAAAATGAGGTTTTTATTAAAGACAAGAAACACTAAAAAGGAAAACTCTTCTAAGCAAAAACGATTAAAAGTTTCATGGTATAGTCTCTTATAATGTTTGTTAGTGTTGTTTTTCAAAGTATAGTGATGCTCTCCATAACTCAGTTAACCGAAAGAGAATTTTCCCCCCGCACATTCTAGGAGTTAACATTTTTAGGTTTATTAAATTTTCCACGTCCTGATCAGTTAAGTCAAAAAAAGATGTAATGTCCTTTTGTGAAAGGTGGATATCTGGATTGCGAGTTCGTTGTTTCATTCCCATAATATTGTTTTAAAATAAAAGGGGTAAATGAGCTTTCATATATATAGAACACAATGACACCAATATCAAAAACTATTCGATTATAACTAACCTATAGAGTCTAATGGTTTTTTATGTTAGGAATTAATTTATCATCCGTTGAGATTAGAAGGGCGATCTTAGTTAAGAAATTTTTTTATCTGACGTTTTACTTTAAATGCAACAAAATCAACTGCTAAGTAGAATTTCTTAATTACAAAACTCTGATTATTGCGAGCAAAAAAAGTAGAATCAAATTGAAGTTTAGGAATTGTTATTACTAAGCCGCCTATTCTTTATAGCCTTTGTTGCCTGCTGGGCTTTCTTCATTTCTATCATCTTATTTTCAATTTAGCATTAATCTAATTTTATTTTATTGATTATGAAAAAATTCAAAATTAGTCCTAGGAGAATTAATAAAACACCTAATAAACTAACCCATGTATAAATCTCTCCAAACCAAACTACACCAATTATAATAGTAAAAATAACCTCTAAATATTTTAAAGGAGCAACAACATTGGTTTCATGAGATTGAAATGCTTTTGTCATATACAATTGACCTATATAGCCAAATACGCCTAAACTTAAAAGTAGAAACCATTCTGTTACATTAGGATTTTTCCAGTGATTAATAGACATTACTCCTCCAAAAATAAAAGCCATTACCATAAAATAATTAATAATTACAAACGGATTTTCTTTACTTCCAATTTTCCGAATCACAACAAAAGTTAAGCCCAAAAAAATTGCTGAACAAAAAATAAGTAGCAATCCATATGAGTTAACATCAGTACCAAAACCCTTTATAATTAAAACACCAATAAAAGAAATTATGAAAAGGAACCATTGTATAGGTTTAATTTTTTCTTTTAATAAAAACATAGCAAAAATTGCCGCAAAAATGGGAGAGGTATACCGTAAAGATACTGCCGTACCAACTGCCAAGTAATTTAAAGATTCGAAGAAACAAGTCAAAGAAATAAGACCTACTACTCCTCTAATTAGCAGTAGCTTTTTATTGTTTCCAAGAAATGGAATTTTATATTTTAGAATTAACGGAATTGTAAAAACTAAAGTCCCTATAGATCTAAAAAAAACTATTTGGTATACATTAAATACCGTTAAATATTTAACGACTGCATTCATTAACGCAAATGCAATTACGCTAAAAATCATATAAAAAATTGCTGTATTATTATTCATAATAAAAAAAACCCTTCAATAAAAAAATTGAAGAGCTTACCTATTTTTTTTTGTCAAAAGTAATATTATTTAAGCGATTGAATAATGTCTAAAGCATTTTTAGTTGTACTTTCTATTCTATCATAATCGAAATTTCCATCGGCATCTTTTGCCATTAATTTAGATCCCATTCCTACGCAAGTTACACCTGCATTAAACCATCCTTCTAAATTTTCTTTTGTTGGAGAAACTCCTCCTGTTGGCATAATAGATGTCCAAGGTTGAGGACCTTTAATTCCTTTTACAAATTGAGGGCCATAAATATCACCAGGAAATAATTTTACTATTTCGCAACCCAATTCTTCTGCTCTAGCGATTTCTGTCAAGGTCCCACATCCTGGAGACCACAATACTTTTCTTCGGTTACAAACAATCGCAATATCTTCTCTTAAAACTGGAGTTACGATAAAGTTCGCACCTAAAGACATAAATCTAGAAGCTGCTGCTCCGTCTGTTACAGAGCCTACTCCCATTATCATTCCTGGTAATTTTTTAGTTACATATTTCACTAATTCTCCAAAAATTTCGTGAGCAAAATCTCCACGAGCAGTAAATTCTAAAAGTCTTGCACCCCCTTTGTAACAAGCAGTAATTACTTTTTTACTTACTTCTAAATCTTTATGATAAAATAATGGAACCATTCCAGTATCTTTCATCACTTGAGCTACTTCTAATCTTGTAAATTGAGCCATAATTTTCTTTTATAAATAAATTTACTGAGCTGAATTTTACATCCAACTCAGTAAATAATTCAAACCAATATAACTTATTTTTATTTCTTAATTTTATCTTGCTACTCTACCTGAAGCATCTCCACCCATTAATTTTTCTACTTCTGCAACTGTTGCTAAATTCGCATCTCCTTTTATTGTGTGTTTTAAACAAGATGCAGCTACTGCAAAGTCTAATGCATTCTGGTCATCTTCTGGGTATTTTAATAAACCATAAATTAATCCTCCCATAAAAGAATCTCCACCGCCAACTCTATCTACGATATCAGTAATTTGATATTGACACGTTTCATACATTTTTTTACCATCGTATAAAACACCAGCCCAAGTATTATGAGATGCAGAAATTGACCCTCTTAATGTTGTAATTACTTTTTTAGCCCTTGGAAATTTTTCCATCATTTGCTTACAAACTGATAAAAATGCTTCTGCTTTTACATCATGTCCATGTTTATGAACATCTAAGCCTTCAGGATGAATTCCAAAATGTTTTTCGGCATCTTCTTCGTTTCCTAAAATAATATCACAGTAAGATGTTAATTCAGTCATAATAGATTCTCTGTCACCTCCATAATTCCAAAGTTTAGCTCTGTAATTTAAATCTGTAGAAATAGTAATTCCTTTTGCACTAGCAGCTTTTACAGCTTCTAAACAAACATCTGCTGCTCCTTGTGAAATTGCCGGTGTAATACCAGTCCAATGAAACCATTCTACTCCATCAAAAACAGTGTCCCAGTCAATCATTCCAGATTCTATTTCTGCAATGGCAGAATGTGCTCTGTCATAAACTACTTTAGACCCTCTACTTACTGCTCCAGTTTCAAGAAAATAAATTCCTAATCGGTCTCCACCATATACAATTTTATTTACTCCTACACCACGTTTTCTCATTTCCATCATGGCACATGCTCCAATATCGTTTTTTGGTAAGCGAGTTACAAAATCTACATCAACTCCATAATTAGCTAATGAAACAGCCACATTAGATTCACCTCCACCATAAACAACATCAAAATTATTTGCTTGAGAAAATCTTAAAAAACCTTGGGGAGCTAATCTTAACATGATTTCTCCGAAAGTTACTACTTTACCCATATCTAATAATTTTCTTTAATTCTAAATTCCTAATGCTTGTCCACCACCTATTTGGATAGTTTCTGCCGTTATAAAAGCTGCATCTTTACTAGCTAAGAAAGAAACGACAGAAGCAACTTCTTGCGGCTGACCTAATCTTCCTAACATAATATTGTTTTTCCAAGAAGCAAAAACTTCTGGCTTAGTTGATTTAATTTGAGCATGAAATGGTGTATCAATTGTTCCTGGAGATACCGCATTAACTCTTATACCATATTCAGCTAGATCTTTTGCTAATGCTCTTGTAATTGCATGAACACCAGCTTTAGATGTTCCGTAAATACCTGCACCTGGTCCACCAGCATTCCAACCTGCATTTGAAGTATAGTTTATAATAGAAGCATTATCACTCTTTTTAAGGAATGGAATAGCCGCTCTTGAAGCAAAAAATGTTGAATCAAGGTTCAATGCCATTACGAATCTGTAAAATTCAGTGGTCATTTCTTCAAACCTAGATCTTCCACCTAAACCTCCAGCATTATTGACTAGCACATCAATTTTACCGTATTTTTCTCCTATTTTGTTAATGTTTGCTGTTACTTGATCTTCTTTTGTAACGTCAAAACCATAGTACTCAGCTGTGATTCCTGCATCGGTGAGTTCCTTTACTCTTTCAGCTCCTTTTTCATCTTCAATACCATTTAAAATAACGGTATATCCATCTTTACCCAATCGCTTTGAAACCTCAAATCCTATTCCTCCCGTTGCTCCTGTTATAACAGCAACTTTTTCATTTAATTTACTCATCTTTAATATTGTGTTTTAATATGTTATAATTTTTTAATTTTCTTCGTTTACTACTAGTTGTACTTTTTTAATTAAAAACAAAATTGATAATACAGCGAGTACTACTGATAAAGTAATAGCTACAAATGCTGGCGTATATGATCCTCCTTGGGTTATTCTACCAATAAACCAGTTCATAATTATAGGTGAAAATGCCGCTACAGTTCCAGCTAATCCGGCTAAAGTACCTACTGATGGCCCTCTAAATAAATCGCTTGATAAAGTTTGAATATTTCCTATGGAAAATTGAAATCCGAAAAGCGCTACACCTGCTAAATATATAAATGTCATGTAATTAGTGTCATTTACAAATAATATGATGGAAACAAAGCCAATTATTATTAAAATACTACCTAACACAATACTTGCTTTCCTTCCAAAATCTATAGAAGTTCGCTTTATTAATGCTTCTGTAAATAATCCTCCCAATATTCCACCGGCGGCAGCCATTAGATACGATATCCACATCGTTGTTCCTATTTCTTCAATACTCATATCAAACTTAGCGTGTAAGTATATTGGCATCCAACCTGCAAAAAACCACCAAATTGGCTCTATGAAAAATCTACATAATAAAACTCCCCATGGTTGCTTAAAACTTAATATTTTTCCAACAGGTAAACTTTTCTCCCCTTCAACAACAACATTATTATTCTCTATTCTATCATTAAGTAACATTGTTCTTTCTTCTTCAGTAATTCAAGGATGATCTTTCGGTTTTGATTTGTTTATTAGCAACCAAGGAATTACCCAAAGTAGTCCTAATGCTCCTAATATTATATAGGTAGACTTCCATCCGAATTGTGCATACAAGTAAACTATAATTACAGGAGCTATCACATTACCTATAGAAGCTCCAGAGTTGAAAATACCTTGTGCTAACGCCCTTTGTTTTACAGGAAACCACTCTCCATTACTTTTTACAGCTCCAGGCCATAAACCTGCCTCTCCAAGCCCAAGCAGTCCACGGACTATTGATAAAGAAACGACACCTCTTGCTAATGCATGCATAGCTGCTGCTGCAGACCACACTACAATAGATACAACAAAACCTATTCTCGTCCCAATCTGATCGTACAATCTTCCTGATAAAAATTTACTTGCTGCATAGGTTAACATAAAGATATTAAGCATTAAAGCATAATCAGAATTATCCATCCCTAAATCTTTACCCATTTGAGGCCATAATAATGCAAAAGCTGTTCTATCTATATAATTTATAACTGTGGCTATAAAAATCAGTCCAATAATCCACCATCTTAGTCCTTTGAGTTTCATCTTAAAATTTATTTTTTAATGCACAATGCATTGTGTTTTACAAATAATATTATTTGTAATTATTGTATCTATTAAAAAGGCAATGGAAATGCTGAATAGCATAAAAATTACTTAATTAAGTAGTGATTGATCTTATTTACTCTTCCTTCAGTTTTAATCTATTTATGATATAAGAAAAACGTGCATTCTTCTTAAATCAACATTAAATATTATAACAATATTGGTATAATGTTTTAAAGTGAATTTTCATTTTTTCTTTTGCCAATTTTGGATTTTGATTTAAAATAGCATCAAATACATCTTGGTGCTCTTTAATCCCTTCTTGAGCCAACCCTTTATCACAAACATGATATTTTTCAAAATTTGTTATAATTTGTGGCGTTATTATTAACATAAATCTATTCATGGAACTATTACCACTAGCTTTAGCAATTGCTAAATGAAATAACAAATCTTCTTGTACAGCATCTTCTCCATTTAAAACTTTCGTTTTATATGCTTCCATAGCTTCTTTAATTTGTACTAAATCTTCATCAGTCCTTCTTAATGCGGCTAGTCTTGCTGTTTTCAATTCTAATAATATTCTTGTTTCTACTAAAGATTTAAAATCAGGTTCCTCTAGTCTTAAAATGTCTTCAATCATTCCATTTAAAGCAGTAACGCCAATATTAGCAACAAAAGTCCCGCTTTGTGGTCTAGATTTTAACAATCCATAAAATTCTAATTTCTGAATTGCTTCTCTTACATTATTCCTACTTACTTCAAATTTTTCAGAAAGCATTCTCCCCGAAGGTAACTTATCACCAGGCTCTAAATTTTTATAATTGATAAGTTCTCTAACACCTATAATTATTAAATTCTGGATCTTCTGGTTTTCGTTTTTAGTAAGTATTTCTAATTTCATATTCTATTTTTTAATTTCAAACTGGTTAACCAAATCTTATTTTATAAATATATATAAACTAATGGTTCTAACCTATTTAATGAGACACTTCCAAAGTATAGCACTCTACCTTTGATTTTGCCCAACTATCCTTGGTTACCAAATAATTACCTGCTTTAAAATAATTTTCAAAAACGTTCCATTTTTGTATATGAATATTTTCATAAACAATTGATTCCCCATTCATTATAACTTCCATTCGATTGGTTGAAACTTTTACTTCTAAAGTAAATTTTTCAAAACCTACATATCCAGGAAACGTATAACCTTCATCATCAGTCCAAGAATCAGTTTTTAAAATATCTATATCAGATAGATTTATATCTTTTAATTATTTTGTTTTTACTCTAACATAACCTTTATTCCAATATATTTTCAACATCGGAGGAGCATTATTATCATTTTCTCCAATTAAATCTCTTTGTGCATTCGTTAATCTACCATGAATTTGCATGACAATTGTTCTATGATAATCACCATTAGAATCTTTGGTGATTTCTGCCATTGCTAATTCACCTTTTAGAGTTCCCCCTTGAGAAAATGTCCAATTACTATTGTTACTTCCTGGAACCATCTGCTCTCTTAATTCTGTTCTAGAATAGGAAGAATTTGCCGTTGAAGAACCTGGATAGGTATAAAAAACTAACGCTCCTTTAATAGAGTCGTTATACATAAATGGTTTTAACGTTTCATTAGTTGCATAACTTAATATTGCTGGCGGTTTCACCTCTGTAGGATTACCGATTGGTAACGTTACTTTCCAATGATTCAAATCTATATTTGGTAAAATATAAGAAACTTCTGAATTTACTTCCTCTTCAACTTCTTCTTCTTCAACCTCTTCTTCAATTACTGCAACAGGTCTATCATCTATTTCACCATTAGTATTGCATCCTATGCAAAAAACACACATTGCCATCATAAAAAATGACGTTTTAAAAATAGTTGATATGGGTTTCGTTAGTATCATTAATATTTTTAATGGCTTACTTCTAATTCGTAATATTTAATTTTAGAAAAGGATCCTTTATCTCTAGATTGAAAATAATTTCCTGCTTTAAAATAGTTTTCAAAAACACCCCATTTTCTCATGTGAATATTCTCGTATACTTTATATTCATTTTTATTTAAAACTATCACCATTTTTCCTTCAGAAACTTTTACTTCTAAAGTGAATTTTCTGAAACCTACTTCTTGTTCGAAATTGAAACCTTCATCATTACCCCATGCATCTTCATGTAACATTTCTTCGTATGTAGCATTTAAATTTTTAAGCACTTTAGTTTTTATTCTAATTTTCCCTTTATCCCAATATATTTTTAACATTGGTGGGGCATTATTATCTTTTTCTCCTATTAAATCACGCTGTTCGTTCGTTAAACGTCCATGAATCTGCATGATTATTGTTCTGTGATATTT
>JAWUWX010000045.1:0-9830 GCA_034111625.1 Flavobacteriaceae bacterium | reverse complement strand
AAGAATACATTAAATGTTGATGGCGCAACAGATCTTAAGAATACATTAAACGTTGATGGCGAACCAGATCTTAAGAATACATTAAATGTTGATGGCGCAACAGATCTTAAGAATACATTAAACGTTGATGGCATTGCTACTTTAAAAAACCAATTAATTGTAGAGGGTACTACTGATTTGAATAGCACATTAACAGTTGATGGAGCTACAATAATAAAAGATGATTTAACGGTAACAGGAACTACAACTTTGGAAGATTTAAATTTAAAAAAACTTGATATAGTCAGTAATAATCCAACACACATTGCCACTTTTGAAAATACGAATGACACCGCTGGAGATGGTATAATTATAAAACTAGGTAGGTTAAGGGCCAATGATGGTTTGCCGGAGGTCAACTACGATAAAGCAAATGCAAATGATATCTCATTGTATAAAGAATTATTAAATGCCCAAACTATTAGTTCCAGAAAAGTTGTTTTAATTGGTGAAATTGCAATAGATATGGGTGAAGATACTCTAAAATTTATTGCAGAAATGGCACTTGAGTGGGGAATTTAATAATAGAGTTTATTAATGACGGCTTAGGCCTTCCAATGAGTACTAGAGACATAGCTATTGGATTAAATGGCCATGATCCAGTTTTGCATGATATTATAGATAACGGAATAAATGATCTTGATGGTGTTGACGCAGATGATTGGGTAGCGCCATATGATACGCAAGCATTCAGAGATAAAATGGTTGCTGCTTCACAAGATCCTAATTTTGAATATCTTGATTGTTGGGATGATGCTTGGTGTGAAGCTCTTGATGGTTTTATTCCAGATAGCGATCTTTATTATGATCACGGTTGGGATACTATAATTCCTGAAATTCCGAAAATAGAAATTGATGGTTTAGATATTCCAGACCTTAAAAGCCCTGAATTTTGGGGAGTGCCAAATATTCAACTCACTGACTATATTGCTAATCCGTTGAATACACAAAATGAGTTCATATCTTTTGTTGATAAAGATAATAACCGAATGGGAGCTATAAAGGCAGAATCTGTTGTAAACTGGACAACTTCTAAAATTACACCGGGTTTTATTTTTTCTTTAAAAAATGCCCTTTTTAGCAGTAAATTAGATAAAGCACATGCCAGAGCACATTTTAAAGGGTTAATAAAAGAGATTCTTATAGATTATAAAAATATTGGAGTTCAATACAGTTCTGGTAATGGTGATTATGCAGAATGGTTAGAGCGAATTGATTCAAAAGAGTTTATAAGTAGTGGAGATATTGTTGGTATTAAAGGAGGTAAAATAACCAGAGATTTGTCAAATGCAGAGCAGGTGATGGCCGTTTCAGAGAAACCTATCGTTTTAGGAAATGTTCCTGAAGATGGTAAAGGTCATTTAGGTAATAATATTGCGTTTATGGGACAAATACCTGTAAAAGTGATGGGAACTGTAATTGCAGGTGATTATATTGTTGGAAAAGGAATTGTAAAAGGTTATGGTATAGCAGTTAACCCTAAGAATATGACACTAGAGGATTTTAAAATGACCGTAGGTAGATCTTGGGAAGATAGCGCTGTTTCTGGTCCAAAAATGGTTAATACCGTAATTGGAGTGCATAATGGAGATTATATTAATATTCTGAAAAGCTATGAAGCCAAGTTTAAAAAATCTGAAGTTAGATTACAATCTGTTGAAGCAAAAATTGATGAACTGACTGAATTAATTAGCAAAAAATCTTTATAAAAATTGATTAATTTAGTATCCTTTAGCTCTACCCTAGGGATACTAAATTTTAAATATAATAGTAATGAAAAATAGTATAATTATATGTTTTTTTTGGCTTCCTTTTTTTATGTTTAGCCAGCAAATGAATGACACGATTAAAGTGAATGAGATAAATAAAATTGCCGCAGTAAAATGGTTGAAACACCTAAATGAAAATGGCATAGAGATTAAAGGGGATTCTGTTTTTGTTAGCAAAGAATATGAAAAGGCATTAAATGATAAAGATTATCGCTATTTTGTATATCCAATAAATTATTCATGGAAAAAAGTAAATGCATTAATTAAAAAAATGGAACTAAAAATAGCCTTTTGGCATTTAATTAATTTATATTCTAAAAATGAGGCAAGTAAGAAAATGGTTTTAAAATCTCTTTTAATGTTTGATAAAGTACTTGCTATTGATGAAGCATTAACTGCAACTTTTACTACCTATATTTATTTAGATCCAGAAGTAAGTATTATAACAGATGGAGGTTCTGAAATTGTACGCCCAGACATTGTAGAAGAAAAATTGAAAAATTTGAATGAAATTTTAAGCTATATTGAACAGTATAAAGAAACGAAAAAAAATAAATAGACATTTTCTATCAATGAACCAATAAATTATAATAGTTTTTCGAAAGTATGATAAAACTATTGTAAGTATGGAATTGACCCGTTACTATGAGCAGGAAAACTATAGGTATATCAGACAGCGTAACTAACAAAAAAACCTCCGTAAAAACAATGTTTTAAAGAGGTTTAAAGTACTCAAGGCGGGAATCGAACCCGCACTCCCGAAAGAACTGGATTTTGAATCCAGCGCGTCTACCAATTCCGCCACTTGAGCATACTAGAAATTGGACTGCAAATCTATAAAATATTTTATTTCTTATCCCATAATACCAACTAAATTATTTTTACTTTTGTCCAACAAAATTAAACTTCTTAAAATAATGTCAATTAACTCATTAGAGCCTAAGTTCTTTTCTTGTACTCAGAGTAAAGAATTAGCAGAAAAAATAGTTAAAGAGTATGGAGCCGAATTAGGTTCTGTTATTATTTCAAAGTACAGCGATGGGGAATTTCAACCTGCACTAGTTGAATCCGTTAGAGGTCGCCGTATTTTTATTATTGGATCTACTTTTCCATCTAGTGATAATTTAATGGAAATGCTATTGATTGTTGATGCTGCTAAGCGTGCATCTGCAAGACATATTACTGCTGTTATTCCATATTTTGGATGGGCAAGACAGGATCGTAAAGACAAACCAAGAGTTCCAATTGCCGCCAAGTTAATTGCCAAGATGTTAGAAGCTGCAGGTGCTACAAGAATTATTACAATGGATTTACATGCAGATCAAATTCAAGGTTTCTTCGAAAAGCCTGTAGATCATTTGTTTGCATCGACTATGTTTATGCCATATATAAAAAGCTTAAACTTAGATAACTTGACTATTGCCTCACCTGACATGGGAGGTTCTAAACGTGCATATGCCTATTCTAAGCATCTGAAAAGTGATGTTGTAATATGTTATAAGCAACGTTTAAAAGCCAATATTATATCGCATATGGAACTTATTGGTGACGTAAAAGGGAAGAATGTAATTTTAGTTGATGATATGGTTGATACGGCTGGAACACTTGCTAAGGCTGCAGATATTATGATGGAAAAAGGAGCTATAAGTGTACGTGCAATTGCAACACATGGTTTACTCTCTGGTAATGCAATTGAAAGAGTGGAAAACTCTAAATTAAGCGAGTTGATAATTTCAGATACAATCCCCTTGAAGAGAGTTAGTTCTAAAATAAAAGTTGTAACTTGCGCCACTTTATTTGCTGAAGTAATGTATAATGTTCAGAATAATACGTCTATCAGCGATAAGTTTATAATGTAAATTTAAATTAATATAAAATGAAATCGATCACAATCAAAGGATCCAAAAGAGAAAGCGTAGGAAAAGTTGCGACTAAAGCCTTACGTAATGCTGGAAAGGTGCCTTGCGTATTATACGGAGGGGAACAAGCACTACATTTTTCAGCTGACGAATTATCGTTTAAAAAATTAGTGTATACTCCTAATGTTTATACAGCAACGATTGAATTAGAAAGTGGTGAGAAATTCAACGCCATTTTACAAGATATTCAATTTCACCCTGTAAGCGATAAAATCTTACACATAGATTTTTATCAATTATTCAGTGACAAAGAAGTAACTATGGACATTCCTGTAAAATTAGTAGGAAGTGCTCCTGGAGTAATTGCTGGGGGATCATTACGTTTTCCAAATCGTACTTTAAAAGTTAAAGGTTTACCAGATAATTTACCTGATTTTATCAGTGCAGATATTTCTAAGTTAAATATTGGAGATAGAGTGTTAATTTCTGATGTAGATGCTAATAAATGTACTTTATTACACTCTGATACTATGGTTGTGACTCAAGTAAGAAGAGCTCGTACTGTCGTTGAAGTTGAAGTTGAAGAAGAAGAAGGTGAAGAAGGTGAAGCAGCTGAAGGAACTACTGCTGAAGGAGCTGAAACTGCTGCTGCTGAATAATTTATTCAAAATAATAATTAAAAGCCCTACTTTATAGTAGGGCTTTTTTATTTTTACAGTATGAACATCTTTACTTTTATTAAAAACTTATTTAAAAGAAACGAAGAAATTATTGCTCCTATGAAAAAATATTTAATAGTAGGTTTGGGAAATATTGGTGAAAAATATAATGAGACTCGACATAATATTGGTTTTAAAATTCTTGATGAATTAGCTAAAGAATATAAAGTGCCTTTTCAAACTGATAGATTAGGTAGTCTTACTCAATTTCGATTTAAAGGAAGAACTTTTATTCTACTGAAGCCAAGTACATATATGAACCTTAGTGGAAAGGCTGTCAAATATTGGATGGATAAAGAAAAAATACCGGTAGAAAACCTTTTGGTTGTAGCTGATGATCTGAATATTGATTTTGGAATGATTCGTTTAAAAGCAAAAGGAACTGCTGGAGGCCACAATGGATTGAAAGATATTCAAGAAAAATTAAATACAACAACATACCCAAGGTTTAGATTTGGTGTAGGAGCCGACTACTCTAAAGGCCGTCAAGTAGATTTCGTATTGAGCGAGTGGTCGAAGGAAGAAACAAGCCAATTAATAGAAAGAATTCCTGTCGCCTGCAACTTGATAACTTCATTTGGAACTACAGGTATGGCCAATACTATGAGTAGTTTTAATGGAAAATAATTTAATTATCCCCAGCATACCATTCAGCATGTGAAGTTCCTGTCTCTTGAAGCTTTAACGAATGTAGTTGAATATTTAAAGGTAATTTGGCCTTAATTTTTTCTGAAAAATCTATAATCATCATTTCACTCGTCGGTTGATAATCTACCAAAATTACATTATGACCTCTAATTTGTAACTCATTTGCCAACTCAACATGAGGCGTATTCTTGTTAAAAACAGTCGCATGGTCAAACTTATCTACAATCTCACCTTCAACAATGTCTTTCAGGTCTTTAAAATCTATAACCATTCCATATTTTACATGGTTGGAGTCAGAAATAGGGGTCCCAAATACTGTTACTGATAATTTATAACTATGGCCATGGACGTTTTTACATTTCCCATCATACCCATAAAGAGCATGCCCTGTTTCAAAATTAAACTGTTTAGTGATGCGTATCTTACTCATAATATATCTCTAATATTCTTACCATCGATCTGCTTAAACAGATCAAATGAATTTTCATTTATTTAAAGTTCAAAGTTACCTCTTTTTAAACAAATATTTACTCCTAAATTTTACGACTAATATTCCCGCTCTTAATAACATCCAAACTGTAAAAGCAATCCATATTGCATGTAATTTTAAATCAAAATAATCCCCTATTAAAAGTACAGGTAGAAAACCAAGGAATGTAGCAAACAACAATAAATTTCGAAGAATTACTGCTTCTGCCAATCCTTTAAAAATCCCATCAAAGACGAACGCAACTGCATTGATAGGCTGCATTAATAATACAATCCAAAAAACACCGTAAAAAACACCTAAAACATCTAAATCTTGTGAAAAAAGCCTTCCTATTGGATTGTAAAACAACAAACACACAATCATTAATCCAAAAGCAACAAATATTGAATATTTACTTAATTTAATACTCAGCAGCCACATTTTTTTATAATTTTTCTCTCCAAGTAGTTTACCAGAAACGATATTCCCAACACTAGCATACCCATCAATAAAAAAAGCGAAAAAGAGCCATATCTGAAAAGCAATTGTTTGAGCTGCAATATAAGTATCCCCATACTTTGTTGCGTAAGAATTAGCCAAATACAAAGCGACATTTAAGGCCGTCGCTCTTATAAATAGATTGAAACTAATCGAAAGTATATTTCTAATTTCTTTATTAAAAGGAAATGAAAGCTTCAAGTTGAATGGTGTTTTCTTCAACAATAAAACTAAAGCTAGAACAGCCATTACTCCCTGCGCAATAACACTTGCCCAAGCGGCACCACTTACACCCATTGGATCGATAAAGCCGTCAATTCCGTATACAAGAGCAAAATCCAATCCTACATTAAGGCTTGCCCCAACAATACTTATTATCATTGGCCAATAAGTGTTTTGTAGCCCTCTAAATATGCCAAATACTGAAAAAACAAAAAGCGTTAATGGAAAGCCTAGCGCACGAATTTTATAATACTCAACAGCATAATTATGTATAAGCCCTTTTGCATTATAAATTTCAAAAATTTCATTTATAAAAAAAATAGACACAAAATAGATTCCTACACTAAGCAATAAGTTAATCCCAATTATTTGCGCAGGTAACGATTTAATTTCGTCTAGTTTTCTTGCGCCTAAATACTTTGAAACCGTCGCTGATATTGCGGATCTAGTCTGGGCCAATATCCATATAAGTGCGGAAATAAATGAACCTGCTATTCCAACTGCAGCCAAGGATTCTGTAGGATTAAGATCAATATTTCCAACAATCGCTGTATCAGTCAATGAAAGTAATGGCTCAGCTATTCCGGCAATTATAGCTGGAATTGCAAGTCTATTAATTTCTTTAAACGTGATTTTGGAATCTTTATACATTGAATATATTCTCTAAAATGCTTTATCCATATTTTCTTCAAATGGGATTTCAGAATTGAAAATTTCTGTAAGTATATTTTTTATTTCAACTATGAATTCGTCAATTTTTTCTTTGCTAATTTGAGTGTCTTTTGCTCTGCCTTCAGCAAAATTCACTTTTAAAAATCCGCTGTTAAGGTTCTTAAAAGATATAATTCCGGACTCTATCGGCTGAGAGTAATCTACATTACTTTCTTGGCAATATAAATATGCGTATAACAAGACCTGTAGTGCCTTCGTGTGTTTATAGTCTTCTTTTATAATAGTGAAATTAGAAATTTTTAAATCGGCTGCAGAAACCATTCCTGTTTTATAATCCACAATTCTTAAGACTCCGTCAACCTGGTCTATCCTATCTATAATTCCATTAATTTTTATAGGGAAATTAACCGAATCTATGAAAATATTAGTAGAAATTTTCTGCTCAAGACCTAAAATTTTAATTTGTTTTCCTGAATTAATATCTCTTAATTCTTGTTTTAAGAATCGGTTAACATATTTTTTAGAAACTTCAAAAATGAGTTTATTTTTTCCTTTAGATATATCTCCATTTTTATATTGTTTTTCAAAACTCTTCTGCACAATTTCATTAGAATACTTTAACATTGACAAAATCGAAGTTTCAGTCAATACTAAACCTATATAAGGTTTGTATAAATCTTCCAAAGTATCATGAATAACTGTTCCCATCGTATTAACAGCAACAGTCTCTTCAACTTCTTCTACTTCTTTGATTTTCAATATTTTTTGGTAATAAAAATCTATTGGGTTGTATATATAGGTTGATATAGAAGAAGGAGATAATCCTTTTTCTGCTAGTATTTTTAAATCTTCCATTAAAACATCAGACTTGTAAATTGTTTTTGGATCATCTGAAATTACAGGAACATTTGTACTTATTAATCGATGGTTTAAGTTATCTCTATTTATTTCCAATTGTGTTATAAATCTACTTTTTTCTCCATTTCCAAAAGCATCATTTTCTGTGTTGTAAAGTAAATATACATTTTCTGCTCTATGTAATAATCGATTGAAGTGATACGAAAAAATAGCGTCTTTCTCTTGATGTGTCGGTAGCCCAAAATGTTTCTTTACATCTAATGGAATAAAAGAGTTTTCAGATTTTGAGGCAGGCAGCACACCCTCATTTACAGAAGTAATAATTACATTTTCAAAATCAATAACTCTGCTCTCCAACATTCCCATTAATTGAAGCCCTTCAAGAGGCTCTCCTTGAAAAGACAATTTTTCATTTTTAGTAAGTTGTATAAAAACCATGTATAGGGTCTTAACATTATTTATATGATTGAATTCTTGATTTAAGGTTATTAATTGTTGGAATATAGTATAAAACCGATATACATACTCTTTCTCAATGCCATCAACTTCCTCTTTAAAACACTCAATAATCTGAATGCAATTATGCAATAGGTTTTTTACAGTAGTATTATTTTTATGAAATAAAAAGTCAAACCTATTAATTATATTTACATCACTGTATTTTGAAAAAAGTTGCTCTTTAGATAAAAAAATTCTATTACTTTTTCCAATATCAATTGAAATTTGAGTGCTTAAATTATTAGATAATTTTTTAAAATATGAATCGTTAAATAAACGTATTAGATCTTTATAATAAAACAAGTGTTTTTCTGAAACACCCATTTTTTCTTGATTCAAATACATCTCAAAAATTGAATTAAAAAGAAATGCCAATGGCATTTCTTTCATTGGGAAACCCATTGTAATATTAACCTTATCAATACTTGAAGGTAAAGAGTTTAACGTTAGAGGGAGTAGGTTTTCATCTGCAAGAATAAGTGCCGTATTGTTATGGTTTACTTCTTGTTCAAGTAATTTCCCAACATACTTTAATTGACTTACGTTTTTAGAAGTCCCTATTATATTTATATTGTTTCTTTTGCTATAGGTATTTACTGTTAAAAAAGGGTTTTTCTTGTAATATGGCCATTGCTCTTTATATTTCCTTAAAAACACTCCTATTTCATTTGTAGGAGTTAAATATTGTTGGTCTACATCCCAATAAATCGTTGCCAGTCCGTTTTCAAGCAATTCCTGGAAGATCCTTTCTTCAGCATTATTAAGCGCATTAAACCCGACAAAAACTAGTTGTTTATTCTTTACGCTTTTTATATAGTGTTGAATATTACTTTCTGCTTCTCGATAGATCAACCCTTGATAACCGATATTCTCGGATAATAAATATTTATAAAACGCGTCGTAGTACAAATTTAATTTCTCGAAAAAACTAAAATAATTTTTTGTTAATTCGGTATTAGGGCTCCAATTTTTAAGTCTATTGATATCTCTTAGGTATGTAAATAGATCTTTTGAATCTAACAAATTACTATCAACTTCATTAAAATCTTGTAATACTATTGAAGCCCATTGATAAAAAACCTCAAATGAATCTAATTTTTTTTTATCTGTATTTTCAATATATACAGTATATAGTCTGAAGAGTAATTGAATTGAATCTATCGTTTTTAAACCTGCTATTTCTTGAATGTATTTTTCAATACTAGTAATTTTAGGTAGAAATGAAGTGTTTTCAAGTTTACTTATAAGTTCATTTTTAAGAAACACACAAGATCGTTGGCTCGGAAGTATAAATACCACATCATGAAGAGGAGCCATGTTTTTTTCTATAATATCTTCAATAACACTCGACAGGAAAGACTTCATTAAATGTAAAATTTTATATAAAAATAAAAAACGCTTCGATTAAATCGAAGCGTTTTTATTAAAATATTATTTAATGTTACTAAATTATTTTACTAATTTAATTTCAACTCTTCTATTTTCTGCTCTTCCTGCTCTTGTATTGTTGGAAGAAATAGGGCTAGATTCTCCGTGACCTACAACAGTAAATGAATTTCCAACTTTACTTGATAAGTAC
>JAWUWX010000044.1:0-12140 GCA_034111625.1 Flavobacteriaceae bacterium | reverse complement strand
GGTCTTAAAGAGGTTACATGAACTTCTGTATTTGAAAATTTATTTTCTCTTATCATTTCAGCAAAAAAAAGCATCATAAGAAGCAAAACCAACTGGATTTAAATACATTATTTTTTGCTTACTTTCCATTTTACAGATTATAAAATTCTTTAGCTTCTTCTTTTGTTATATATTCATTTTTAACATCTAGCAAAACTTGCTCTTTTGGTCTTTTATTTGGGTTACCGTATCCACCACCTGTTGCTGTGACACATCTCACTATATCTCCTTTTTCTAAATAAATATTTGTGCCAAGACTACGACTCTCTTTAGCGCCATCTTTTCTAATAATCATGAAATAGTTATAAGAGCCATCATGCCCATTTTTCATACCCCAAGTTTTTGTTTTTTCACCTAAAAACGCAGCAGTTACATGGGCGCCTTCAGACACTATTTTGTAATCTAAATATTGGCCATTTCCTCCTTGAAATTCACCATAACCACCACCTTCATTATGAAAAGCATATTGTTCTACTTGGATGCCATAACGCATTTCCCTTATTTCAATAGGTATATTATATGATTCGCCACTTCCACAAGAAAGTTGCCCTCTATTACCATCATGATTCGCAGATGCTCCCCAACCACCCGCAAGAGGTTCTGCCTGAATATAAAACTGATTTGTATCTGGGTGAATTCCTGAAATAAACGTTGCACAAACAGAACGCATATGACCTGCAGGCAATTTATCAGGAATTAATGGAGCTAAAATTTTCCATATCAAATCAATAGAAGTAATCAATACTTCATAATATATAGAAACTGCTGACGGTGCTTCGGCACTCACGATCGTTCCAGGTTCACAAATTACTTTCATAGGTCTAAAAGAACCACCGTTAGCATCCATTTGAGGAGTAGTGATCGCTTTAAAGAGCCTTCTACAACCTGTAACTAATCCACTAAAAGAAAGGTTTGTTGCTCCTTTCACTTGTGGGTGAGAGCCATTAAAATCAGCTATAAATTCAGTATCTGTTACAGTTATTTTTGCTTTTATAGGGAAAGGACCTTCTCCAAAACCATTATCTTCTATTGCTGTTTCACCTTCATAAACACCATTTGGTATTTCTTTTAAGGCTTCAATACACATACGTTCTCCATAATCAAGAAAATCTTCTTTTGCTCTTTTATAAGTATCTAATCCATATTTTTCAATAATAGAAATCACACGTTTTGACCCAACTTCTGCAGCTGCAATTCCTGCAAACAGATCCCCTAAAGTACTGTCTGGCAAACGAACATTCCCTCTAATTAAATCTATAATTGAATCATTTAATTTACCTTCTGATTTTATTTTGATAAAAGGAAAATGTAATCCTTCTTGGAAAATTTCTGTAGCAACTGTTGATACTGATCCAGGAAATGTACCTCCAAGTTCTGTCCAGTGTGCTTTATTAACCGTAAACGCAATTAATTCGTCTTTATAAAAAACAGGATATATTATAGAAACATCTGACAGATGAGTTCCACCACCTGCATAAGGTGTATTTGCAATAACAATATCACCTTCCTTTAACGGATTGTTTTTATCAAATTTTTCTAAAGTAGCCTTTACTACTGAGTCTAAAGCGGCTAAAAAAGCCGTAACTCCATTTCCTTGTGCTAATAATTCTCCTTTTGAATCTGTAATTCCTACAGCATAATCTAAAGATTCATAGATTATAGGACTCATACTTGTTCGTTCAAGCGTTTTAAACATTTCATCACCAGCAGCAACCAATGCATCTTGAATTATCTCTAATGTAAACTTTTCCATAATTATAGATTTTCTAAGGTTAAAATTAAATTACCATAAAGATCTATATTAACGGTATTTAGAGGGGTAACGACTGTTGTGGTCGCTTTTTCTGCTATAATAGCAGGTCCTTTAAATGTCATGTTAGGCTCTAATAAATGGCGATGATAAAACGTTGTCGAGTGAACTCCTAAATCATCAAAATCTACATTTCTTTTGTCAAAAACAGCATCTTCAATTTTTTTATTTGTTGAAGCCATTTTTGGGAAATCAGGTTTATCAACTTCAACTTCTGCTACTAAATGGAAATTCACTAATTCTACAGCGGCATCTAATTCAAATGAGTACTGCTTTTTATGTTCTTTATGAAAGTGTTTAATAATATCTTCTAAAGAAGTTTCTTTAGAAAAACGATCCAGTAAAACTTTGACATAATGTTCTTGACCTGCATAACGTAAATCTGCATAATATGTGAATTTCACTTTTTCGGAAGAGTTAGTATTAGCGTCAAAATTTGAAACTGCTTCTTCTTTCATTTCATTAAAAGTAGTTACAATCACATTTTTTTGTTTGTCTATAAGTGTTAGAACATTCGTTCTTATATAATCTCTTCTAATGTCTGACATTAACATACCAAATGCTGAAAACACACCTGCATGTTGCGGTATTATTAGCTCAGATACTTGTAATTCTCTGGCCAAGTCTGCACCATGCATTCCGCCACCACCACCAATAACAACCATTGTAAAATCTCTTGGGTCATGTCCTTTGTTTACAGAAATCAATTTTAAGGCGTTAATCATATTTGCATTTGCAATTCTTATAATTCCTTTTGCAATATCCTCTTTAGTTCCTTTTAACTGATTATAAAGTGGTTTTGCAGCTTTTTCAATACTGTTATAATCAGGTTGTAATTCACCTCCTAAAAAATAATCTGGATGAATTCTACCTGTTATAATATTTGCATCTGTAGTTGTTAAGCTTTCTCCTCCACGACCATACGCTGCGGGTCCTGGCATTGCTCCTGCACTTTTTGGCCCTACGTGCATTTTACCACCTGCATCAATCCAAGCAATACTACCACCGCCATTTCCTATCTCTACAATATCTATTACTGGAGTTTGAATTGGATAACCAGCTTCTGTTCTAGAATGTTCAATTTTATAATTAGTAGTTATTTTTACTTGTCCGTTTTCTACTAACGCACATTTGGCTGTTGTGCCACCAATATCTAAAACTATTAAATCATTTTTACCAATTACTTTACCCAATGCAATGGCACCAAATACACCGCTTGCTGGTCCAGACTCTACCATTGTAATAGGATTGGATTTCACATCATTAATTGTTGTAATCCCTCCATTTGATTGCATAATGTAAGGAGCATTTTTTAATCCTTGATTTGTTAATTTCCTTTCAAGATTATTTAAATATTTTTTTGCTATTGGTAAAACATATGCAGACAATACTGTGGAACTTGTGCGTTCATATTCTCTCCACTCTCTTGTAACTTCATGCGATGCAATTAATTCTACTGAAATATCTAGTTTTGATAATTCTTTAATTAATTGAATTTCATGTGTTGGGTTTTTATATGCATGCAAAAGACAAATTGCAATTGCTTCAACTTTTTCTTCTTTGCACGTTTTTACGATAGCTTTTAAAGTAGACGTATTTAATTCTTTTAGAACCTCTCCTTTATAATTCAATCTTTCTTCTACTTCAAAACGTAAATATCTCGGGACAAAAGGAGGCTGTTTTACAAAATTGAAATTGAATAAATCTGGTCTATTACATCTTGCAATTTCTAATACATCTCTAAAACCTTTCGTTGTGATTAAAGCTGTTTTTGCACCTTTACGCTCTGTAAGTGCATTTATAACTACCGTAGTACCGTGCGCAAAAAAGGCTATTTCTTTTAAATTGACACCTCCTTTTTCTATAGTATCTAAAATTCCTTGCTCAAAATTAGCAGGTGTTGTATCTGATTTAGCAACTTTTACTCCTGTAGGTGCACCTGTTTTTTTATCAAACTCAAGGCATACAAGGTCTGTAAAAGTCCCGCCAATGTCTGTTGCAACTCTCATGTTGTATTTTTTATTTTATCGAATTAAAAAGCCGCTAAAAGTATAATTCAACGGCTTGTCATTAAAATTACTAATCAAAATAATTATTAATGAAAGTAATAAACTTTGTTTATTAAATTTTTATAACCTGTAGATTACACATTTACATTTTAAACTTTAAAACTTGTAGGATATATCTAAACCAAAAGTTGCAGGATTACCTTTCCAAACTAAATCAGATCCACCATTTGAAAAAGTTTGTCCAAAAAATTCAGTGATGTAATCTTGGTCTAAAATATTATTACCCCAGACATTCATTGATATACTTTTATTAATAGTAATTCCAACTCTAGCATTTAACAGGTTATATGAAGATGAAACAGCTGCATTATCTTCATGCCAATAAATTTTTCCTGTTCCCTTTAAAGTAATATTTCCATTAAAGGCAAGCTTTTCAGAAATATCAAAATTAGATTCTAATCCTAACGTATAACTGTCTTGAGGAATTAATGGTGTGTTTTTTCCTGAAACATCAATTGTTGCATTTGCCCCTACACTTTCTGTAGATGTACCTGTAGTAATTTTTGATTTACTTACTCCATAACTTGCAAGAATATCAAGATATTTAGATGGTCTTAATTTAAAGTCTGCTTCAAATCCATAGGATTCGCTTTCAGAAAAATTAAAGTTTCCTATTCTTATGTTTCCGTCACCTCCAATAATTAAAGCATATTGTTGTTGGTTAGAAAAATCAATGTAATAAGTAGAAAGATTTAAAATAAAGCGATCATCCCAATAACTGTTTTTTATTCCAAACTCATAATTATCCGTAATTTCAGCTTCATAATCAGCATTGAATCGAACAGTAGTATCTTGATTAAATCCACCACTTCTATATCCTCTACCATAATTTGCATACATTAACATATTATCAGTTGCTTTTAAGGCCAGTGATATTTTTGGTTGTAGTTGTGAGTCAGTTTTGTTTGGTTTTGTATTTAAGGTTCTATTATCTTGAGTAATATCATCATTATCAAATCTTAGCCCTAATGAAAAAGAAAACTTATCAGACGCTTTATAATCTAAGAAACCAAATGCAGCAAAGGTTTTATATGTATTCGTAAAATCTGATTGAGCAAAGTTTGATTGAACTCCTGTACCCGCAAATGGAGGAGCAAAAAACCCAAGATCTGCAGTAGCTTTAGTAAATAAAAGTTTATCAGAATTTTGATAAAAAGCTCCTATATCCCATGTTAATTTGCTATCGCTCTTTGTTGAACTTAATTTCAATTCTTGATTAAATGTTTTAGAATCACTATCCTGAATTTGACGTAGAACATCGGCAGCACTAAAATCTAAATCTCCTATATGGTTTCTATCTGCTTTATTATATGTTGTAGATGAAACTAATTTCATGTTTTCAAAATCAAAATCTACCTTTAAATTACCATAGGCGCCTTTTAAAGAAGAAGTCCCAAGTTGATCTGCAGTAATTACTTGATTATCAAAATCATCTGGAGAAAAATTTGCTGGAGTGCCCGCTTTCGGACCTGCATAATATACTGCTCCAGCTTTTGCATCCATAACCTGTCCGGTAACAGTTGCAGAAACAGAACTAGAAAGTTTTGCTTTTAGTTGACCTCTGAAAGTTATGTCTTCAATAAAATCAACAGGTTTATTTAATGTTGCATTATCGATCACTCCATCTCCTTTTTTATAGGAACCTGAAATTCTATAAAATAATTTATCTTTTACTATTGGACCTGTTGATGATAGTTGCGCCTTAATTAAATTTCCACTTCCATATCCAACTGCTACTTTATTTTTAAAATTATTAGTTGGTTGGTTGGTTACAATATTAATTGCACCAGCAATTGCATTCTTACCATACAATGCACCTTGTGGTCCTTTAACAACTTCAATTAATGCTAAATCAAATAATTCTTGATTAATTAAATTTGCATCTGGTAAAGTAACACCGTCTATTACAAATGCTACTGGAGATTCTCCATTTCTGATATGTGATATTCCTCTTACAGTAATAAAATTATTACCTATACCTTGAGAATTAGTGAAATTCACATTAGGTATTTGATCTGAAAAGGTCTGAATATTAGTAATTCCTTTTGTTTCAATTGCTTTTGCAGTAAAAGTTACTACAGATTCAGGTATAGATTGTACAGATTCAGCTCTTCTTCTAGCCTGACCTACTACACCACCAAATCCTTTTATAACAACTTCATCTAGTTCAGATTCATCTTCAGTAAGATTAATATCAATTCTTGTTTTTCCTTTAACACTTACTTCTTGAGTTTTGTATCCCAAGTAGGATAAAATCAATATAGAGTTCTGATCTACTTTTATAGAATAATTTCCGTCAATATCAGTTGTAGTTCCATTTGCTGTTCCTTTTTCAACAACACTTACACCAAGTAAAGTTTCTGATGATGATTTTATATTCCCAGAAACATTTACTTTTTGCGCAAATGAAATAAAAGGAATAAATAGGATAAGTAATAATAAATTTTTTGACATTTTTTGAATGATTTTAATTAGTTTGATGGTATAAATATATAATTATTCATTTTCCTTTTTAATTATTCCATATATTTATATTTTTAATTGTAATTCCAATTTATAAAACTGGAAATTAATGGAAAATATATTAAATACCGATAATAATGAAACTTTACTACTTACAAAGCACACTTTTAATGTGCTATTAAACAGCATTATAGAACATTTTAAAGAATCCCATAAAATAGATGGAAAGTATAAAGATTCACAATTATATGGTTTTGGAAATTATGATACTGAAAAGCCGAATTTAAAAAATGATTTGGAGCTAATATTAAGAGGCTATGTAAACGGTAAATATCTATATAATAAATATAGAGAGACTCAATCAGGAAAACCTATTATTAAAATTAGCAGAGAATATAAATCTCTTTTTATTAACTATCTAGGTTTTAAAAATTTACATGAATTTATTAAAACTGATATTTTTAATCTTAATCAAAAAAATAAACAACTAGAATTATTAAATAAAAACAGCAAACAAAACGATTATTATTATGTATGCTATTATTATGGTGAAGATAATAAGATGAATAAAGGACAAATTGTTATCTATAACGAATGGAAAAATATAGAAATGATATACACCTATAAAGGTGAAAATGGAGAGAAAGGCGTTTATACTTTTTTTGGAACTATAAAGCAAAGTGAAGATTTTGTTTTTTTTGACACCAAATATTATGTGGAAAACAAAAAAAGTGAAGGTGCAAAATTTATATTCTTTATTGGAAAATCATCACCAAATGAAAGAAGTTATTTAATAGGTACTTATTCAGGTTTTGACAAATATGATAGAGCCATAGCTGGGAAAATGATTCTAAAGAAATACAACTCCAAAGTTGAGGTCGAAGAAGTAATTAATGAAGAAAATTTTGATCCTATTATATGTCAAGAACTAAATAAAAATAGATTAGTTGTAGAAAGTAGTATTAGGAAAAACCCATTACTTTTTTCTAAAAAAAGCCCATACTCACAAATCTTACTAAAAACATCTGGTAATTATAATTTTATTTTTGAATTCGATAAACAACATTATGAATTAAAATTAAATATAGAGAAATTTCATTATAATATAGTTAGTTTAAATGAAGCTATAATTATAGAAAATGATGAAATATCGGTTTTAAGTAAGGGGCAAATATTAAATTTTGATTTCTCAATATCAGGTATCTTTTACTTACAAAAGGTTTCAATTTACATAAATGCCCAAGAGTTTATCGAAAATAATGAAAAAGCTATCGGAAATTTTAATGGAGTGAATGTTAATAATAAAATTGTGCAAGGAAAAATTGAAATTGAAACATTATAATTAGCGTAACTATAATTTCTAAAAGTGATGCAATTAGATATTCAAAAAGACGAATTATGTTTGTTAATTTAAAAAAAATAAAACTCAATAAGCTATCTTTTAAACGGAAATACACTTTGTAAAGTAGAGGCTATTCAATATAGAAGTCTAGATAAAGAAGGATGGCTGGGATAAAGTAGTGTGTTAAAATAGAAATAAAAAACCCTTACAAGAAATTGTAAGGGTTTTTTATTTCTATAATGAGATTCCAGCTTTCGCAGGCATGTCAGTAATTAATATCTATAGTGTTCCGGCTTATAAGGTCCATCAACAGTTACACCAATATAAGATGCTTGATCAGAACGTAACTCAGTTAATTCTACACCGATTTTTGCCAAATGCAATTTCGCTACTTTTTCATCTAAATGTTTAGGTAACATATATACTTCATTTTCGTAAGCATCTCTATTGTTCCATAATTCTAATTGTGCCAAAGTCTGATTTGTAAATGAATTAGACATTACAAAACTTGGATGACCTGTTGCACAACCTAAGTTTACCAAACGTCCTTCTGCTAAAAGAATAATATCATTTCCAGCAATATTATATTTGTCAACTTGAGGTTTGATAGTATCTTTAGTATGTCCGTGGTTTTTATTTAACCAAGCCATATCAATTTCATTATCAAAATGTCCAATATTACATACAATTACTTTGTCTTTCATTGCTTCGAAATGACGTCCTTGAATAATATCTTTATTTCCTGTAGTAGTAATAATAATATCAGAATTAGCAATCACTGTTTCTAATTTTTTTACTTCAAAACCATCCATTGCAGCTTGCAACGCACAAATAGGATCTATTTCTGTAACAGTAACAATAGAACCTGCACCACTAAAAGAAGCAGCAGTTCCTTTTCCAACATCACCATAACCACATACAGTTACACGTTTTCCTGCTAGCATAGTATCTGTTGCTCTTCTGATTGCATCTACAGCAGACTCTCTACATCCGTATTTATTATCAAATTTAGACTTGGTAACTGAATCATTTACATTAATTGCTGGCATTGGTAACGTTCCAGCTTTTACTCTATCGTATAAACGGTGAACTCCTGTCGTCGTTTCTTCTGATAGGCCATTAATTCCAGCAGCCAATTCTGGATATCTATCCAAAACCATATTGGTTAAATCTCCACCATCATCTAAAATTAAGTTTAATGGTTTTTTATCTTCTCCAAAGAATAATGTCTGCTCAATACACCAGTCAAATTCTTCTTCTGTCATATCTTTCCAAGCATATACTGCAGTTCCAGCAGCAGCAATAGCAGCAGCAGCTTGATCTTGTGTAGAGAAAATATTACAAGAACTCCAAGTTACCTCAGCACCAAGAGCCTGTAGAGTCTCAATTAAAACAGCCGTCTGGATTGTCATGTGTAAACATCCAGCAATTCTTGCTCCTTTTAAAGGTTGCTCATCTTTATACTCTTCTCTTAAACTCATTAATCCTGGCATTTCTGCTTCAGCAAGTTTAATTTCTTTTCGTCCCCAATCTGCTAAAGAAATATCTTTAACCTTGAAAGGTACATACGTAGCTGTTTTTGTATTCATATTATGTATATTTGTTTATATCAAAAAATCTGGCTGCAAAGTTACAAAATATTTATTTTATTCATGTCATTATATAAAACCATACATGTTAATAAATCTATAAAAGTTCTGATATGGAAGATTGAAGAATCTTTAGAGGATTTATCAAGCGGAATTTCACTTACCAAATATTCTGAAAATAGAGTATCAAATATGAAATCTGAATTGCATCAGAGAGGGTTTATGAGTATACGCCATTTACTTGCTGAAGTAGGGTATCAAGACAAAGATCTGTTTTATGACGAACTAGGGAAGCCACATTTAACAGATGGTAAATTTATTTCAATCACACACTCCTTTAATTTTTCTGCTATTATTGTAAGTGGCAGTAATCCTGTGGGAATAGATATTGAAAAACAACGAGATAAAATTGTAAAAATAGCACGTAAATTTACTCCTTTTGAAGAGTATAAAACACTGGCAAACCATGATGCTCTTGTTCGCAAACTAACGATAGTATGGGGCGCAAAAGAATCCTTATATAAAATCTATGAACAAAAAGGCCTGAGTTTTTTACATGACATATATGTTGCTGATTTTGAGTTTGAAAATCAGGGCACAACGGCTTCTATTCGTTTTATTGATGATCATTCTACTTACAATGTTTCTTTTTTAGAATTTGAAGGGTTTACTTGCGTGTATGCGCTGAATTAATATGCCAAATACTATTCTTGAACATATTAAATCATGCAAACTTAAAGGTCAAAAGTTACTTGTAATATTACTCGATCCTGATAAAATAGTAATTCATAATCTCTCTGAAACTATTTCAAAAATTGAAACAAATAATGTTGATTATATTCTTGTGGGAGGAAGTACTGTTGAAAATGGTTTGACCGATATTATTTTAAAAAAAATTAAGAAATTAACTACCATTCCTATCATACTCTTTCCTGGTGATTTTTCTCAAATTTCAAACACTGCTGACGCACTTTTATTCTTGTCATTAATCTCTGGGCGAAATCCAGAATATTTAATCGGCCAGCAAGTAAAATCTGTAAATAAATTAAAAGAAACTTCGTTAGAAATTATTCCAACAGGATATATTTTAATTGATGGTGGCGTTAAAACATCAGTACAGAAAGTAAGCAATACTACTCCTATTTCTCAATCCAATATGGAAGATATTACAATGACAGCAATGGCTGGAGAAATGATGGGAAAACAATTGATATATCTCGAAGCAGGAAGTGGAGCAACCAAGGCGGTCAGCCAAGAAATTATCAAAAAAGTATCAGAGAATATTTCAATCCCACTGATAGTCGGCGGAGGAATCAGAAGTAAAAAACAGCTTGAAAACGCCTATCAAAATGGTGCTGATATGATTGTCATAGGAACAGCATTTGAAAAAAACAATAACATCTTAACATCTATTTTATGAGTGAGATCATAGACTTTTTTATTGAACCTTATAGAACTGCTTCTGCTTTAAATATTGCATTGGAATTCATTGCAGCATTTTTTGGCGTTATTAGTGTCTTTTATGCTAAAAAAGAGAATATTCTAGTCTTTCCGACTGGAATCATTAGTACTGTGATTTACGTGTATTTATTATCTCAATGGAACTTATATGGTGATCTAATCATCAATATTTATTATACAATTATGAGTGTCTATGGGTGGTATATGTGGAGTAAAATTATTGATAATGATAAGAATCACATTCCTATTTCTAGAACTACTAAATCTGACAAAATAAAAGCATTTGGAATCTTTGTTTTTACTTCAATTTTTGTCATAATAGTTTATCGTTACTATAATGTAATGCCAAATAATCTCGGATTTACGGAAAGTATAAATTATGCTATTAATAAACTTACTTCAGGAAATTTGACTAATTTTAGAGAAGGAACTCCATATCTTGATACCTTTACAACTGGAATATTTTTTGCAGCAATGTGGTTAATGGCCAATAAGAAAATTGAAAATTGGACGTTATGGATTGCTGGGAATATTGTTTCCATTCCTTTGTATTTTGTCAAAGGATATGGCTTTACAGGAATTCAATATAGCATCTTTTTAATCTTAGCAATTTTAGGATATAGACAATGGAAAAAGAACTTAGACAAGAAAAAATAAACATCATAAAAATTGTTCTGTTTGGACCAGAATCTACTGGGAAAACTACACTTTCTAGTCAGTTGGCGCGTCATTACAATACAGTTTGGGCGCCAGAATACGCACGGGAATATTTACAAGATAAATGGAATAACGAGCGTAAAACTTGTGAGAACTCAGATTTAATTCCGATTGCAATAGGACAGATGAAATTAGAAAATTCATTGGCAAAAAAAGCAGATAAAATCTTAATCTGCGATACTGATTTACTCGAAACCAAAGTGTACTCTGAGGAATATTATGGAGGAATTGTAGATAAAAAATTGGATAAAGCGGCAATCGAAAATTCGTATGATTTATATTTACTCACCTATATAGATACACCTTGGGAAGCGGATGATTTACGTGATAAGCCTGAAGAGCGTTTAGAAATGTTTACGGCATTTAAAAATACATTAAAAAAACACAATCGTCCTTATATAGTATTAAAAGGCGATAAAGAAACTCGTTTAAAAACCGCCATTAATGCCATTGATAAATTACTTTCTGAACGTGAAAATTTAGATACCTTTTCTGATTCGTTAATTGATCTAGACATGCACTTTATGCATCAAAATTTCAATCAAGATCTGTTTTAATGGATATTGAAAGACTCGTTAAGGAACTTACCTTTAAAGCCACAAGGAGTGGTGGCGCTGGAGGACAACATGTGAATAAAGTTTCCTCCAAAG
>JAWUWX010000043.1:0-31172 GCA_034111625.1 Flavobacteriaceae bacterium | reverse complement strand
TTGAAAAACAGATACTCTCAATACATTAGACCTCTTCAGTTATTAATAGATATGTTAATTATTATAGTTACTATATCTCTAATAAATGATTTTCAGTTTTTGAACGTTACATTTTTATCTTACATAATTATTTTTTGGCTTTTGTCATCTTACTATACCGGTTTTTATAAAGTATATAGATTTACAACTGTTTTTAGGCTATTTACACTACTTACTATACAATTTTCAGTATTTACTCTTGGTTATTTTGCTTTTTTTGGAATTGTAAAAGAAGGGGTAATTGTAAACAATCAATTTATTATTTTAAGTATAATAATTTCTGGAATTATCTTTTTCAAGTTTTCAAGTTTTTATGTATTAGGAAGTTATAGGTCTCGAGGAAATAATTACAGAAAAATTATTTTTATAGGGCTTGACTCTTCTACTAAAAAAATGACTCACCTTTTTACCAAAAAATCAAATTTAGGGTACAGGTATTTAGGTTTTTTTTCTGATAAAAAATCGGATAAAAAAGAAAGATTAGGCTCCTTTAAAGATAGCTTTAACTTTATAGATGATAAGGCAAACTTCGTTGATGAAGTATACTGCTCGCTCACTGAATTAAACAAAGAGCAACTTAAGGAGGTTGTTAGATTTACTAATGATAAAGATATAGTTGTAAAAATGATCCCTAATTTTGAGGAGCTTTATAGTAAGCATCAGAATGTTGAGTATTACGGAGAAACCCTAAAAGTACTAAGTGTTAAAAAATTACCTTTTGATTTTGTTGAAAACCATTTAGTTAAGAGGTTTTTTGACATAATTTTTTCTTTAATGGTATGCCTGTTTCTCCTTTCTTGGCTGATTCCAATACTTTGGGTATTAGTAAGAATAGAATCAAAAGGACCGTTGCTTTTTAAACAGAAAAGAGAGGGTTTAAATGGAGAACAATTTTTATGTTATAAATTTAGATCCATGAAATTAAATGAGGTGTCAGATAAAGTTCATACCTCTAAAAACGACAATAGAGTTACTAAGATTGGTGGTTTTCTCCGTAAGACAAGTATTGATGAGTTGCCTCAATTTTTCAATGTTTTAGAAGGAGCAATGAGTGTTGTAGGCCCTAGACCACATTTGAAAAGTCTTTCACAAGAATATCAGAAAGAAGTCGGAGACTATTTAAAAAGACATTTTGTGAAACCGGGAATAACTGGACTTGCGCAAGTGAGTGGTTATAGAGGAGAGATCAAAAAGAGATCTGATATAAAAAATAGGGTTCGATTAGATATTTTTTATATTGAAAACTGGTCATTTTTTTTAGATATTAAAATTGTTTTAAAAACCATTTATAATGTGTTTAAAGGTGAAGAAAAAGCATATTAATTGAATCATACTATTGAAATATCTGCAACCATCGTGCTATTTAAGGAAGATATTGAGACTCTTCAAGCAACAGTTGATTGCTTTTTAAACACGCCTTTTTCTAAAAAACTTTTTTTAATAGACAATTCCCCTACTAATACTATTAAAAAATACTTTCAAAATTCAGAAATAGAATATATTTTTTCAGGAAGCAACTTGGGTTTTGGAAAAGCGCACAATTTAGTCTTAAATAAAATTAAGAACCTTTCTAGGGTCCACCTTGTTTTAAATCCAGATGTTGTTTTTGAGCCGCAAGTTATACCTCGCCTGATGAAAGAACTAGAATCTGATTCAACGGTCTCAATGATTTCTCCTCAAGTTTTCTATCCAAATGGGGACTTGCAATATACTTGCCGAAAAGCACCGACTTTTTTAGGTTTACTGTATAGAAAATTGGGTGTTTTTAAAAAAAAGGTTTTCGAAATTGAATATCGAAATCAAGACGTATCGAAACCTTTTTATCCTGAGTTTATGTATGGAAGTTTTATGTTGTTTAATACCAATGATTTTTTGAATACGAATGGTTTTGATACTCGTTATTTTCTTTATATGGAAGATGCGGATATTTGTAGAATGCAATTTGATAAAGGCAAGAGAATTCTATATTTTCCAAAAGTCAACATTTTACATGTTCACAGAAGAGAATCTTCAAGAAATTTAAGGCTGTTTTATCTTCACTTAATTTCTGCAATTAAATATTTTAAGAAATGGGGGTTTTGAATGAATAAACAATTCTCAGAACGTATATTTGCTTTTTAAAGATAATATAATGAATGTACTTATTTTAGGTTCTGGAGGTAGAGAACATGCGTTTGCTTGGAAAATAGCCCAAAGCAGTAAATTAAAGAATCTTTTTATCGCTCCTGGAAATGCAGGGACAAGTGATTTTGGAACAAATCTTGACATAAATGTATCAGATTTTTATAAAATTAAAAGTGCAGTTTTAGAAAATAAAATTGAAATGGTTCTTGTAGGTCCTGAAGTTCCACTTGTAGAGGGAATTCATGATTTTTTTCTTGCCGATACTGAGTTGAAATTAGTAAGTGTGATTGGTCCTGAAAAGTATGCTGCACAACTAGAAGGAAGTAAGGAGTTTGCTAAAAAATTCATGAAAAGACACCATATTCCAACTGCGGAATATGAAAGTTTTTCTAAAGAGAGTTTAGAAGAAGGCTATCAGTTTTTAGAAACCCTAAGTCCACCATATGTTTTAAAAGCCGATGGACTTGCGGCTGGAAAAGGAGTTGTCATTCTTTCAGATATTCAGGAGGCTAAAAACGAATTGAAAGACATGCTTGCCAATGAGAAATTTGGAGAAGCAAGTAGCAAAGTAGTTATTGAAGAGTTCTTGGATGGAATAGAAATGAGTTGTTTTGTACTTACCGATGGAAAGAATTACGTAAACTTTCCAAACGCTAAAGACTACAAGAGAATAGGAGAAGGAGATGTAGGATTGAATACAGGAGGAATGGGAGCCATTTCGCCAGTTCCATTTGCGACCGAGACATTCCTTGCCAAAATTGAAGAGCAGGTCATAAAGCGTACTGTTGAAGGTTTAGAAAAAGATGGAATACCATACAAAGGGTTTATCTTTTTTGGAATTATAAAAGTAGGAGATGAACCTAAGGTGATTGAATACAATTGCCGAATGGGAGACCCAGAAACGGAAGTTGTAATCCCGAGAATGAAATCTGATTTTTTAGAATTATTAATGGCAACGTCTAATGGAACTTTAGTAGATTATAAGATGGTGTTAGATGATCGTTCTGCGACTACAGTAATGCTTGTCTCAGGAGGTTATCCGGAAGCATATGAAAACAATAAAAAAATATCAGGAATCAATTCTGTTGAAGATTCTTTGATTTTTCACGCAGGAACTAAAACGAATGATTCCGGTGAAATAGTTACAAATGGTGGTCGAGTGATTGCTGTTACTTCTTACGGTGAAGATTATAATAAGGCATTAAAAAAATCTTATGAAAATATATCTAAGATTGATTTTGACGGAATTAATTATCGTAAGGACATTGGATTTGACTTATAAATAACAGTATAATTAGCACAAAAAAAAACATCCTTGTTGCTCCATTGAATTGGGGAATTGGACATGCCACTCGATGTATTCCGATCATAAACCAATTACTAAAACTTAATTTTAATCCCATTATAGCAAGTGATGGTGATGCTCTTTTATTATTGCAAAAAGAATTTCCTTTTATAAAAACAATAGAACTTCCTTCTTATCATATTCAATACCCTAAAAACGGAAAATTTCTGAAATGGAAACTGCTGTTAGATTCGCCAAGAATTATTCGAGTAATTAGAAAAGAAAAGAAAAAAACTCAAGAAATTGTCGCGCAAGAAAATATTTCAGGAATCATTTCGGATAATAGATATGGTGTTTATAGTAAAGGGATACCGTCAGTATTTATCACACATCAATTGAATGTTTTGTCAGGAAACACAAGTTTTATTAGCAGTAAAATTCAACAAAAAAGGATTCAAAAGTTTGATGAATGTTGGACTCCTGATGTAGATTTAGAATTGAATTTTTCGGGAAACTTATCAAAATCAAAAAATGTCATAAATAGCAAATATTTAGGGCTTTTAAGTCGATTTCAAAAAGAGCAATTAGAAATAAAATATGATTTACTAGTACTGCTTTCTGGAGTTGAAACAGCAAGAAAACGACTTGAAGTAAAACTAACACAACAGCTTTCAAGGTATAATGGAACGGTGTTATTTGTCAAGGGTCAATTAGAGGAAAATCAAAAGCATAAAGTAATTGGAAATAGTACATATGTTAATTTTTTGCTATCGCATGAGTTGGAAAAAGCAATTAATGGAAGTAAATTGATAATCGCTCGGTCAGGATATTCAACAATTATGGATTTAGCGATTTTGGAGAAAAAAGCATTTTTTATTCCGACAACAGGACAATACGAACAAGAATATTTAGCCTCTTATTTGGAGGAAATAGAAGCGGCCCCATTTTCGTCAGAAAAAGAGTTTAAGATTGAAATGCTTGATAGAGTTGTTGGTTATAAAGGGTTGAAATATGACAAGATCAATATAAACTCAGAATTATTTGACCTTTTTCATCGTAAATGAGAATTCAGAACTTTTCCCATAACTACTTTTAACTAATATCGTTTCGTCATGTGCTTCAATAATATGCTTAACAATTGAAAGTCCCAATCCTGAACCGCCTTGATCCCTTGAGCGACTTTGATCTACACGATAAAAACGTTCAAATAAACGAGGTAAATGTTCTTTTTGGATTCCTTCTCCATTATCACCAACTTTTACAAGTACTTTGTTGTGAAGATATGACTCAACACTTATGGTTGTTGCGCCGTTAATCTTACCATATTTAATTGAGTTCATAATTAAATTGATAAGCACCTGTTCAATTCTTTCAATATCGCCATATACCAAAATAGGAATGTCATAATCTTTACTAAAGAATAGTGTAATCCCCCTTTTTTTAGCTCTCATTTCCAATAAATCAAACACATCTTGAATCAATTCAATAATATTAAATTGTTGAATATTAAGACCTAGTTCGTTGGATTCTAATTTAGAAATCATATCCAAATCCTTTACAACAGAAACTAACCTCTCTACACCTTTATTTGCTCTTTGCAAGTACTTTTCTCGTATTGGTTTTGAATCTCCAGCCCCATCCATCAGAGTCAGTAAATAGCCTTGCACGGTAAATAGAGGTGTTTTTAATTCGTGAGAAACATTGCCTAAAAATTCTCGACGATAGGCTTCTCTTTCATTTAAATCAGCAATTTCTATTTGTTTTTTTTCTGCAAATCTTTTCACTTCCTTGGACAGCGTTTCCATATTGGTGGTAATGGTCTCTTTTTTTAAATCGTCAGCATCTAATAACGAAACATCATCATAGATTTTTTTCACACGATTATAAATAAAGACTTCAACACGGACCTGTATAAAAATAAAAGCAAATATAAATAGAGAAAACGCAGTGATAAGTATAACATTTACAACAATAGTCTCGTTCAATAAGGTTGAAATTATGAGTAGCGCGAACATCAAGAAAAGAGTAATTATTGACGCGCACCAAAATGCAAACTTGTATGTTTTCTTAAATTTCATTTAGTATAAAAGGAGTTAATTTTCATCAGAAATAAACTTATAGCCTACACCTTTGACGGTTTGAAAATAGTCGTCGCCGATTTTTTCTCTTAATTTTCTTATGTGAACGTCTATGGTTCTTCCTCCTACAATAACTTCACTTCCCCAGACATCATTAAGAATATCTTCTCTTTTAAAAACTTTTCCAGGTTTGGAAGTTAATAAAGTGAATAATTCAAATTCTTTCCTAGGTAGGAATATACTGCGATCACCTTTAGTGATTAAGTACTCATCTCGATTGATCGTAATAGAACCTACTTTTAACACATTCTCAGAGGAATTAGACTTTAATCTACGTAATAAAGACTTCACTTTCCCTACAAGAACTTTAGGCTTTACAGGTTTTGTAATATAATCATCTGCTCCCGCGTCAAAACCTGCAAGTTGAGAATAATCTTCACCTCGAGCCGTGAAAAATGTAATAATTACATCTTCTAATCCACTGATTTCTCTTATTTTTTGACAGGCTTCAATGCCATCCATTTCTGGCATCATTATGTCTAAAAGGATTAAATGAGGCTGTACTTTTTTAGCCATTTCTATTGCTGCAATTCCATTGTGAGCGGTTGAAATAGAATAGCCTTCTTGACTTAAGTTGTACCCAACAATCTCTAAAATATCTGGCTCATCATCGACCAAAAGAATTTTAATATCTTTTTTCTTCATGTACTTGTTTTGCTAAAAATGTATTCAAAGATAAATATTAATATGTATTTATAAGAATTGGTAACAATCATTTAATATTGAAGATAAAAACATCATTTTTTATTAACACACACAATATCCATGTTATCATTACGTTAAAAAAACTTTTTTTAATAAAGTTTTCTGAATAAAAAAGGTATATTTGAAGTTGATACTTAACAACTTAAAAAATACAAACATGAAGAAAATCTACTTTTTATTTATAATATTAATCTCTACGGCTTCTTTTGGGCAGGAAATACTATTAAATGGAGATTTTGAACTTTGGGACGATGCAACATCGCCTACAAGTTGGACAAAAGCAGAAAATACAGACCAAGAGTCAGTTGCAGCAAATGTAAACGGAGGAACTTATTCAGCGAAGCATACTGGCGGAACATCAAAAATTTCACAAACGGTTGGTGGAATAATTCCAGGGAATCAGTATACTGTAACAGTACGGTATAGAGTTGATGCTGGTTTTGGAGACGGTACAGATGCACGAATCTGGTCTAAATGGTCAAACAGCGGAACATTAGATGGTACAACTGATGCAGCAGTATTGCAAGGTGTTGGTGCAGGAGGATATTTTGATAACAACTCAAATGTTTGGACAGAATATACGGTGACTGTGACCGCTCCAGCAACAGCAAATGAATTTTATTTTGAAGTAAGAACATATGGTAGTGCAGTTGTATATTGGGATGACTTCTCTTTATTTGCAGAAGCAGCATCACCAGATCCAGCTTTAGTTATTAGTTCACCAACAGAAGGTTCTACAGAACTTACAGAAGACACTGATATAGGCTTCATAGTTAGTAATTTTGATGTACAAGATGGTACAGGAGATGGTAGAATAAGATATACTGTTGATGGTGGAACACCAATATTAAAAAATGATACTACTCCAATTTCTTTAACAGGATTGGCAGATGGTGCACATGTTGTTTATATGGAATTAGTTGATAATTCAAGTGCTGTACTTGCACCTGAAGTAAATGCAACAGTTAACTTCACAACCAATAATATTATTCAAACATTGCCTTTTTATGAGCCTTTTAATTTTACGGCTTTAGAAAATTTAGGTGATCAAAGTTATTGGGTGAATAATTTCAGCGGCGATGAAGTAATAATTAATTCTGGAAGTTTATCTTATTCAACATTAACAGGTACAGGGAATTCAATTACTTTTGATGGAACTGGAACTGACCCATCAGTTAATTATACACCAGCATCAAGCGGAAAAATGTTCGCTTCATTTATTTTAAACGTCACAGATTTATCAGCCGTTACAACAAGCGGGTATTTTGCTATTTTAAGAGAAGATGGAGGTAGTTATGCATCAAGATTATGGATTGATTATATTGATGCAACTACATATAATATTGGTATTAGCGCAAGTGGATTAACTGAAACAGTAGGACCATTTAATATAAACACACCTATTTTTGTTGTCTTTAACTATGATATAGATGGTGACACAGTAGGTGCATGGGTAAACCCTACATTAGGAGGGTCTGAACCTGCTGCAGATATCTCAGAAGCGAGTGGAAATACTACAGTTACATTAACTCAATTTTTAATTAGACAAGATAGTCCTACTGAGACTCCATTTATGACAATGGATGAGTTGAGAATTGGAACTACTTGGGAAGATGTTACTGCAGCTTCTTTATCAGTTGTTCAAAACGAAATTGAAGGCTTTACCGTATATCCAAACCCTATTTCAAATGGAGAATTCTCTATTCGTTCAAGAAATGGAGTAAGTAAATCAGTTCAGATATTCGATATGCTAGGAAAACAAGTATATTCTAAAGAAGTTCAGGCAAATGAAAATGTTAAAATTTCTAATTTGAATACTGGAATTTACATTTTAAAAGTTCAAGAAGAAGGAAGACTAGCAACTAGAAAACTAGTGGTACAATAATCTTTTATCTTTATTAAATATTGAAAAGCATCCGTAACCGGATGCTTTTTTTATTATATTTATAAAAAAAAGAAAAAGAATGAACGCTAAAATTAACTTCGCCAATATCTTATTTCTAGATATTGAAACGGTCCCTGAATCAGAAAACTACACCGACCTTTCACCTGAAAAACAAGAACTCTACGCATTAAAAACTCAATACCAACGCAAAGACGAATTCACCTCAGAGGCCTTTTATCATAGGGCGGGTATATGGGCTGAGTTTGGTAAAATTATCTGTATTTCGGTAGGATTCTTTTCCTCATTTGAAAGGAAAAGAGTTTTCCGTGTAAAATCGTTTTATGGAGATGATGAGCAGCAATTATTAATTGGGTTTAAAGAATTGCTTGACAAGCATTACAGTGGCTTAAATCACGTATTATGCGCTCATAATGGAAAGGAATTTGATTTCCCATACATCGCAAGACGAATGATTATCAATCGTGTAGATTTACCTGAAAAGTTAAACTTATTTGGAAAAAAACCTTGGGAAATTCCACATTTAGATACCTTGGAATTGTGGAAGTTTGGTGATTATAAACACTATACTTCGTTGAAATTAATGACGCATATTTTAGGAATCCCTTCTCCTAAGGATGATATCGATGGAAGTCAAGTTGCTGAAGTATATTATAAAGAAAAAAACCTTGAGCGTATTGTAAAGTATTGCGAAAAAGACACAATTGCAGTGGTACAATTATTATTGCGTTTATATAATTTAGAAATTTTAAAAGAATCAGAAATTATTAAAGTTTAATACCAAGGGAATTTAATCGGTTTTTTTGACGTTTAATTTAGCCTTCAAGTTGCATAGATAACTCTAGCCAACGCTCTTCTTTTTGCCCTAACTTGTCTATAATGTTTTGTAGCTCTTGAGATACTTCATTGATTTTATCAGTTTCAATTTCTCCATTGGCAAATTTACTTTCGATGTCAATTCGTTGACTTCCGAGTTTTGAAATTTCCTTTTCAAGTTTGTCAAATTCACGTTGTTCATTATATGACAATTTGTTTTTAGAAGAAGTATTGACAATAGTTTTAGCCTTTTTTACAACTTTGTCAACTTGCTTAACTGGTGCCGAATCTTCATATGATCTGAAGTCAGAATAGTTTCCAGGAAAATGTTCGATTTTAGCATCACCTCTGAAAACGAATAAGGAGTCTACAATTTTATCCATAAAATACCTGTCGTGAGAAACAACTAATAAATTTCCAGGAAAATCCAACAAGAAGTTTTCTAAAACATTTAATGTTACAACATCAAGGTCGTTGGTAGGTTCATCGAGGATTAAAAAGTTAGGATTTTGAATTAAAACAGTACATAAATACAATCGTTTTCGCTCTCCTCCAGATAATTTTTCTACAAAATCATATTGTTTCTTTCTGTCAAATAAAAAGCGTTCTAATAGCTCTGTTGCAGTAATTTTACGGCCTTTGGACAATGGGATATAATCACCAAATTCTCGAATCACATCAATCACTTTCTGACCTTCTTTAGCCTTGATTCCTTTCTGAGTATAATAACCAAACTTAACAGTTTCACCAAGCATTAATTTCCCAGAATCGATAGGAAGTCTGTCAGTGATAATATCTAAAAAAGAAGATTTTCCAGTACCGTTTTTTCCGATAATCCCAATTCGTTCTCCTCGTTTAAACACGTATTCGAACTTGTCTAAAATCTGTAGATCGTCAAATGCTTTGGAAATTTTGTGAAGCTCTAAGATTTTATTTCCAAGACGTTCCATATTAATTTCCAACTGAACCTTATGGTTGTTCCTGCGTTTATGGGCATTGTCTTTTATTTCAGTAAAATCATCAATTCGAGATTTCGATTTAGTTGTACGCGCTTTTGGTTGACGACGCATCCAATCCAATTCTTTCTTGAAGAGGTTTTTTGCTTTCCCTAGTTCGGTTTGTTCCTGCGCAATACGCTCTTCTTTTTTCTGTAGATAGTAAGAATAATTCCCTTTGTATTTATATAAAACACCTTCGTCTAATTCAAAAATCTCATTACAGACACGTTCCAGAAAGTAACGGTCATGCGTTACCATAAAGAGCGTTATTTTTTCTTTTTTAAAATAATCTTCTAACCACTCAATCATTTCAAGATCTAGATGATTCGTTGGTTCATCAAGAATCAATAAATCAGGCTTATTTATTAAAACAATTGCTAGAGAAAGACGTTTTTTTTGTCCTCCTGATAGCGAAGAAACTTTTTTAGTTAAATCAGGAAATTTAAGTTTGGAAAGAATCTGCTTGTATTGTGTTTCGAAATCCCAAGCACTGTGCGACTCCATCAATTCAAATGCTTCTTGATACGCATCTGCATTTTCAGGGTCCTCTAGAGCGTGTTCGTATTTCTCAATGACTTTTAAAATCGGATTGTCTGAACTGAAAACAGCCTCTTCTATGGTTAAATTATCTTCTAGTTTATCTTCTTGAGACAGGTAAGCAAGTTGTAATCCCTTACGAGAAGAAACCTGTCCAGAATCTGAAGTGTCCAATCCTGCAACGATATTGAGAATGGAAGTTTTTCCGGTTCCGTTTTTGGCAACAAAAGCAATTTTTTGATCTTTATTAATACCAAATGAGATGTCCTGAAACAAGACACGTTCACCGTAACTTTTTGAGATATTTTCTACTGTAAGATAGTTCACAATTATGATTTTGTGCAAAGTAACTAAAAACCAATGTATAAATATGAGTTCGTAGGTTTTTATAAATGAAATTGATAAAAATAAAAGAGATTTACTTTTAAATACTGTAAATTGCTTGTCGCTATATGAACCCTTTAATTCACATAAAAAACTTAAGTATTTCTTTCTTTTCAGATTCTGAAGAGAATAGAGTTGTAGAAGACGTTTCTTTTGATTTAAATACAAATGAGATACTTGGAATTGTAGGAGAATCAGGGAGTGGAAAATCTGTATCTAGTTTGGCTATTTTAGGATTGCTTCCTAAAAAAAATTGTGAAACTTCTGGAAGTATTTTATTTGAAGAGAAAGAATTACTCGATTGCTCAGAAAAAGATTTCCGTAGCATTAGAGGGAATAAAATATCCATGATTTTTCAGGAACCTATGAGTTCTTTAAATCCTAGCCTTACTTGTGGTTTTCAGGTTCAAGAGATTATTCTGAATCATTTCAATATTTCAAAATCAGCAGCAAAGAAACAAGTCATAGAACTTTTTAAAAAAGTAAAATTACCACGAACTGAGACAATTTTCAATCAATATCCTCATCAGATTTCAGGCGGACAGAAGCAACGCGTTATGATTTCAATGGCAATCGCATGTAAACCAAAAGTTCTTATTGCTGACGAGCCGACTACAGCACTTGATGTTACTGTTCAAAAAGAGATTATCGAATTGTTAAAAGAATTGCAATCTGAAACGGGAATGAGTATTATTTTTATTTCACATGACCTTGCATTGGTTTCAGAAATTGCGGATAAAGTTGTGGTAATGTATCAAGGAAAGATTGTGGAACAAGGGAATTCAAAAGTTATTTTTAAAAACCCTAAAGAACTCTATACGAAAGCGTTGATAAATTCCAAACCAAGCCTTGACGTTCGGTTGAAAAAATTACCAACCGTAGAAGATTATATTTCTGATAGGATTAATACGGAAGTATATACCGATACAGAAAGAGAAGAAACATTAAAAAACATATATAATGAAGAACCGATATTAGTCGTTAAAAACTTAAAAAAATATTTTATCTCAGAAAAAAAATGGTTTTCAAATCAGCAATCAACAGTGAAAGCAGTTGATGGTGTTTCGTTTGAAATATATGAAGGAGAAACAGTTGGATTGGTCGGGGAATCCGGTTGTGGGAAAACTACTCTTGGAAGAACTATATTGGGTTTAGAAGAAGTTTCAGATGGAGAGATTATCTATAAAGGAAAAGATATTTCCCAACTTTCTAAAAAAGAATTCAAAGAATTAAGAAAAGAAATACAAATTATATTTCAAGATCCATTTTCATCTCTGAATCCAAGAATTCCAGTTGGGAAAGCAATTTTGGAACCTATGAGAGTTCATAAAATTCTGAATTCAGATACCGAGAGAAAAGAATATGTTTTTAATCTTCTTGATAAAGTGGGGCTTGAAAAAGAACATTTTTATAGATATCCTCATGAATTTTCAGGAGGACAACGACAACGAATTGGGATTGCAAGAACAATCGCTCTAAAGCCAAAATTGATTATTTGCGATGAATCTGTTTCTGCATTGGATGTTTCTGTACAAGCCCAAGTATTGAATTTGTTAAACGAATTGAAATCTGAATTCGATTTCACCTATATTTTTATTTCACATGATTTATCGGTAGTGAAATATATGAGTGACCAACTTCTAGTAATGAATAATGGTCAGATTGAAGAAAAAGGAGATGCTGACGCGATCTATAAAAACCCAAAAACAGCGTATACTCAAAAACTGATAGAAGCAATTCCAAAAGGAATTTAAGGATTAGAAATTGTATATTTGCATTTGAAGAAATAAGAAAAAATAGAAAATTGATCATATGAAAATAATAGTACCAATGGCGGGAATCGGATCACGATTACGTCCTCATACATTGACAACACCAAAACCACTAACTCTTATCGCAGGAAAACCAATTGTTCAAAGATTGGTTGAAGATATTGCGGGAGTTGTAAATCAAGAAATAGATGAAATAGCATTTATTATTGGTCCTGTTGCGAAAGGATTTCCTGTAGATACAGAAGAGAGACTGTTAAAAATTGCCACAGATTTAAACACGAAAGGAAGTGTTTATATTCAAGAGCAAGCATTGGGAACTGCACATGCTATTCAATGCGCTAAAGATGCACTTGACGGCCCTTGTGTTGTGGCATTTGCCGATACGCTTTTCAAGGCAGACTTCACATTGGATAAAGATGCAGACGGAGCGATATGGGTAAAACAAGTAGATGATCCTTCAGCGTTTGGAGTGGTGAAATTAAAAGAGGGTTATATTACTGATTTTATTGAAAAACCAACAGAATTTGTTTCTGACTTAGCAATCATAGGAATCTATTATTTTAAAGAAGGAAGTATTGTAAGAGATGAAATTCAGTACTTGTTGGATAATGATATTAAAGAAAAAGGAGAATACCAATTGACTAATGCTCTTGAAAACATGAAGCAAAAAGGGCATAAATTTGTGCCTGGAAAAGTCAATGAATGGATGGATTGCGGAAATAAAAACGTGACCGTAGCGACGAACTCTAAGGTGTTGGAGCTAGCTTTTAAAGGGGGTCAGAGCATGGTCTCTAAGGATGTGTCTCAAGAAAACGCAACGATTATTGAGCCATGTTATATTGGAAAAAATGTAGTTTTAAAAAACACAACAATTGGTCCTTATGTTTCGTTAGGAGAGAATAGTGTTGTTGAAAATTCAACGATTAAAAACTCACTGATACAATCAAATGTTAAAATCACGAATGCAGATCTTGACAACGCAATGATAGGGCATCATTCTAAGTATGATGGAAAATTCACTTCAGTAAGCATTGGAGATTATACAGAATTAATATAAAAATGAACATAAAAAGCGTAAATATATATCTGTGTTTATTATTGGTTTGCGCTTTTTCTATTTCCTATTCTCAAGATGATAGTCTGACACTTCTAGAAGACTCCGATAATGTATTGATCAAATTTGAAAACCATTATTTTGAGGCGTTAAAGTACAAGGCTATTGGCAATAATTCTCTTGCGATAATAGAACTTGAAAAGTGCCAACAGTTATTTCCAAATGATAAATCGGTTGATTTCGAATTTTCTAAAAATTATTTTGATTTAAGAAAGTACATTCAAGCCGAACTTTATATTGACAAGGCTTTACAGCAAAATTCAGATAATTATTGGTTTTTAGAACTTGCTAAAAAAATTCAGTTAAAGCAATATAATTATTCAAAAGCGATTGAATTACAGCAAAAAATAATTCTTCAAAAACCTAAATTTACAGAAGATCTTGTATTGATATATATTCAGGCAAGTGAACTTGAAAAGGCACAAAAGTTGATTGAAGAACTTGAGATAAAAGGATTCTCATCATCAAGATTGACGCGATTTAAAAAGATAGTTTCTAGTAGAAATCGGAATGAGACCAAACAAAGAATTGTAGAAACAAAAAACGCATCGCTTGAGGATTTAAAAGAATCTTTTAAAAGTAACAAGCAATTTGATATCTTAAAAAAAATTTTACAAGAAGAATTCATTTTAAAAAACAGAGAGGGATTATACAAGTATAGTTTACAAGGGTTGGAATTATTTCCTGCACAACCATATTTATATTTAATGAACGGCAAAGCATTAATAAGTCAAGAAAAATATAAAGACGCAATTGAAGTTTTAATGAATGGCATTGATTTTGTTATTGATGATAATGAAATGATGGTTCAGTGTTATCAGCAATTAGCAATTGGTTATGAAGCGATAGGAAAGAACAAAAAAGCAGAGAATTACCGTAACCTTGCCATCGAATTAAGAAAATAAAAAATGATTAAATCGTATAGATATTTATTAATTATTTGCGTAATTTTTGCTTCGTGTAAATCTACCAAATCAACAACTTCCAATAGTTCTATTATTTCTATGTCACCTAAAAAAGTAATTAATAAACATTATGAAGGAGCATTTAATAAGGAAACAATTAGCGCTCGAATAAAAGCCAAATACCAAGACAGGAAAAATTCTCAAGTATTTACTATTAAACTTCGCCTAGAAAAAGACAAAGCAATCTGGATGACAGCGGTAATTCCTGTGGTAAATATTCCAGTAGCCAAGGTCTTGATTACTCCAGATAGAGTTGCGTATTATGAAAAAATAAATAAGACTTATTTCGATGGTGATTTCGGTCTTTTAAGTAATTTTTTAGGAACTGAGGTAGATTATGAGAAAATTCAAAATCTACTGTTAGGTCAACCTATCATGAATATGAAAGATAAAAAATATGCTGTTGATATCGACCAAACGTCTTACATGCTAGAGCCAAAAAAACAAGAAGAGTTATTTGACCTCTTTTTTTGGTTGAACCCGACCAATTTTAAACTCGATAAGCAAGAAGTCCGACAATCTATTGATCAAAAAAGGCTAACAATTTCATATAAAGAATATCAAAAAGTTGATAACATCTTTTTTCCAAAAATAATTCAAGTAAACGCAGTTGCAAAGGCTAAAATAACTTTGTTGGACTTAGAATATAGAACTGTAGAGTTTGATAAGAAAGTAAGTTTTCCATTTAGAATTCCTTCAGGATATAAAGAAATAAAATTAGATGAAAAGAAGTAAACTCTTATTATTTTTTATCTGCCTTTCATTTTGTCAAATCTCATTTGGGCAAACAAAGAAAGAACTAGAGCAACAGCGTAAAGAAATCCAAGAAGAGGTTAAGGATATCAGGAAACTGCTGTCTGAAACACGTTCCAAAGAAAAAAACGTTCTCAATCAGTTAAGTGATATTAACCTTCAGATTAACGCTCAGATTAAATTAATTAAGGCTTTTAAAGCCGAGACAAATGCTTTAAATAAGGAGATTTATTCAAATGAAAAAGAATTAAAATCTCTTAAAAACGAACATAAAAAATTGAAAGATGATTATGCTAAAATGATTTATAAGTCTTATAAAAGTAAATCTCAGCAAAGCAGAATTATGTTTTTATTATCTTCTAGTAATTTCCATCAAGCCTATCAACGGATTCAGTATATGAAACAGTATACAGCTTTTAGAAAAGCACAAGGAGAGCAAATAATTCTTAAAACGGATGTATTAAAAACGCTAAACGACACTTTAGAAATCAGAAAAAAAGAAAAAGAGATATTGGCGCAAGAAAGCAAGAAAGAACAAGACAAAATTGAGGAAGAGAAGAAGAGTCAAGAAGAAATAAGAGGTAAAATAAAGGAGCAAGAGAAAAAATATATTGCAGAGATTAAAAAGAAGCAACGAGCAGAACGTAAAATAGACAAACAGATTGAAAAAATAATTCGTGATGCTATTGCGAAGGCGAATAAAAAAGCAGGAAAGAAAACGTCTAAGAAAACTTCTGAGTTTTCATTATCACCTGAAGCAAAACTATTGGCATCTAAGTTTGTCGAGAATAAAGGGAAACTACCTTGGCCAGTTGAAAAGAAAGGAATTCTTACAAGGCGCTATGGAAAGCAAAACCATCCTACACTATCAGGAATTATAATCGAAAGTAATGGAGTTCATATAAGAACGGAAAAAGGGTCTAATGCTAGAGCAATTTTTGATGGAACCGTATTACAGATTCAATCAGTAAGTGGTAAAAACGCAGTTTATATTCAACACGGAAACTATATAACGATCTATAATAACATGGAAACTGTGACGGTTACAAAAGGAGATAAAGTAAGTGTCAAACAGTCTATAGGTAAGATTTATACGGATAAAATATCTAATAAAACGACCTTAAAATTCCAGATTTGGAAAAACACTACAAGGCTTAATCCTGCGGATTGGATTTATAAAATGTAATTATTTTCCGAATAAAGCCTTCAATTCTGTTGCATCATCTGGCATCATTTTACCAGCAACAACTAGACTTAATTGTTTTCTTCTTTTTGCACCCGTAAAACGTTCTTTTTCAAGAGTTGTTTCAGGAATAAGCTCCGGAACTTTTACAGGAGATCCAGTTCTATCAACGGCAACAAACGTGTAAATGCCTTCATTTACCTTTGTGCGTTCTCCTGTCTCTCTATCTTCAATCCACACATCAACATATATTTCCATTGAAGTTCTAAAAGCACAAGAAACCTTAGATTCAATAGTAACAACACTTCCTACAGGTACAGCTTTATTAAAAGCGACATGATTTACAGATGCTGTAACCACAATTCTACGAGAATGTCTTTGAGCCGAAATACTACAAGCACGATCCATTCTTGCAAGTAATTCACCTCCAAAAAGATTATTTAAGGCATTTGTTTCTCCAGGTAAAACCATATCAGTTAATATGGTTAAAGAGTCTTTAGGATGTTTTGCTTTCATTGATAAAAGTTTTGACAAAGATATGCCAAAGAGAAATAGTTGCAAAGTAACAAAGAGGTAATTTTTTATGTGTCTCCCTTCTGCTAAAATTCTTGAACCAACAACCAGGCATCAGAAGCAATAGTTCTTTTAATAGAGCGAAGACTATTTAAAGCGTCATTTTTATTGCTAAAACTTGCATAAGAAACTTGCAATAAATTCCACTTATTAGCGCCTAGTATCTGCGCGTTATACCCTTTTTCAATAAGTTGACGGACTTTCCTCTCTGCATTTCCTGGTTCTCTAAAAGCACCAGCAATAACATGGTAATTACTAGTTTCCTTGGCAATATTTAAAGTAATTGAGGGTAATGGGTTTTTTATGACAAATGTCGCTTCTTGAATTTTTTGTTCAACAAGATTTTGTTGGTGTTGCTCTGCAATAAGTTGTTTTTGGTACTGGTTAGAATCATACGCTTTCCACCCGAAACTTCCAACGGCAAATAAAATAGCAAGACTAGCAGCATACTTTAAGAAAATAGGAGTTTTTCTTCTTTTTTCTTCTGAATTAATAATTGGAGCAATAGCCTCCAATTTTCGAACTTGACCTTTATATTCCAGTCTTTTAATTGCAGCAGAATTAAAAGCATTTAAACCAAATGATGAGGTCAAGTAGTTTTCAAGATGTGAAGGGTCAAAAATGATTTTATCCTCTTCATTCAGGCTTAAAGAACCTATTTTAGAAATTTCAACAGTTTCATTTATTAATAAATCATTCCATTGTTTGGTTTCTTTATTAATAATATTCATTGCTTGATTAAAAGAAACCTTTTCTATTGAAGAGATATGATTGGCCAATAATCCATCATTGTTTTGCAAATTGCTATTAAAAGAAACTTGTTTCATCGGAGGATGAAATGTGTGCGTATAATGATCTACACTTGACGAAATTTCATTGGTAATAAAACCTCCAAAACCCGGAACAATTACACATTCATATCTGTACAGTAAGTCATTTATGTAGTTAGCTAATCTCATAGAAACAAATATAGAAAAAAGGTGCGCCTATTGAAAGCGTAGCTAGAATATTTATTAACAAATGTTTTGTATATTGATACTCAATTTTTTACGAATGCTAGAAAAAGAATTAGTGGCACTTTTAACGCTTCAAAAGGCGAAAGGAGTAGGAGATATTATTGCTAAAAAACTAATTGCTCATTGCGGAAGTGCTGAAAATGTATTTGCAGAAAAGAAATCAATCCTTGAAAAAATTAACGGTATAGGCTCCGTCACGATTAAAAACTTATTTGATAAAGAAAACCGTATTGCTGCTGATCGAGAATTTGATTTTATCCATAAAAAGAAAATTTCTTCCGTTTCATTTCAAGAAGAAAATTACCCATTTAAATTAAAGCAATGCATTGATGCTCCTATCTTATTATTCCAAGATGGAAATATTAATTTAGAAAACCCAAGGGTTATAAGTATTGTTGGTACCCGAAAAATGACGCTATATGGTCGTGATTTTATCAATCAATTTATTGAAGAGCTTGTCCCTTATAACCCTATAATAGTTAGCGGATTTGCTTATGGAGTAGATATTACAGCACAAAAAGCGGCCATTAACAACAATTTACAGACGATAAGTATTCTTGCCCATGGATTGGAGACTATATATCCTAAAACTCATAAGAAATACATTCATCAAGTAAATGAGAATGGAGGTTTTTATACGGAGTTTTGGCATGATGAAGAACCACTCCGAGAGCATTTTTTAAAACGAAATAGAATTGTTGCTGGAATTTCTGAAGCCACAATTATTATTGAATCTGCTAAAAAAGGAGGCTCATTAGTTACAGCAGAAATTGCAAATTCATATAGTCGAGAAGTATTTGCAGTACCAGGAAAAACGACAGATATATTAAGTATAGGTTGCAATAATTTAATCAAAAGAAACAAAGCCGGAATATTAACCAATGCGAACGATCTTATTGAAATGTTGAATTGGGATATAGACAAGGAGAAGCCTAAAACTGTACAAAAACAACTATTTGTTGACTTAAATACTGAGGAGCAACAAGTGTATAATTATCTTTTGAATTCAGGGAAAAGGTATATGGATTCAATAGCCCTAGACAATAATATTCCAGTATATAGACTTGCCACAATTTTATTTAATATGGAGATGAAAAGTGTTGTAAGGCCCTTGCCAGGAAAACTATTTGAAGTGATGTAAGAGTATTTTACTCTCATTCATAATGATAGGATTAATTGTTTAAGAAGATAATTATCTTTTTTTAACTAAAAAAAACAAATTTATTTAATAAATTCGCGTTATTAAAACTATAATCTCATGAAAAAAAACTACACATTAATTACAATTTTACTAACCCTATTTACAAGTTCTTTTGTTTTTGCACAAAAGAATGTTGAAATAAAAGACAAGTTTATTAAAGCAACAAACGCTAGAATAACTACAGAAAAAAAATCCGAAAGAGTTCAATTTATTAAGTTTCCAGTAAATAAATCTTTGGAAGTAAGAGGAAGTTCATTGAAACAGAAGTCGATAAATTTTTTAGAAGAAAACAAGGCTATTTACGGTTTAAAATCGATTGAGAATTCATTAATTTTTAATAAAGAAGAATCTGATAGTCATGGATTAAAGAATGTAAATTTTAAACAATATCATAAGGATGTGCCTGTTTTTGATGGAGAATTAAGATTTCATTATAATGCAGCAGGAAAATTAAATTCTGTAAATGGAAATGTGTTTCCACTTATTAAATTGAACGCAACTCCAAATTTAAGTGAGGCAGAGGCAAGTAAAATTGCATTGAGAACTGTAGAGAGTCAGAATATCAGTAGGAGTGAAGAGCCATTATTAATCAAGAAAAGCGAATTACTTGTTTTTAAGAAAGGCTTAGTTCAGAGAACCCAAGGTGCATTTCATCTAGTATATAGAGTTGAAGTTTATAATATGACAGACGTTACGGAGTACTTGTTTATTGATGCACATGACGGAAGTCTTGTGGAGCAATTTACAGGAATCGCGCATGCACTAGATCGTCGTCTTTATGAAGTTGACACGAGTGATTTAAGATGGCAAGAAGGGAATTCTTTTCCGGGATTTTTAAGTCAGACACAGCAAAATGTAATAGTATCTGCTGGTCATACATATAATTTTTTTAAAAATGCATTTGGATATCTATCATATGATGGTAGAGACTCTCAAATGGTTACAATTATCAACCATCCAGATCTTCTTGATAAGGACAGTGGAGTATGTTCTAATGCTTTTTGGAGCGGAGGAGTACAAACTGTAAATTTTTGTAATGGAGGAGCTTCAGATGACATAACAGCACATGAATGGGCACACGGAATTAATCAGTTTACTGCGAATACAATTTATGCATATCAATCAGGAGCATTGAATGAAGCTTATTCAGATATATGGGGAGAAACGATAGATTTATTAAATAACTATGAAGATGAAGGAGAAAATCTTTCTGTAAGAACAGGAAGCGGATGTGATAATAGTGCTATTAGATGGAAGATGGGAGAAGATTCAGAGGCATTTGGAGGAGCAATTCGTGACATGTGGGATCCTACATGTTTTGGAAACCCTGGGAAAAGTTCTGATGATGCTGAATATAATTGTTCAACATCTGATAATGGAGGAGTTCATGGTAATTCAGGAATACCGAATCATGCCTATGCACTATTAGTAGATGGAGGAACTTATAATGGACAGACGATTTCTGGACTTGGATTTACGAAAGCAGCACATATTTTTTGGAGAGTTCAAAGTGTTTATTTAACTCCTACGAGTGATTTTATTTCTTTTGCTGATGCATTGGAGGCTTCAGCTTCAGACTTACTAGGAACCAACCTTAAAGGGCTTTCTACAGATGCTGCAGCAACAGGATTGTCAGGAGAAATCATTACCGTTTCAGATCTTGAGCAAGTAACGAAAGCAATACTTGCAGTTGAGTTAAGGGGATATCCTGAACAAACGGCATGTGGTTATGCTGCGATTGCTTACCCTGCAGCAGTAACATCATTGTGTGATGCTTCTACTTCAAACCCTCTTTTTTCTGAAGATTGGGAGTCAGGTTTAAGGAGTTGGACAGTTACACAATTACCATCTAATCAATTTGATTGGATTCCAAGAGATTGGGCGATTGAAGGTGCTCTTCCTGATGCGCGTTCAGGAACAGGAATATTTGCAGCCAATTCTAATTATGGAGGTGATTGTATTACTGTTATTCAAGATGGATTAATTAGATTAGAAAGTCCATTAATTACAATGCCAGATATTGCAACAGGTGATTTTCATATGTCATTTAACCATTACGTATATACTGAAGCAGATTACGATGGAGGAAATATAAAGTATAGTACTGATGACGGAACCACTTGGTCAGTTATTCCTAGTGGCTCATTTACTACAAATTCATATAATAGTGAATTAACCACATCAATTGATGGAAACACCAATCCTATGGCAGGTGAAGTGGCGTTTTCAGGTGTTTCTAACGGTTGGGGACAGAGCACTGTTGATTTAACATCACTTGGAGTTGTAGCGAATTCTGGACTTAAATTAAGATTTGAACTTGGAACTGATGGATGTAATGGCTCAAATTTTGGTTGGTACCTTGATGAAATTGTAATTTATAATTGTTCAGCTGTGCTGGCAGTGAGTAAATACGATTTATTATTACAAGATATTTCAGTTTATCCTAATCCAACAACCGATACATTTACAATACGTAAACTAGCATCTTTAAACTTATTGAAAGCAGAAGTGTTTGACATTAATGGAAGAAAGTTAAAAGAGGCTGACTTATCAGAAATGTTTATCAGTCAAGATATTGACATCAATGAACTGGCAACAGGAATTTATTTTGTAACTGTTACTTCTGAAGATACTAAGGCAACAGTCAAGTTGATTAAACAATAGAAGATTAAAAAGAGCAGATATTAAAAAGGGAGAAGATTATACATTTTCACCCTTTTTTATTTCTTTCTTAGACCTTATACTTTCAATAACAACAGTAGAAAGAATCAGTAAACCTCCCCAAAAAGTGCTCCAAGTTGGCATTTCATTTAAGAAGAAATAAGCAATTATAATTCCGAAAATTGGTTGTGTACTACTTATGATTGTGGCAGTGCTTGCAGAAAAATGATTCAAACTCTTCACAAACATTGTATGTCCAAGAGCAGTAGTTACTACCGCTAAAAGAATAACATATGGAAATTGTGATTGTATTCCTGAAGTATCCATAAAATATAATACAGGAATCAGTACAATAGTTAAAATAAGCAGTTGGTAAAACATCAACATTGTTCCATTATATGTAATCACTTGTTGCTTTAACATTAAAATCCGTATTGAATAGCAGACCGCAGAAAGTAGCCCAAACAAGATTCCTTTTACATGTGAATTCTCAAGACTGAATTCAGGAGCAAGAATATAAATACCCAAGAGTATAAGGCACCCTAATAAAATGTGAATAGGCTTGAATTTTTCTTTCCCAAATAAAGGTTCTAGTAATGCAGTAATTACTGGAAAAGCAAATAAAGACAACATTCCAATTGCTACATTGGAGAACTTTAATGCATAAAAATAAGTGATCCAATGCGCGCCTAATAATAATGAACTTATAAGAAAAGGAAGTCTGTCTTTTTTAGAATTAAGACGAAGGTTTATTTTTTGGTATTTACAAAAAGCATATAAAATAATCATTGCTATTAAGCATCTCCACCATATGGTGACAGGAGGAGGCATTGCAATAAATTTTCCTAAAGCACCAGAAGTACTGATGAAAAAAGTAGCCAATGTAAGTTCTAAAAGATGCCTAGGATGTTGATTCATTATATTTTTTGTAAAACGTCCAGTGCTTTCTGAACCGAATCAATATGTATAAATGTAATTAAAAGACGTAAGCCGTTTTTAGTATGCTTTTCTTTCATCACACATGTTTTAGAATTTTTCTGAAGATAGTGAAGAATTCGTGTAAAATCATCAGTTTGATAAAAACCACTTTGTTGATCTGCAATAAAATACCCAATTAACCTCTTCTTTTTTAAAATTATCCGTTCTAGTCCTAATTGTTTTGCAATCCACTTTATCCGAACACTGTTTAAAAGATCAACAACTTCAGTAGGAATCTCTCCAAATCGATCAATAATTCTTTTTTCAAATGCTGCTAATTGCTCTTCATTAGAAATAGAACTTAATTCACTGTAAACGCTCAAGCGTTCAGAAATAACATTGATATAATCGTCAGGAATTAGAATTTCAAAATCGCTATCAATCTGTACTTCTTTGACATAATTTTTAGGCTTGTTGTCGCTTTTGTACAACTCTTTAAATTCGTTTTCTTTCAATTCCTCAATCGCTTCACTTAGGATTTTTTGATACGTATCAAAACCAATATCATTGATAAATCCGCTTTGTTCACCTCCCAATAAATCTCCTGCTCCACGTATTTCTAAATCTTTCATTGCGATATTGATTCCACTTCCTAACTCAGAGAATAACACCAACGCTTCAATACGTTTTCGAGCATCTGTAGTCATCATATGATATGGTGGCGTTATGAAATAACAAAACGCCTTCTTGTTGGAACGACCTACACGTCCTCGCATTTGATGAAGATCAGAAAGACCAAAATTATTAGCATTATTAATAAAAATAGTATTGGCATTAGGAACATCAAGACCACTTTCAACAATGGTTGTAGAAACGAGTACGTCAAACTCGTTATTCATAAATGAAAGCATCAGTTTCTCTAATTTTTTACCTTCCATTTGTCCATGACCAATTCCTATTTTTGCGTCAGGAAGTAATCGCTGAATCATTCCTGCGACTTCTTTAATATTTTCAATTCGGTTGTGAATAAAAAACACTTGACCTCCGCGAGATATTTCATATTGAATTGCATCTCGAATTATTTCTTCTCCAAATCTGATTACTTGTGTGTCAATAGGATGTCTATTTGGCGGAGCCGTATTAATAACGGATAAGTCACGCGCAGCCATTAAACTAAATTGAAGTGTTCTAGGAATCGGAGTCGCGGTTAATGTAAGCGTATCAACGTTTTCTTTGATTGTTTTTAATTTGTCCTTCACAGACACGCCAAATTTTTGCTCTTCATCTACGATTAATAACCCTAGGTCTTTAAATTTTATCTTGTCACTTACCAGTTGATGTGTTCCTATCACAATGTCAACGGCTCCACTTTTTAAACCTTCTAGAACTATGTTTCGTTGTTTGGTAGTTCGGAATCGATTTAAATAATCTACTGTCACAGGAAAGTTGTCTAGACGCGAACTGAACGTTTTAAAATGTTGAAACGCAAGTATAGTTGTAGGGACAAGAATTGCTACTTGCTTCCCATTATCTACTGCTTTAAATGCTGCACGAATTGCAATTTCTGTTTTTCCAAAACCTACATCTCCACATACCAATCTATCCATTGGTTGTTCTTTTTCCATATCAGCTTTTACATCTTCAGTTGCACTGAATTGATCAGGAGTGTCTTCATAAATAAAACTCGCCTCTAGTTCATGCTGCATAGAAGTATCAGGACCATATTGAAACCCTTTTTCCGTCCGACGTTTAGCATACAATTGGATTAAATCGTACGCAATTTTCTTTACTCTTGTTTTGGTCTTTTGTTTTAATTTCTTCCATGCTCCAGAGCCTAGTTTATACATCTTTGGCTCTTTACCATCCTTTCCATTGTATTTAGAAATTTTATGTAAAGAATGAATACTGATATATAACACATCACGATCGCCATATACTAGTTTTATGGCCTCTTGCTGATTCCCTTCTACATCAATCTTCTGAAGCCCACCGAACTTTCCTATTCCATGGTCTATATGCGTTACATAATCGCCAATAACAAGACTCGTAAGTTCTTTTAAAGTAATTGCCTGTTTTTTAGCGTACCCATTTTTAAGACGAAACTTATGATACCTTTCAAAGATCTGATGGTCGGTATAACAAGCGATGTTTAAATCTGTATCAATAAAACCTTTATATAATGGAAAAACGATTGTGTTATACGTGACTGATTGATCGGCGTCAGAAAAAATATCGTCAAATCTTTTTACTTGCTTTTCATTGTCACAGAACAAATAATTAGAGATTCCATTATCAGTATTTTTCTGGAGGTTTTCAATTAATAAGTCAAACTGTTTATTGAATGAAGGTTGTGGTGTTGTGCTAAATTGCACTGTATTTTTTGAATTGTCTTTAATAGATTTAGAAGAAGAAATTTCAATTAAATTAAATTCTTCTAATTGTTTTTTAATCAATTCGCCATTACAAAAAAGAGTCAAAGGTTCAGCGTGTTTTATTTCTTTAGTTAAATCTTGAAATGCTGACTCTGCTTTTTCATATAAACTGTCTAAACTTGATGAAAGAAGATTAATATTTTTAGAGAAAACAACTGTTTTGGAATGGATATACTTTAAGAAACTTTCACGATTCTCATCAAGCATTTTATTTTCAACATTTGGCATAATGTTGATTTTACTTATTTTTTCAGTTGAAAGTTGAGTTTCTACATCAAATGTTCGAATACTGTCCACTTCATCTCCAAAAAATTCAATTCGATATGGCTCATCATTAGAAAAAGAAAACACATCAACGATTCCTCCTCTTACTGAGAACTCTCCAGGCTCTGTGACAAAGTCTGCTCTTTTAAAATTGTATTCAAAAAGCATTTCATTGATAAAATCTAAAGAGACCTCTTCTCCTACAGATAATTTTAAAATGCTTTTTTCAAGCTCTTTTTTAGTAATAACTTGCTCAAAGAGGGCTTCAGGATACGTAACAATTATTGCTGGTTTTTTACGAGAATTAATTCGATTTAAAACTTCGGCGCGAAGTAAAACATTCACATTATCAGTTTCTTCAATCTGATAAGGTCTTCGATAGGATCCTGGATAAAAGAGAACGTTTTTTTCGCCAATAAGTTGCTCTAAATCATTTAAATAATAAGCCGCCTCTTCTTTATCATTAAATATTAATAAGAAAGGTTTTTCAGCCCTTTTAAAAGTTGTAGAAATAACAAAAGACAACGATGAGCCGACCAAATTTGATATTTGAAAATGGTTTTTGTCCTGTTGTAATTGTTGAACAATCTCTTTTATTCTAGTTGATTGTTCGAAAGCGGAAACGATGTTTTGTTTACTCAATTAATCATATTTTGAGCAAAGATATACTTTCGATATAAAAAGGTGTATGAATAATTTAAAAATTTAGTTCGTTTAAGTATCTTTGTCATTCAAACACAAAAAAGTATGTCATTTTCAGATTTATATTCTACAGGAGCACACAAAAGAAACATTGGTCATTTTGCTGATATCGTTAAGTTGGCTTTATTTGATGGGAAAATAGAAAAAGCAGAAGAAAAGTTACTAGAAAGGTTAGCCAATATTTTAGGAATTACTGATGATGAATACAAGAGTATTTTAAAAACCCCAAATGATTACCCAACAAGTTCGGCATCAAATTATGAGGAACGCTTGGAGAGTTTATATTATTTAACAAGAATGTTGTTAATTGACGGTAGAGTTTCTGAACAGGGAGTTAGCTTATTAACTAAAATTGCAATTGGTTTAGGGTTTGATGATAAAAGAGCAGATGTTATTGTTGAAAAGGCAATCAAAATGTTTTTGCGTATTCCTGACTTAGAAGGATTTACTGAAGAAATAAGGAGAGTAAATAAGTAAGATATAAGAATATATTATTTATAAAGTCGAGCAATTTGTTCGACTTTTTTTGATTTTAAAAACGTAAGTTGCATTAAAATAATGATTGAGTGCAAGTAGAATCACAATTTCAAGTTTATAACGCTTCAGCAGGTAGTGGGAAAACATTTACACTAGTAAAAGAATACCTAAAAATTCTTCTTTCTACAGATGATGTTTTTCGTTTTCAGAAAATATTAGCCATTACATTTACGAATAAAGCGGCGGCAGAAATGAAAGGGCGTGTTTTGCAAAGTTTAAAAGATTTTTCAGGAGGTGAAAAGAATGATATGTCCATCATAATTCTTGAAGAGTTGTCACTAAATAAGGACATTCTTAAAAACCGATCCAAGCGTGTTTTAAATAGTATTGTTCAGAATTATTCGGCATTTAATATTACTACTATTGATAGTTTTACACACAGAATTATTAGAAATTTTGCTTTTGATTTAGGGCTTTCTATGAATTTTGATGTTGAGATGGATAGTATTTCCTTGCTTGACGAAGCCGTAGATTTAATGATTTCTAAAATAGGGGTTGATAAAGACTTAACGAAAGTGCTTATTGATTTTTCATTAGAGAAAACGGAAGATGATAAGTCTTGGGACATTGCTAGAGGGTTAAAAGAATTTGCCAAGGTTCTGCTAAATGAAAATGATGTAACTCAATTAAAAAAGTTAAAAAACAAAACGCTTCAAGAATTTACTGCGCTTAAAAGTCACCTCAGAAAAGAGAATAAAGCAATAGAAAGTGAGTTTGTTGATATAGGTAAAAAAGGATTGGAAATTATTGACTCAATGAATTTAGAGCACAATGATTTTTATAGGTCAATGTTACCAAATCATTTTAAAAATTTAGCATTTGATTTTTTAAAAACAAAGTTTTTTGACCAAAGTAAACTTAGAGAACGAATTGAAGAGAACACATTTTATTCTAAGTCCAAATCTGAAGATATAAAAACTGCGATTGAACAAACTTTACCTCCTTTATTGGAAATATATACGCAGTCAGAAAAATTGTACCAAGAATTTACTAGAAATTCATTGGTAATGAAAAGTTTAATTCCATTGGCAGTTTTAAAGCACATAAACGCTTCTTTGGAGGAGATTAAAGAGCAAAACAACTTGCATTTAAATGCAGAATTTAATCAGATAATTTCTGATCAGATTCGGAATGAACCAGCGCCCTTCATTTATGAGCGATTAGGTGAAAAATACAGTTATTATTTTATTGATGAAATGCAGGACACGTCGGTATTACAATGGACTAATTTAATTCCATTAATCGAAAACGCATTGGTCAGTGAAACGTTGGATGCTGAAAAAGGAAAATTAATGTTGGTCGGAGATGCTAAGCAAGCGATTTATCGATGGAGAGGAGGAAAGGCGGAACAATTTATCAATCTGACCAATCAAGAAAATCCTTTTTCAGTTGATAAAAGCCCTAAAAATTTAGAAACTAATTTCAGAAGTTCAGCACAGATTGTAGATTTTAACAATAATTTTTTCAGTTTTGTTTCAGGCTTTTTGGAAAAGGATGATTACAGGAAGATGTACAGAGTAGGAAATCAACAAAAAAAGAATCATAAAGATGAAGGGTTTGTTCAGATTTCATTTGTAGATGAATTTCAAGGAACCAAAGAGAGAGATGAGGTCTACGGAAAAGCGGTATTAGAAAAAATTCAAAATCTAGATAAAAAATATGACTTGAATGATGTCTGTATATTGGTCAGAACAAAAAAACAAGGGATTGCTATTTCTAATTATTTGACTAATAGCAGGATTGATATTGTTTCTTCAGAGACATTGTTATTGAAGAATAGTAAAGAGGTAACGTTTATTCTTGATTTATTAAAGTTTCTTTTTCTGCCTAATAATAAGGAGGCTGCAGCGGACTTCCTTTATTATTTATGTAGTAAGAATATAAATGACGAATTGAAACACAAGACTATTAAAGGTCTGATTCATCAATCTAATGAGGTTGTTTTTGAAAAACTGGGAGAGTTTGGATATTCATTTAATGAAAATGAATTTATTCAGATGCCATTTTATGATTCTATTGAATATATTATTCGATGTTTTCAATTGATAAAAGATTCAGACGCATACATATTGGCATTTTTAGATTTTGTTTTGGAATATCAGAATAAAAAAGGAAAAGGTCTTGGTGATTTTCTTGAAAATTGGGATCGAAAAAGAGAAAATCTAAGTATTTCTATTCCTGAAGGAAAAAACGCTGTTAATATTATGACGATTCATAAATCTAAAGGATTAGAATTTCCAGTTGTTATTTTCCCATTTGACATGGATATTTACAGAGAGATTAATCCTAGAGCATGGTATGATTTAAGTGAAAAGAATGAAATGATGGATTTTGAATCTACATTAGTTGATTATTCGAAGAAACTGAACTATGCTGGCATCCGTGCTGAAGAATTATACATTTCTAGAAAGAAGGAGAAACAACTAGACAATCTTAATTTGCTTTACGTTGCTTTAACAAGACCTATAGAGCAGTTATATGTTGCCACCGAAAGAAAATCCACAAATAATATTCTTAGCGAAGCGAAGCACTTTTCTGATTTTTTTATTGAATATTTAAAATGTATTGAAGGGGAGAATACCTATAGTGATTTAAAGAATGAGTATAACTTCGGAAACAGAGAGAGGTTTCGAGATTCGAAAAAGAGTTTAGAAACTGAAATTCAGGAAGGGTTTATTTCGTCTTCATGGAGGGATATAAATATTACTATTGCGACTAATTCATCGTTGAGATGGGGTGAAAAACAAGAGGAAGCAATTAATTACGGAAATCTAGCACATAAAATATTGTCTAAAGTTAAAACTGAAGAGGACATTGAAAGTAGTATTGAAGAACACGTTCTTGAGGGAAACATTGATAAAAAAGAGGTTTCGAAAATTCGTGATTCAATAGCTAGCATCACAAGACACCCTCAACTCAGTGCGTATTTTCAAGAGAACTTGATAGTTTTCAACGAGCATGAAATAATGTCTAAGGATAAAAAGATATTGATACCTGACAGAATAAATTTTTCAGGCGACTCAGTAACAATTATTGATTATAAAACAGGAAGATTCAGGAAAAAACATTTCGACCAAATTAATGATTACGCTGAATTACTAATTGAGATGAGCTATAAAATTAATAAAAAAATATTGGTCTATATAGATAAAAATATTGTGGTAAAAGAAGTTGAGTAAGTTTTAAGGTGTGTCGCCTGAAATAATCATAGATAACAATAGTTTTTTTCAGGTAGTTACATAATATTTTGTAAATTTGTAGATATAATTTAGGCCAAAACGGCTTATTTTCGCATAAATATAGGAAACAATTAAATTTAAAAAATTTTAGAAAATGAAAAATTTAAGAACAGCTTTTTTAGCTTTACTTTTAGTTGCTGGATTTAGCAACGTAAATGCTCAGGATGAGAACAATCCATGGGCTATATCTGTTGGTGTTAATGCCGTAGATTTTTACCCAACAAATCACCATTCAATCGTTACGGAAGCTGGAAACAGTTCTGTATGGTATGATGAGTTTTTTAATGCAAATGATCATTACAATATCATTCCTTCTGTATCAAGAATTGCTGTAGGAAAATATTTAGCTGATGGATTTTCATTGGAAATGGCAGGAACAATCAATAGAATAAGTAAAATTGGAGATGTTTCAGCTGATGATTTAATTTATCTTGGTGCTGACTTAGGAATTAAATATGACCTTAACAATGTAATTGGAGATACTAAATGGTTTGACCCATTTGCTTCAGTTGGTGGTGGATACACTTGGTTGGATTCTGAAGGAGTTGGAACTCTTAATGGAGGTTTAGGTGCTAACTTTTGGTTAAGTGAGCGTTTTGGATTAAATGTTCAGACTTCTTATAAGCATGCATTTGATGATGTAAATGTTTTACCTCACTTTCAGCATTCTGCTGGAGTAATTGTTAAATTTGGAGGAACGGATACTGATGGTGATGGAATATATGATAAAAAGGATGCTTGTCCAGAAGTATTTGGATTAGAGGCTTTCAACGGTTGTCCTGATACAGATGGCGATGGAATAATTGATGGAGACGATGCTTGTCCAAATGTTGCAGGTTTAGCAGCATTAAACGGTTGTCCTGATGCTGACGGTGATGGAATCGCTGATGCTAAAGACGCTTGTCCTAATGTA